>CAIYOY010000218.1 GCA_903927905.1 uncultured Verrucomicrobiales bacterium | reverse complement strand
TCACAGAGGCGCGCTCCGTCCGCTCTTCAGCAACCCAAACTTAACCATCATTTTTTATTGATACCCTTTGAATGGTAACCAATTGACTCCCGTGGGCGTCTCTCTGCACGATACCATATTATGAATTTCTCTTTGCGTTCCTGGGTTTTGATTTTAGCACTTCTGTGCTTAGCCATCATTCCGGCCTCCGCTGCGCCAGTTCAACATCGTAACATTCTTTTCATTCTTGTGGATGACATGGGTTATATGGACATCGGGGCGAATAATCCGAAGACGTTTTATGAGACGCCGAATATTGACGATTTGGCGAAGAAGGGGATGCGGTTCACTTCGGGCTATGCGGCTTGCCCGGTTTGTTCGCCGACCCGCGGGAGCATCATGACGGGGAAATATCCGCCACGGTTCGGAGTGACGGATTATATCGGGCTGAATCGTCCGGGCAAATTGAAGCCCGCGCCCAACGCCCATCAACTGCCGCTGGAGGAGGTCACGATTGCAGAACGGTTGCGGGATTCCGGGTATGCGACTTTTTTCGCGGGGAAATGGCACTTGGGCGATGGTCGGTTTTCGCCGAGAGCACAAGGGTTCAATTCGAATCTCGTCGGCACGAATCAGTTTTATTATCCGCCCAGCGACGAACCGATACCGGATCGGCGCGACGATCCCAAGACGACGGATCGCATCGCCCAAGGAGCGATCAAATTCATCAGCACGCATACCAACGAACCGTTTTTTGCGTATCTTCCGTTTCTGGCGGTGCATATCAAGATCGGGGCGCGCTCGGATTTGATTGACAAGTATGAGCGGAAGAAGGCTTCCGCCCCGCCGGATGCCTGGGGTCAGGAACGCGACAGCAAGGTGCGCCTGGTGCAAAATCAGGCCGATTATGCCGCGATGATCGAACAACTCGACAGCGCCATTGGCCGGGTGCTTCATGCGGTGGAAACGAACGGTCTGGCCGAGAAAACCGTCGTGGTGTTTTTCTCCGATAACGGCGGTCTGGCGACGGCGGAAGGGCATCCGACTTCGAATCTTCCATTGCGCGGCGGCAAAGGCTGGCTTTACGAAGGCGGCGTTCGTGAGCCGATGATTGTTTTTGTCCCGGGCATGACCAAGCCCGGCAGTCTCTGTGATACGCCGGTGACCAGTACTGATTTTTATCCGACCCTCCTGCAACTCGCCGGTTTGCCGCCCTTTAAAGAGCAACATCTTGATGGCGTCAGCCTGGTGCCGTTGCTCAAAGGCAACCCGCTCAAGCGTGGCCCGCTTTACTGGCATTATCCGCATTACGGCAATCAAGGTGGCGCACCGGGCGGAGCGATCCGCGATGGCGATTGGAAACTGATCGAGTGGTTTGAGGACAAGAGTCTCGAACTTTACAATCTGCACGATGACATCGGCGAAACGAACAATCTCGCCGCGCAAAATCCGGACAAGGTTAAAGATCTGCACGAAAAATTAATTGCCTGGCGCAAAGAAGTGAAAGCGGCCATGCCGACGCCGAATCCGGATTATGATCCGAGTTTGCCGTTGGAGAAGCAGAAAAAATAGGGAGAGGAAAAATCGAAGCACGAATTCCGAAGCACGAAACAAATTTCAAAATCCAAAGAAACGCAAAATTTAAAACAGAAAAAAGGGGAAATAGTCAGTTGCGCGATGGGTTTTCAGGTTTAGGTTGAAACATGAAAGCGATGCATCAAGCACCGGGAAAAATTCTGAATCATTTCCATGGGGCCGGGCCGCTGACGGAAGAGATGGTCCTAGTTCGGGCACGGGAATTGGCGGTCATTGCCGGTCATGGAAATTACACTAAAAACGATCTGCAACAGGCGCGGCAGGAATTGACCGGCGTGGTTGCGATTTCCACCCATGATCAAGAAGACGAAGCCGAAGCCATGTTGATGGAATGGGACGCTGATCTGGATGCGTCCGGGCACGCCGTGGAGAAGGAAGAAGCCTTGGACGAGCAAACCGTGGCCGAACAGTTGATCGAGGAAGGGATGAACGAAGCGGAACATGAGCGGATGCTGGCGGCGGCGAAGAATGGGGTTTAGTTTGCCTACAGAGTGCGGGTCTGCGACCCGCAGCATTTGACACGCGATGAAACGCCCATAATTATCACACGTCTCATCCGGACAACGCGCTGCGACTCACAGAGTCGCGCTCCGCTGGAAAAAATGATTTTGGAAGGGCTGTAAGCCGAATTTTGTCTGCGCTCTTGCGAGCGGAGAGAATCATTTGTCTTAGCAGCCGATACCCGAGACCCGTTTCACCGAAGCGAAACTCAGAGCGGGCCGCTCCAGGGTCTCCTATTTGGCCTTGCACCCGATGGGGTTTTCCGTGCCTGCCGGATTGCTCCGTCAGCGGTGGTCTCTTACACCACCTTTTCACCCTTACCACCTTCTTGCGAAGATGGCGGTTTGTTTTCTGTGGCACTTTCCGTCGAAATGCTTTGAAACATTTCGCCCGAGTATATCCCCGGCTGAACCGGGGTTACGCGGCATCGCGCCCTCTGGTGTTCGGACTTTCCTCCCCCATCCTCGCGGACAGGAGCGATTCTCCACCCTTCCAAAATCAGGGGAAAAATAGCGCGGTTGAACGGGAATGACAAGGCTGGGATAAAGCAGCAAGCAACAAATATAAAGCTTTGAAAAACTCTGAAGTTTTCAACTTGGCCACGCTGCTGCGGGTCACAGACCCGCGCTCCGCCAGAGACAAGCTAAAGCTTGAACACCAACGGTTTACTCCGTCACAGCCAAATCCATATCGCGGGTGTAATAGAGGATGCGTCCGCAGTTCGGGCAGGTGGTCAGTTCCTTTTCGCCCTGGCAGGCGACGACAATCTGCATCGGGAACTTCATGTGGCAACCGCCGCAAACGCCGTGTTGGATGCCGACGATGACGTTCTCGCCTTTGTTTTTGAGCAGGCGGGAATAACGGCCGAGGGTGCTTTCATCCACGCCGGTGGTCAAGGTGTCGCGATTGCCTTCCAGTTCGGCCACTTCGGTTTTGAGAGCGGTTTCGCGGATGTCCAGTTCCTTGACCTGGCTGTCCATCAATTTTTTGGCTTCGTTGGCTTCGCCGGTGGCCGCGACGACCTGTTTCTGGGCGGCTTCGGCCTGTTCCATCAATTCGATCTCTTTGTCCTCGATTTTGACAATGTCGGCTTTGCAGGTTTCCATTTCGTGGGCCAAAGCGCGGTATTCCTCGTTTTTCTTGGTCTGAAATTGTTGCAGGGCGTATTTTTCGATCTGCGTTTTTTTGGCCTGGACCTGGAGTTCCAATTCCTTGCGTTCGCTTTCGATCTGTTTGACGCGAAGTTTGGCGGCGTCGAGGGCGGCTTGGGTGCCGCTGGTTTTGGCCTGGAGCATCTGGCGTTCGGGTTCGAACCGGGCGAGCTGATCTCTGAGCCGCATGATGCGGCGGTCACGGTCTTGTAAAATGAGGAGTTTTTCGATTACTTCACGCATGTCGAACAATGAAGCTACCGGCGGACGAAAAACAAGTCAATGGGCAAGGCCGGATTTTTGAACATTTTTACGGAAAAAAGCTCAAATTACGTTATAGGTAATTCATTATGAGATACAAGACGCTGTCCCTCGCCCTGGCTGCTTTGACCTGTTTGAGTACCGGTCCCAGCCGTTTGGCCGCCAAAGATGCTTCCGCCGCGCTCGATCTGGCCCGCCAATTGAATGAGGCGTTTATTGAGGTGGCGGATAAAGTGTCGCCTTCGGTGGTGCTGATCACGGTGACGCAAAAGGCGGCGGCGCAGGAGAATGCCGATGAATCATGGTGGGACATGTTGCCGGAACAATATCGTCGCCGCTTTGAACAATGGGGCGGACGGCGCGGACGCCGCACTCCGGCTCGCCCGGAAAAAACGATGGGGCAAGGTTCAGGCATTATCATTACGGAAGATGGCTACATTTTGACAAATAATCACGTGGTGGAACAGGCGGACACGATTTCGGTCCGGCTGATGGACGGACGGCGGTTCGATGCGACGATCAAAGGTCGCGACCCGGAATCAGATATCGCGGTGATCAAGATTGACGCGAAAGGATTGACCAAGGCCATGTTGGGTGATTCGGATAAGACGCGCGTCGGAGAATTTGCCATCGCGATCGGTGCGCCTTTTTCCTTTAATTACAGCGTGACCGTCGGCCATGTCAGCGGCAAGGGTCGCTCGAAGGAATTGCTCACAGAAGGTTTTCAGGACAAGGATTTCATTCAAACGGACGCCAGCATCAATCCGGGCAACAGCGGTGGGCCGCTGGTGAATCTTTACGATGAAGTCATCGGCATCAACGCGATGATCCTCGGCATGAACACGGGCATCGGCTTCGCCATCCCGATCAATCTGGCCAAACGCGTGGCGGATCATCTGATGCACGAGGGAAAATTCACTCGGTCGCGGATTGGCGTGGGCATTGATGATTTGCGCGACCAGCAGGATTTCAAGGAATTGGACAAAAGTCTGGCCCCGGACGTGGACGACGGGGCGGTGGTCACCGCCATTTTGCCCAATGGCCCGGCAGCCAAATCCGACCTGAAAGCCGGCGATGTGATCACGGCGGTGAATGGCAAGACGGTGAAATCTTCGCGCCAATTGCAGGATGAGATATTCCCCATAAAAGTCGGGCAGGTCGTGGCGTTATCGGTGGTCCGGGGCAAGGAACATCTGACCATCAAAATCACCACGGATGCGATGCCTTCGGATGACACCATGGCGCAAAATTCGCCCAAGAACAACGGACAGGTGGATGCTGCGGGTTACGGTTTGACCGTGCAGGCATTGACCAAGGATGTGGCGGAGCAACTCAACATCGAAGTGGGTTCGGGCGTGGTGGTGGCCTCGGTGGAACCCAACTCCCCGGCGGAAGAACATCACATCAAGGCCGGGGATGTCATCACCGAAATCAACCGCAAGCCGGTCAATAACCCGCGCCAATTTCGCGAGGCGGTTCGCACCAGCGATCCGAAACACGGCATGATGGTCAATCTCGTCGGCGAGCAAGGCAGCCGGTTTTTGGTTTTGAAAAGTGACGGGCAGTGATTGGAGGAGCGCGGCATTTATGCCGCTTCAGTGTTCGTTGCAAATATCGCATCAAATAAAATCTAGCACTCTCTGGTTGTTCCACGGTGAAGCGGCATGAATGCCGCGCTCCAATGCGACAAACGACGCTGGCATTTTATTGCAGTCTCAGCCCGCAATGAATTACACTTCGGGTGTGACTGATATCCGCTCGCAAACTTTGGAGGAACTGCAAAAGCAATTTGCAGAATGGCAGCAGCCTGCCTATCGCGTCACGCAACTGCTGGAGTGGCTCTATGCCAAGCGGGCGACGACTTGGGACGCGATGTCCAATTTGCCCAAGGCGCTCCGGGGAAAGCTGGCGGAAACTTATTCTTTTTATTCGCTCGAACTCGCAAAAAAACAAGGGGCGAAGGATACCACACAGAAATTTCTTTGGAAATTGAGCGATGGGCAGTTCATCGAAAGCGTTTTGATTCCGGCGAATCCCGCGCTGTATGGCGAGGCCAGCGATCGACATACGCTGTGTGTTTCGACGCAGGTGGGCTGTGCGTATGGCTGCAAGTTTTGCGCCAGTGGACTGGAGGGGTGGAAGCGCAATTTAAATGTGGAGGAAATTGTGGATCAAATCCTTGCGGTTGAACGCAGCGGTGGGGTGGCGGATGGGCGTTTGGTCAATAATCTGGTCATCATGGGCATGGGCGAACCGCTGGCCAATTATGATAATTTGATCAAGGCGTTGAAGATTTTGAATGCGCCGTGGGGCGGAGGCATCGGCGCGCGGAAGATCACCATTTCCACCAGCGGCCTTGCTCCGCAAATCCGCAAGCTGGCGGATGATCCGATGCAATTTCGCCTGGCCATTTCGCTGCACGGCGCCACCGATGAGACACGGATCAAGATCATGCCAGTCAATAAAAAGTATCCGCTCGCGGAACTGACGGCGGCCTGTGAATATTACCAGGAGAAGAAGGCGCGCATGATCACGCTGGAATATATTTTGATCGCGGGAATCAACGACGGGCTGGATCAGGTGGGGCCGTTGGCGAAGCTGGCGAATCGGCTTTATGCCAAGGTAAATTTGATTCCTTACAATAAGGTGGATGATTTACCATGGGTTCGTCCGACGGAGGAAGTGCAGGAGGCGTTTCTGGCGGCGTTGGAAGCACAGCGGGTGACGGCGACGTTGCGGCGGGAGAAGGGTGGGGATATTGATGCGGCTTGCGGGCAGTTGCGGTTGAAGACGGAGAGGGAGGTAAGCTCCAATATCCAAGCTCCAAGCCCCAGTGAAACTTCAACATCCAACACCTAATTTACGCGCAAAAAAGCGGTAGAGGACTCCCGCAGTCCAAGACGCTTCGCGCGTAAAGGCGCTTTCAAAATGGCGACAGCTTTTGGACTGCGGTTGTCCTCTACCGCTTTTGAGGTCCAATCAATCACACCGCCTTGACCACTTCGCCACTAATGTTATTCTAAATCCCGTGATTGCTTTACTTGATTATGATTCGGGGAATTTGCGGAGTGTGCAGAAGGCGCTTTTGAAAGTCGGCGCGGATGTGAAAGTCGTCCGTCAACCCGACGAAATCAAGGACGCCCGCGCCGTCGTGCTGCCGGGGGTGGGCGCGTTTGATGATTGTGTCAATGCTTTGCAAAAACAGGATTTGCTCGAGGCGGCCAAGGAATTTATCAAAACGGGTCGACCGTTTCTTGGCATCTGCGTGGGGTATCAAGCGCTGTTTGAAAAGAGCGAGGAGTTTAATAGTTGTGCGGCGGGGTTGGGGTTGTTCGGCGGGAAGGTGGTGCGGTTTCAAAATCAACCGGGGTTGAAGATTCCGCAGATCGGATGGAACCAGATTCAAATCACGCGTGAGGATTGTCCGCTGTATAAGGGGATTAAGTCCGGGAGTTATGTTTATTTTGTGCACAGCTTTTTCCCGAAACCGAATGATCTGAGAGTGGTGGCCACGGAAACCAGTTATGGAGAAACTTTCGCTTCTTCGGTATGGCGGGATAATGTTTATGCCACGCAGTTTCATCCGGAGAAGAGCCAGAATATTGGGTTGCAGTTGTTGAAGAATTTTGTGGGGTTGGCGGCGTAAGGGTGGCGGAGCGCGGTTCTGTGAACCGCAGCAGGTTATCCGTCCAAGCAATTCCATATCACGGTTGCAGGTCATCTGCTGCGACTCACAGAGTCGCGCTCCGTTAAAATTCCACCCCTTGTGCTTCGGCCAACCGTCTGCTAGGTTAAAAGCCGCCAGTCAATTGAAAGGCTGGACTTTTGACACTGAACATTAACTGAAACATCTTATGGCTTACGAATTACCTCCCCTCCCCTACGCGAAGGACGCCCTCGAACCGCACATTGACGCGCAAACGATGGAAATCCATCACGACAAACATCACGCCGCTTATGTCTCCAACGTGAACAAAGCCATCGCCGGCAAAGCTGACCTGGAAAGCAAAACCGTCGAGCAACTCATCAGCAATCTTTCGGCGGTGCCCGAAGATATTCGCGGCGCGGTCCGCAACAACGGCGGCGGCCATGCCAATCATTCGATGTTCTGGAAATTGCTCGGGCCTTCTGCCGGCGGCGCTCCGACCGGTGAATTGGCCGATGCGATCAAGGCGACGTTCGGCAGTTTCGATGATTTCAAGGCGAAGATGGAAGCGGCCGGCGCGACGCGTTTCGGCAGCGGTTGGGCCTGGCTCGTGGTCAACAACGGCAAGCTCGAAGTCTGCTCCACCGCCAATCAAGACAGCCCGCTCATGGGCAAGGCAATCGCCGGTTGCGAAGGCAAACCGGTCCTCGGCATCGATGTCTGGGAACATGCTTACTATCTGAAATACCAGAACAAGCGTCCGGATTATTTGAAAGCCATCTGGAACGCGATCAACTGGAACGAAGTGGCGAAGAATTACGCGGCGGCGAAGTAAGCTGTCATTCTATCTCAAACCGCTGCGTTCGTGAGAGCGCGGCGGTTTTTTATTTTCCGGGATATTTTAGGACTGCCATCTTACATTTTCGGCATACGTAGCCTTTGGCTGGCTGGGGCAAAAGGTTCCACCGTTTAGCCAACCAAATCATGTCTTCCGCAATGACCCCGAACTTCACTTTGACTCCCGCTGGAGTCCATACCGTATTATTGGGTAGCGAAAAGTCGCCTTTTTCCATTTCTGCACTGCAATCCGGGCATTTCATATTTTCAATCGTTGTTCACCTATTAATTTTCCCGCCCGATCGCGAAAGCAAGTCTGAAATGTGGTGCGTAGGCCAAAACTTCCTTCTCGCCCGCTTACGCAAATCTTGGTTCAATTACGCTTGTGAAATCCATATTCGGCAGCGCGCTTTTTTTGAGTTTGGCCTTGGGGCTGAATTCTATGCGTGCGGCTGAACCGGTTGCCCCTGATCACGCAGAGAAACTTCGTCGGCCCGACCTGACGCAAAAGGAAACGACCAAGGACACCAATTGGTGGGCTTTTCTGCCGCTCTCGAAAGCGGCTCCGCCGGCTAATAGCAAATTTTTAAATCCCATTGACCGCTTTGTCCTCGCCAAGGCGGCGGAGAAGAAGCTGAAACTTTCGCCGCCCGCTGACAAGCGCACGCTGATTCGCCGCGCTTATTTTGATCTACTCGGGTTGCCGCCGTCGCCAGAGGAGGTCGCGGCGTTTGTGCGGGACAAATCGCCGGACGCCTGGCCGAAGTTGCTGGATCGCCTGCTGGACTCGCCGCATTACGGCGAACGCTGGGCGCGGCATTGGCTGGATGTGGCGCGGTTCGCGGAGAGTTCCGGCTTTGAACATGATTACGATCGCGAGGGCGCTTTTTATTACCGCGATTTTGTGATCAAGGCGCTGAATGCGGACATGCCGTATGATCAATTTGTGAAATGGCAGATTGCGGGGGATGAATTCGAGCCGGAGAATCCGCTGGCGCTGACGGCGACGGGTTTTCTCGGCGCGGGAGTTTTTCCGACGCAGATCACGGCGAATGAAGTGGAACGCACGCGCTACGATGCGCTGGATGACATGCTGGCGACGACAAGTTCCGCGATGCTGGGCCTGACGGTGGGATGCTGCCGCTGTCACGATCACAAGTATGATCCTTTTCCGACGCGAGATTATTATCGGATGCTGAGCACGTTCACGACGACGGTACGGAGTGTGATTGATCTGGATGTGGAGCCGGAGAAGACGCGGAAATCGCACCAGCAATGGGAGTTGGAACATTTGCCGTTGTTGGCGGAGATCGGACAGTATGAGAACACGCTGCAACCGAAGTTTGATGAGTGGCTGGCGAAGGGTGGGCTTAAACATGCCTCCTCTCCCCGGCCCTCTCCTCCTTCAGAAGGAGGAGAGGGAGAAGAGGTTGCGCTACGGAAGGTTTGGACGGTGCTAAAAACAACGAATGTGATTGAATGGGCGCGCGCCGGCAAAACGCTGTCGGCGGAGGAGCGCGGCGTGGTGTTTGATTGGTGGAAATTGAGCGATGCCGGTTGGCAGGCGCATAATAAAAAAATCATGGCCCACGCCGCCAAGGAACCGAAAGGAAAAACGAAGGTGTTAGTTTGCGCGGAGGGATATGAGCCGTTGCGGATGCACACGCAGGGCGCGGATTTCTTTCCCGAGACTTACATTCTGAAACGCGGCAGTGTGGATCAGAAGAATGGCGTGGCCACGCAGGGTTTTCTCCAGGTGTTGAATCGCACGGGTCAGGCGGAAGATCATTGGAAGTGGCAACCGCCCGAGGGCGCGAAGTATTCCGGGCGCAGACGATCGCTGGCTAATTGGTTGACGGATGCGGACACCGGCGCGGGCGACATGGTGGCGCGAACCATGGTCAATCGCTTGTGGCAGCATCATTTTGGGCGCGGGATTGTGCCGATCGTGAATGATTTTGGTCACGCGGGGATCGTGCCGAGTCATCCGGAGTTGTTGGATTGGCTGGCGGGGGAATTGATTCGCAACGGGTGGAAATTGAAACCGATTCACAAGGCGATCATGATGAGCGCGACTTACATGCAGTCCACGGCGCAGGATCGTGCGAAGGAAATGGTTGATCTGGAGAATCATTATTTTTGTCAGCGGATGCCTCGTCGGCTGGAGGGTGAGGCGATCCGGGATTCTATTCTGTCGGTCAGCGGAGAATTGGATGCGACGATGTTCGGGCCGGGGACGAAGGATGAGAACAGCAAGCGGCGCAGTGTTTATTTCACGGTGAAGCGGAGTCAGTTGATGGGTTCAATGGTGGCGTTTGATCAGCCGGAGCCGTTGGTGAGTCAGGGCGTGCGCCCCACGACGACGGTGGCGCCGCAGGCGTTGTTTTTGATGAATAGTCCGCAGGTGCGGGAATGGGCCGGGGCGTTTGCGAAGAAGGTTATGATGGCGGGGAAAGATAATGGCGGCATTGCCAAGCGGGCTTATCAACTGGCGCTGGGTCGCAATCCGACCTGGGGAGAAGCACGGGATGCGGCGGCTTTTCTTAAGAGACAGGAAGCGAGTTATGTGAAGGAGAAGAAGGGGGACGGGCGGTTGTTGGCGGTGACGGATTTTTGTCAGATTGTTTTTGGATTGAATGAATTTGTTTATGAGAACTAAAAACGGAGCGCGAGTCTGTGACTCGCAGCAGCGTGATATTCGCTGTGACTCCAATATATTAAAGCGTCTTTTCCGTGCCACGTGCTGCGGGTCACAGACCCGCGCTCCGAAGACATTATGACACCCCACGGCTTCCATTCCCCGATGTCCCGGCGCGCAATGTTGCAGCGCGCGGGTGGTGGGTTGGGCATGTTGGCGCTGGCTTCGATGTTGGGGCCGATCAAGAGCGTAGCGGGGAATTTGAATCCGCTCGCGGCGAAGGTGCCGCATTTTAAGCCAAGGGCGAAGTCGGTGATCTGGCTGTTTATGAACGGCGGGCCGAGTCAGGTGGATACGTTTGATTACAAGCCGGGGCTGGTGAAGATGGATGGGAAGAAGTTGGAGGGGTTTGATAATAAGACGGGTTTTTTTCAGGACCAGGTGGGGCCACTGATGAAATCACCGTTCGAATGGGCGCAACACGGCCAGAGCGGCTCGTGGGTCAGCGATCTTTTCCCCAACATGGCGCAGCACGTGGACAAGATGGCCTTCATCCACTCCTGCTGGACGCAATCCAACAACCACAGCCCCGCGCTCTTCATGATGAACACCGGCGTCACGCGCATGGGTTATCCGTGCGTCGGGTCGTGGGTCACTTACGGGCTGGGTTCCGAGAGCGAGAACATGCCGAGCTTCATGGTCATGAGCGATCCGTTGAATCGCGGATTGCCCAAGGGCAATGCGCTCAACTGGGGCGCCGGTTTTCTTCCGTCGGTTTATCAGGGCACCTGGCTCCGGCCGCAGGGCGAACCCATTGACAATCTTAAACCCTCCCCTGCCCTCGCCGGTTCACGCCAGCGCGCGCAACTGGATCTCCTCGGCAAACTCAATCACCGCGCCCTGGCCGATTCCGGCGCGAAGAACGAACTCGCCGCCCGCATTGAAAGCTTCGAACTCGCCTATCGCATGCAAACCGCCGCGCCGGAAGCCTTCGACACCCGGCGCGAACCCGACCACGTCAAAAAGCTCTACGGCCTCGACCAACCGCACTGCAAACATTTCGCCGGTCAATGCCTCATGGCCCGGCGCCTCGTCGAGCGCGGCGTGCGCTTCGTGCAAATTTACTCCGGCGGCATGGATAACCAGATGAGTTGGGATTGCCACGCCGACCTCGCTGGCAACCATCGCGGATTCGCGCGCGAAACCGACCAGCCCGTGGCCGGACTCCTGGCCGATCTGGAACAGCGCGGCCTGCTGGAAGACACCCTCGTCATTTGGGGCGGCGAATTCGGCCGCCTGCCCGTTTCGCAAAAGGGCGACAAACCGGGCCGCGACCACAATCCACATGCCTTCACCGTTTGGCTGGCAGGCGGCGGCGTCAAGGGCGGCCTCCACTACGGCGAGACCGACGACATCGGCGAGAAGGCCGTGGTGGACAAAGTCCACGTCCGCGATTTCCACGCGACGATTCTGGCGTTGCTGGGCCTGGACCACGAAAAACTCATCTTCCCCTTCCAAGGCCTGAACCAGAAACTAACCGGCGTGGAAGAAGCGCGGGTGATTGGGGAGATTTTTGGGTAACGTGAACCGCGACTGCGGAACGGCCAGTGCCAACGGCGGTTGGCTCCGGCGACTTGTTAGGCTGCTGGTTTGTTACGTCGTGCAAACCTGACAAAAATAATAATACAAGCTACACCAATAACGACGGCACCCAACCGGGCAAAAGTCTCGGCGAACATCCAATGAAGCTCATCACTTACCCATTTCGGGGCAACCAAATGGAATGGGTATCGATCTTGGATAAGTTGAACATAAGTCCAATCAGATGGCATCAATCCTCGCGGCGGACTCAAAAGCGGATGCACAGACCAAACCATTCCACAGCAAGCGCCGACCACCAGCAAAGCTATGAAAATATATCGTGGCATAAGCAGCCTAAGTTTTAATATACAACCGTTGTTCGCCTATTTACTTCCCGCCCGCCCGCGAAAGCAAGCCTGCAATGCGCTGGTGGGCCAAAGGGTCGGCCCGAGGCCACCGCTGGGTGGCACCCCCAATGGGACCCGTTCCTGCGCCCACGGCGGCTCGCCGGGAAACCACCGCCTGACGCCGTCCCCCCGTCTCCGCCCGCCGCCAACCCGTGGTTTTGACGACCAACAAAGTCATTTTGTCAGCCAACAAAGCTCCAAAACTCCCGAAAAAAACTCCAAATCCGGTCGGAAAAGCTCCAAATCCGGCAGGAAATGCTCCAAATCCGGCAGGAAATGCTCCAAATTCGGCAGGAAATGCTCCAAATTCGGCAGGAAATGCTCTAAAAACACCCGGAAAAGCTCCGAAGTTGGCGAACAAAATGATTTTGTTCGCCCAAAAAACTCCAAAAAAACCCGAAAAAACCGCAAAATGACCGGGAAAAGCTCCAAAATGGGGAGGAAAAGTTCCAGTTTTACCCGGAAAAGCTCTTAATTTACCCAAAAAGGCCGTTTTGAGGCGGTTTTTCCCGGAGCGCGGGTCTGTGACCCGCAGCGCGTGGAATGCAAGAGGC
>CAIYOY010000217.1 GCA_903927905.1 uncultured Verrucomicrobiales bacterium | reverse complement strand
GATCTCCACCCGATAGTTGATCATCAAAGAGGACGACGACTCGCCGAAGTAGGTGGTGTTGGTCGGGAAAATCCGCCAGGCGGTGTGGCCCATCTCCTCGGGATGATCCTTGTCGCGCCAGGTGAAATCGGTGTAGCCGCCCTTGGATGGAATGCCTAGATTCTTGCGATACCACGCGACCATTCCTTTCGGGTCTTTTGCTTTGAAAAAAACACCGCCGATACCCGTAACCTGTTCAACCTCTTTCGTTTTGGTGGTGGTGTCGCCGGAGGCATCAGCGTTGGTCTTGGTCGTGGCGGCAGCGACGCAAAGCACTGCGCCCGCTCCGATGAACGCTCCCAAAAGGAGACTGCCTACTTCGATTTTCCTTTTCATAACTTCGGTTGGTTTTGTTGGTTCGTTGTTTGTGGAGGAAAAGAGAGCTGACACCGGCCTGAACGGCGCATTGCCATTTCAATCTACAACTTCTTTGCTATCCTCGCGCGCGCTGAATGCTCCCGCAATGGCAATCGCAATCAGGCAGTAAACTAAACCGAGAGCCAGCATGACGAACGAAAACACGGCTGCGCCATAAGCGTTCGCCGCCTCGGCATCGTGCGCAACGCAGACTCTGTGAAAGGCATAATGCAGTGCGACGGTAAATGCGAAAGCTCCGACAATGCCCAGCCATTTGAAGCGCCGGATCAACAAAACCGGGCCGATCAATTGAGCCAGGACGAACAAGATGAGGATGAGTGTCATGCTCATAACCAGAGAATGAATTTGAAAAACTTTTTTGTCGATAACCAAACAAGACAACCCATTTGAGCAAACTGCGTTTTACGTTGTGGCGGTCGGTGCGACCGCCAATTTCAACCCATGCGGCACGAAAACTTTGAAATCTGATTGGTTGACAGTTGCCACTTCCGCTTGCGCCACTATCGCTGTTGCCGCAATGAGACAGTCAAAGCGAGAGCCGCGTTTGCGTCCGGTTTTGTTAAATAATTCAGCCGCTAATACAGCTTCCGGCTGGCCAAAGGGAATGATGCGCGATTGCAATATTACTTCCGCTCTTTCGACTTCGAGAGGAGTGACAGGCCCGTTGAGAAACTCCGTCCAGGCAACGGCGCTTGTTGCCAAGGTTTGTCTTGCCGCCAGCCAGTCATCCACCTCTTGCGCTTCAGGAGATCCCTTTACCCGCAACCCAATCAAGTAATTCGTATCAAGATGAATCATGCCTTCCGCCGGTCTTCCGCCGCCAATCGTTCCTCCTTAACCTCGCGCAGATATTGATCTGCCTGTGCTTGAGTCAACTGGGACTCATCCTGCATGCGTCTCAAGGCTTCACGAGGCGATAATGACTCCTTGGGCGGGACTATGGGAGCCGGGGTTGGCCGCAACTCCACTACACCATTCCCCTTGCGTATTTGAATTTGCTCGCCCGCCAGAGCCAAATCCACCAACCGGCCCAAGCCCGGAATGGCTTCTTCCACCGTCAGTGTTTTCATGCCGTCAAACATAAGCGATTTAGGAATGTTCGGCAAGAGGATTGCCACAGCCTCCTCCCGGGCAAAATCACGTTTTGGCGGGTTTTTTGCGTCATATCACATGCGTGAATTTCGTTCTCTGACGGTCACCTGACGCCTTTCTGACGGGTTGAATCTCAATAAAACTCAATGTTTACAAGGGGCCTGACGGGTTGACGGCTTTTTCACCCCCAATACCACATATTGCGTCCGACAGCCCAAATTCCCCGATTTTTCCCTTGCATCACCCCCGTTTTGCCCTATTTTCAATGGAAGCAGGTTTTTTACAAATACTTGTTGCATCGGGGAAACCCTTTGATTATATTCCGCGTCCCTTTCCCTCTGGGAAGGGGAGGAAATTTTTACGCTCAAATGCCGACAATTAATCAACTCGTCCGTAAAGGACGTAACAAATTGCGAACGAAGTCCAAAGCTCCGGCTTTGCAGAACTCGCCGTTTCGCCGTGGCGTCTGTCTCCAAGTGATGACTCGTACGCCCAAGAAACCAAACTCGGCCATGCGCAAAGTGGCCAAAGTCCGTTTGACCAACGGCTTTGAAGTCATCGCCTACATCCCGGATGAAGGCCATAATCTTCAGGAACACTCCATCGTGCTGGTGCGCGGCGGTCGTGTGAAGGATTTGCCCGGTGTGCGTTATCACATCGTGCGCGGCACCCTCGATGCCGCCGGTGTCGAAAAACGCCGCGTCAGCCGTTCCAAATATGGCGTCAAACGCCCCAAGGCCCCGAAACCCGGCGCTGAAGCCAAGAAATAATTTATGTCACGTCGTCGTCAAGCATCCCGCAGACCGCTGTTGGAAGACAGCAAGTATCACAGCACGCTCGTTTCGCGGCTGGTCAACACCGTCATGGTCAGTGGCAAGAAAACCACCGCCCAGAAAATCGTGTACGGCGCGTTCGACCAGATCGTGGTCAAGAATCCCGCGAGCAATCCGCTGGAAATTTTGCAGCGCGCGGTAGATAACGCCAAGCCCCGCCTCGAAGTGAAGCCCCGCCGTGTCGGTGGCGCCACTTACCAGGTGCCGGTGGAAGTGCCCAATGATCGGCAGCTCGCGCTGGCGATGCGCTGGTTGGTTGATTTTGCCGATGCCCGCAAGGGTCAGGCGATGAAGGAAGCGTTGGCCGCTGAAATCCTCGAAGCCTTTCAAGGGCAGGGGAACGCGATCCGCAAACGTGACGAAGTTCATAAGATGGCCCAAGCCAACAAGGCTTTCGCTCATTTCCGTTGGTAGTCTATAACAATTTACGACGCCCCGACGGTAACAATCGGGGCGTTTTTATTCTCTAAATCAGATGTCAGAAGCAACGACAGACAAGAAACCGGTGAACGCGCCAAACCGTCAATATACGATGGAGCGCACCCGCAACATCGGCATTGCCGCGCACATTGACGCCGGCAAAACGACGACCACCGAACGTATCCTCTTTTACACCGGCCTGATCCACAAGATCGGCGACGTGGATGACGGCAACACCGTGACCGACTGGATGGAACAGGAACGCGAACGCGGCATCACCATCACTTCCGCCGCCGTCACCTGCTTCTGGACCCAGAAATGCGCCAAAGCCGGTGAAGACGCGGTCTATAAGGCTTTCAACAATCTGCCGAACCGCATCAATATTATTGACACCCCGGGACACGTTGATTTCACCGCTGAAGTCGAACGTTCCATGCGTGTGCTTGACGGCGCGGTCGCTGTGTTCTGCGGCGTGGCCGGCGTGCAGCCGCAATCCGAAACCGTTTGGCGCCAGGCGACCAAATACAAAGTTCCCCGCATCGCGTTTGTCAACAAGATGGACCGCACCGGCGCGAATTTTGAAAACGCCCTGAGCGACATGCGCAAGAAGCTCAATGCGTATGCCTATCCCATCCTCCTCCCCTTTGGCCAGGGTCCGACCGAAGCCGAAGGCAAAGCGGTCGAAGGCGGCTTTGAAGGGGTCATTGACCTCATCAATCAGAAATTAATTTACTGGGGCCCGACCGAAGCCAACGAAGGCTTGAATTACGAAATCCGCGAGATCCCCGAGGCCGACAAGGAACGCGCGAATCAAGGCTTGGAAGAATTGATCGAAGCCGTCTCCAACAAGGACGACGAGATCGCCGAATTGGTCATTGAAGGAAAGCCCGTTTCCGCGCCTGTTTTGAAGGCCGCGATTCGCCGCCTCACCTGCAAAATTGAACTGGTCCCCGTCCTCTGCGGTTCCGCCTTTAAGAAAAAGGGCGTGCAAACTTTGCTGGACGCGGTCATTGATTATTTGCCCAGCCCGCTCGACGTTCCCGGCGCGGAAGGTCTCGAACCCGGCACCGAAAACGTTGTCCATGTTGAAACCGACGACAACAATAAATTCTGTTCCCTGGCGTTCAAACTTTGGACCGATCCTTACGCTGGTAAACTCGTGTTTTTCCGTGTTTATTCCGGTCAGCTCAAGAAGGGCGATACCATTTACAATCCGCGCACACGCAAACGCGAGCGCGTTAGCCGCCTCATGATCATTCAAGGCAGCGAACGCAAGGACGTGGATCACGTTTATGCCGGCGATATCGCCGCGCTCGTCGGTCTGCGCAACATCACCACCGGTGATACGCTTTGTAACGAAGATTACGACGTGACGCTCGAACCGCCCAGCTTCCCGGAACCCGTCATCAGCATGGCGGTCGAACCGAAGACCAAGCAGGATCG
The DNA here is from genome assembly GCA_903927905.1 of uncultured Verrucomicrobiales bacterium. Taxonomy (GTDB): domain Bacteria; phylum Verrucomicrobiota; class Verrucomicrobiia; order Limisphaerales; family Palsa-1400; genus CAIYOY01. Next base: position 15,484 of record CAIYOY010000217.1, on the reverse strand, counting down.
CGACAAAATGGGCGAAGGTTTGCAACGTCTGGCCGAAGAAGATCCGACGTTCCGTTGCTTTACCAACGAAGAAACCAGCCAGCTTATCATCGCCGGGATGGGCGAGTTGCACCTGGAAATCATCGTGGATCGCCTCAAGCGCGAATTCAAAGTGGATGCCACCACTGGTGCGCCGCAGATCGCTTATCGTGAAACCATCACGAAAGAAGCGGAAGGCGAAGGCAAGTACATCCGCCAATCCGGTGGTCGTGGTCAATATGGCCATGCTTGCGTCAAAATTTATCCGAATGAAAAGGGCAAAGGCATCGAAATCCGCAACGAAATCGTTGGCGGCGCGATTCCCAAGGAATACATTCCTCCGACCATCAACGGCATCGAAGAAGCCTGCAAGAGCGGCGTGTATGCCGGATTCCAGGTGATTGACATGATCGTTGAGATCACCGACGGCAGCTTCCATGAAGTCGATTCTAACGAATTGGCCTTCAAAATGGCCGGTATTTTCGCGCTGAAAGACGCCTTCAAAACCGCTGGCCCGATTTTGCTCGAGCCGCTGATGAAGGTCGAAGTGACCACGCCGGACGAATATCAGGGCGATTTGCTGGGTGACATTAACCGTCGCCGGGGCACAATCATTGGTATTGACGCCAAGGGTGGACAGACTATTCTTAACGCGCATGTGCCTCTGGCCGAAATGTTCGGTTATGCCACGGCGATCCGGTCCCTTTCCAAGGGCCGCGCGTCGTATTCGATGGAGCCGCTCACGTTCGAGCAGGTGCCGAACAGCGTGCTGAGTGTGATTTTGGAAGCCGCAGGCAAGAAGCCGGCGGCGAGAAGTTAACCGTAAACTAAATTAACCTTGTTCTTTTTATATGGCTGGACAACGCATTAGAATTCGACTGAAGGCCTTTGACCATCGCGTCATCGACCAATCGGCCCACGACATCGTGGAAACCGTCAAACGCACCGGCGCCCGGGTGGCCGGCCCGATCCCCCTTCCCACCCGCGTGGAACGCTTCACCGTGTTGCGCTCGCCGCACTCGGACAAGAAGTCCCAGGAAACTTTCGAGCAGCGCACCCACAAGCGTTTGCTTGACATCATTGACCCCACTGCCAAGACCGTGGACGAGCTCAAGAAATTGAACCTCCCGGCCGGCGTTGACATCACCATTAAAATTTAAGTTTATGCTCGGACTTCTAGGAAAAAAACTTGGCCAGACCAGTGTCTATGACTCGCACGGTAATCTGATTCCCGTGACCGTTGTCCTCGCCGGTCCCAATCGCGTCATCCAGACCAAAACCCAGGCCAGCGACGGTTACAACGCCGTCCAGCTCGGTTTTGACGACCAAAAAGAACAGCGCTTGACCAAGGCCGTTCTCGGTCACATCAAGAAACACGGCGCTGTCGCGGTGAAGCGCATTCGCGAATTTCGCGATTTCTCGCTCCCCGTCAAACCCGGCGACATCGTCGGCCCGAACATTTTCGCCGTCGGCGACTTTGTGGATGCCATCGGCGTCACCAAGGGTCGTGGTTTCGAAGGTGTCATGAAACGCCATAACTTTCGCGGCGGTGATGCTTCCCACGGTGCCAAAGGCTGGCGTCGTCGTTCTGGCGCCATCGGCCAGCGTTTGTTCCCCGGCACCGTCATGCGCGGCATGAAGATGCCCGGTCACATGGGCCAGGTCACCCGCACCACGCAGAACCTGCAAATCATCCAGGTGCGCGAAACCGAAAACCTTTTGCTGATCAAAGGCGCGATTCCTGGATCGAACAACGATTACGTTGTCATCCGCGAATCCAAGAAATTGCGCAAAGGTTCGGAGCGCGCCCAGCGTCGCGCGGCCGGTCCGGTGCCCGCGAAATCTGCCAAAGAAAAAGCCGCTGCCAAAGTCGCGGCCAAACCGGCTGCTGACGCCAAAAAGAAGTAATTTATGAAACTTACGGTCAAAGATATCAAGGGCAAGAACCAGGGTGAATTGGAAGTGAAATTCCAGGTCATTGAAAATGGTCGCGGCACCCAGGCCGTCCACGACACCGTGGTCGCCTACACCGCCGCCCAGCGCATGGGCACCGCCCACACCAAAAACGCGGGCGAAGTCACCGGCACCAACAAGAAACCTTGGAAACAAAAAGGCACCGGTCGCGCTCGCGCCGGTTCCTTCCAATCCCCGCTCTGGCGCGGGGGTGGCGTGGTCTTCGGTCCTCGCACGCGCGATTACACCAAGAAAATTTCCAAATCCACCAAGCAGCTCGCCATGCGCAAAGCATTGACCGAGCGGATCAAAGCCGGTGATGTTCTCGTCGTTGATGATTTGAAACTGACTTCGGCCAAGACCAAGGATTTCGTCAGCGTTTTGGCGGCCCTCGAATTGAAGGGCACCGCGCTGATCGTCTCCCATGTCGCGGACAAGAATTTGACGCAGGCCTCCAAAAACGTGAGCAGCGTTGAACTCGCGGCCAGCGATTCCGTGAACACCTACCAGATTTTGCGCGCCGACAAAGTGGTCTTCACCCGCGGCGCCTATGAAAACCTCGAACAACGGTTGAACAAAGACTAAGATGAACTCCTTCGATATAATCAAAACCGTTCGCGTGACCGAAAAAGGCACACGCCAGTCCAGCGATTACAACCAGTACACCGTGGTGGCTGATCCTCGCGCCAACAAGATCCAGATCCGCAAAGCCGTGCAGGAACTGTTCAACGTCAAAGTGGTCCGGGTCAACACCTCCAACGTGCGTGGCAAACCCCGTCGCGCGCGCCAGACGTCCGCCGGCACCACCAACGCGTGGAAGAAAGCCATTGTCACCTTGAAAGAGGGCGACAAAATCGTTCTGGCCTAATCAACTTTCGGCCTTGCGCCGAAAGCCTTAAAACAATTTGAACCAGTCAGGTTTCCTGGCTGGTTCTTTTTTTGGCCAATGCGGGAGTATTTTGGTAGTGGGCTACATTGAATCCTCTTGCATTCATTTTTTGATTGGGATACGTGGTGGGTAATGGTGCGGCGGGTTGGGTCGAGGCGTTCCATCTATGGCAGTCTTCCCTCGGTGCCCGCCGCACCAAATTCAGGAAAATGGGTGAGAGAAAGTTGCCAGGTCTGGCCGTTTCCTCATGATGGATACACGCCATCTCTCACCCATTCTTCTGAAAAGCAAAATAAACAAAAAAAGAAACGAGCCGCCCTTTTGGGGCAAATCGTTTCCTTGATTGAAGACTGCACGATTATTTCAGATTTGTCACTAAGTTTTTTGTGACATAAGTTTTTTGTGATTTAATTTGAGGCTGGTGAAAACTCCAAAAGATGGACGGTTAATTTGTATCCTTCTCCATCCGAATCGAGCAGGAGGTCGAATTTGTTGCGCAAAAACGTTCCATGTTCGTCGTCTCCGTCCACGGTTCCGCTGACAAAAAATTGCTTATAGCCGTCAGTAATATTCATTTCATCAAAAGAGCAAAATTGCGCTTTGGCTGGGTGAATCAGATAATCACTGACCAAATTGGTCGTTGCCTGATAGGCCAATTTATACCGATTCACCTTAAAAAGTGTTTTGGGTTGGATTACGTAGCGACCAAGAGAATTGGTTCCAGCCAGGAACATAGCCGTCTTGGATATAAGCCCGGTTCTGTCTCCGTTTGAGACGTGCAATTCAGGATAACAAAGCCCTTCTTGGTGGCGGGGATTATCTGGACTGTTCCACGGCATTGAGACTCCAGAAGGCCAAAACGCCGCGCTGCATAGCAGAAACATGAGCAGCATAATGGCAATTAGCTTTTTCATACGATTTTAACGTTTATTCTCCGGTTTTTGACCGGTCGGCCACCAGGGGCTGTTGGTTATCCCTATCCTGCATGACCGAATACATGCGGCGGTTGCTGTCAGCGGACGCTTATTAAACGTTTTCTTCATTTAGCCAAAATACCACGTTCAAAGGGCGGAAAAGAATCTTTTTTCAATGTAGCCCACTACCGGTATTTATCCCAACTTGATATTACCAGGCTTTGATGGCAACATTCCTCCATGCAATACGTGACCATCGAGGCTGAAATCGCCAACGGACAGGTTGTCCCGACTGACGGGACCCATCTGCCGGAGCGAGGTCGTGTTTTGGTCACGCTTTTGCCGGATGCAAAACATCGCCCCGACTGGGATGCGGTTGAAGCCTCCATTGGCGTTCTTCAGCGTCCTAACCTGGACAGCGTGGCCTGGCAACGCGAAGTCCGCGCCGAATGGGATCGGGATTGATGCGCTGGCTCCTGGACAGCAACGTCATCATTGACGCGCTCGCCGGGTTACCGCATGGCGTGGCGATTTTGCGGGAAGCTCGAATTCGTTCGGATATTTCAATTGTTTACTCTGCGATTACTCGGATTGAAGTTCTTGGTTTTCCCAATCTCAGCGAACAGGAAGAAACAGCCATTCGCCGGTTAATGGATGAGTTCGAAGAAGTTGCGGTTACGAACGCTGTGATTGAGCGGACGATTGAGATTCGCAAACTGGTCCGGATCAAAATTCCCGATGCGATTATCGCTGCCAGTGCCGATGTCATTCAAGCCACGGTCATCACGCGGAACACAAATGATTTTCAGCACGTTCCTGGCCTGAACGTTCTTCACCCGGACAAGATTTGAACGCTATGAGTTTTTCTGCATTTCCCTGCAACCTTGTCTCCATCGCGGTGTTAGACTAAAATCTAACAAATGGCCACACCGCTTGATCCGGATGCCGAGTTGATGCTCCGCGTGAAACGCGGGGACGTGCTCGCCTTTGAGGGGTTGGTCGAGAAATACAAGCAGCCCATCATCAATCTCATGTTCCGCATGGTCCATGACTTGAGCGAAGCGGAAGACCTGGCCCAGAATGTTTTCATCCGCGTCTATCAATCCGCCGGTCGCTACGAAGCTTCGGCCAAATTTTCCACTTGGCTCTTTACCATCGCCCGCCGCCTTTGCCTGAACGAGATACGGCGACGCGGACGGCATCAGGCTGAATCACTCGATTCCAGCCAGTCCGACAACGAAGAGCTGCCCGCCCGCCAATACGAAGATCTAAAAAACTTTTCGCCACCCGAAACTTTCCTGCAAAGCGAACTTGAAGAAAAAATCCAGGAGGCGCTGGACGAATTACCCGAGAAGCAGCGTCTGGCCATCGCTTTGTGCCGTGAGAATGAGCTTTCTTACGAGGAAATTGCCAAGGTTTTGGAGTGCTCCGTCTCGGCGACAAAATCATTGATCCATCGCGGACGGGAGACCCTGAAAGAGAAGCTCAAACCGTATTTGCAGACCGGTGTCTGGAACGAAGAAGAACCGAAACTTTGTCATTGAAGAGGTGTTTATGAAAGAAGCGAGTATGTTGAATTATCAGGACATCAAAGAGTTAAGCTGGAAACGGCCCCTGACCGCCGCCGAACAGGCTGCGCTGCAACAATATCTGGCGGCGCATCCTGAGGCGCACAAGGAATGGGCCGGGGAAGCGGCTTTGAACCGTCTGGTGCAACGGTTGCCAGCCGTTCCGGTCTCCTCGAATTTTACCGCGCGGGTCATGCAACAGATTCAACGCACTCCGCCACGGCGTTCGTGGTGGGAAAGCCTGAATCTGACGCGTTGGCTGGAGCAGGGCTGGTTGCCGAGGGTGGCGGTGACTTGCATGGTTTTTTCGTTGAGCGCCTTTTCCGTTTATCATCGGCAAACCCAAACAGAACGTCGCGGGACCATGGCTTACACGGTGGCGCAAGTCAGCCGGGTGGCGGGCACCGCCCGGATGGATTGGTTGAAGGATTATGACACGATCAAACGTCTGAGCAAAATTCCGGCGGCGGCTGTGGCGGCGGACGACGAATTACTGGCGGTTTTGCGGTAACTGATTTATGCGCCACTTCAAAATTCATTGGGTTAATTTGTTGCCGCTCAGCTTGATGTTGACTGCAACGGCCATGGCGCAGTCGAATTCCTTTCGTTATCAAAAGGTCGCGCCGGACGTCACGCTGCGCCAGCTTTCGCCGGTGGAATATTTTCGCGTGTTGCTGGGGATGAAAGCGGCGGAGCGCGCACGCGTCTTGAGCAGCCAATCGCCCGAGCAGAAACAAGCGATCCTGGCGAAGCTTAAGGAATACGAAGCGTTGCCCAAAGAAATCCGCGAAGCCCGCCTGCATCAAACCCAATTACGCTGGGACTTGCTGGATCTGATGAAGCTTCCCCCGGCGGAACGGGCCAATCGCTTGAAAGAAGTGGCGGCGGAAGATCGTCCGCGAATCGAGGAACGCCTGCGTCAGTGGGACCAGGTGCCGCTCGCTTCGCAAAAAATCTTTTTGGAAAAAGAAGGCTTCATCGGAAAATATCTCAGCCTTCAGGGCAACGACTCGGCCAATCAGAAGGACATTCTGGGCGAAACGGAGCTGAAAAAATGGCAGGCGCTGCCTCTGGCGCAACGGCAGGAAATGTGCGACCGCTTCCGCCAATTTTTTGAATTGAACGGGCGCGAGCAGCAGCGGACGCTGAATGTTTTGTCCGACTCTGAACGCCAGGAAATGGACGCGGCCTTGAAATCTTTTGCCAAACTGCCGCCCGCGCAACGGAAACAGTGCATCGCCTCCTTCAGCAAATTTGCAACCATGGCACCGGAAGAGCGTGTGCAATTTTTACAAAATGCCGCGCGTTGGGAACGGATGACGCCGCACGAACGCGAGGTCTGGCGCAAGCTGGTGCAGGAACTTCCGCCTGCGCTTCCGGGACAAGATGGCGATTCGCCGCCCATGCCGCCCGGCATGAAAGCAGTCGGTCAATCAGAAAAAGCGACAGGGGCATTTGCCACCAATGCGGCGAAATAGAGTACGTTGCCCAATCAACTTGTGATCCGCTCGCTCATTTTTTAAGGGATTGATTCAGGCGGATTTTCTGCAACGGGCTGGGATTAAGTTTTAAAGCTTTTTGCCAGGATTGGCGGGCGAGTTTGGGCTGGCCGTCTGTTTGATAGAGGTCGCCCAGTTTTTCGGTCAGGACGGCGCTCGAGGTGGGGTTGGGTTCCTGCGACAGGTATTCGATTTCTTCTTTGGGAGTGCGGCCGAGGCCGAGATTCAGATTGACCACCCGCAGGACGGACCATTCCACGAGTTTGTTTTTTTGGCCAAGCAGTTGTTCGTGCAGTTCGCGGGGATGATTTTGGAAGGGTTGATAGAGGGGATCGCCGATGACGGTGGTTTGCCAGGAGAGGACGGGTTGGGCCACGCAGGCGGCTTCGCCAAAGGTATAGCTGTGGAGCAAAGCGGTGAAGAAGACGCCGATGTCCGGGGTGCCTTGAAGGAGGGGTTCATCCACGCAACCCATGGTGGCGGTGACGCCTTTGGCCAGAAGTGGGCCGCACCAATTTTGCGTGATGCTGCGCAACGTCGCGGCACTGAAAGAATGTAAATGGTAGGCGATGGCGCCAGGCATGAATTCAACGGTTGATCTGGTGAATGGCCCGGAAACGTTGCCGTCGTACCAACCGGCGTAAAGCGCGATTTGGCTCATGGGGAAATTGGTGGCGAAGGTCGGCTCTTTTTCGTCCTCAACCGTTTCGAAGCCATAGCGTTTGGCGGCGTTGGCCGCAGTGCGGAGCCAATCATCACCTAATTTATAGTCTCCATTCGTCAGGCCGCGCAGGTCGAAATAGGCGCGGCCCCAGAGGCCGTTGGTTTCGGCTTCGAGGGCTTTGTCAACCAAAGCGCGGGCGATGGCCGGGGTCGGGCCATCCAGGCGGGCGACGATCAAGACGCCGTTGATGGGGTTGATATAAGCGGTGTTGGTGATCTGGTAGAGCGGGTTGCGCAAGGGGCCAATGAGGGGCAGTTTTTCATAATGCAAAGGGAGCAGGCTTAATTCGGAATCCACCGCCGCCCCGTTGCGACGGAGTTGCGGAGCGAGATTGGTGCCCTGTATTTCGACGAGGTTGGGATCTTCCAGGATGCGGAGCGGGACATCATAACACAGGGTCAAGTAACGGATTTTGGCAGCGATGAGGCGGTTGGAAGAATTAAAGGTGAAGAGCTGGCTTCGTTCCAAAAATTTCAGCAACGGCAGCTCCAGTTTATCGCGGTAATCGGCGCGGGAAATATTTTCACTAATCGGAAGGGTGAGGCCGAGAATTTGGTTTTCGGGGACATGACGGCGTTCGGCGTAGTGTTGGGCAATATCTTTGGAGGTTGGAGAGGCGGAGTTGTAGAGGAGAAGGACGGAGTCACCCGGTCCGGCCAAGGCTTGAACAGCCGAGAGCAGGGCAAGGATCAAACCGGCAAATCTTATCATAAATCCACTTTCAAGCCGTCGTAGGAAAACTCTACGGTCGGCGGAAGTTCGGCCTGCGCGAGGTCGTGATCAAAATCGTGGGTCATGTGGGTGAAGTAAGTCCGGGTCGCGCCGATGCGCCGTGCGGCGGTGAGGGCTTCATCGAGACTCATGTGAGTCGGATGAACGCTGCGGCGCAAGGCATCAATCACCACCGCTTCAGTCCCGCGCACTTGTTCGATGATATTGGTCGGGATCTCTTTGCAATCGCTCATGTAAGCGAGGCGCTTTTTGCCGTCTTGCATAAAAAGAAAACCGGTGCTGCCCATTTTTCCGTGCGGCAAGGGCAGGGGAACGATCTGGAGATCGCCGATGGTAAACGGGCCATCAATGATATGAGGCTCCGGATGGAAGTAGCCTTTGGGAATCGGGTCTTCGGTGAAGGCGTAGCGGAACACGCGCCGCAAATCGTTCATGGTAGGTTCGGTGGCGTAGATGGGAAGCGGGCCGTTGCGCAAGTCGCAGATGCGGCGGCAATCGTCCAAGCCCATGATGTGGTCAGCGTGAGAATGAGTGAAGATGACGGCATCGAGCCATTTGATTTTCTCGCGGAGCATTTGCAGGCGGAACTCCGGGGTGGTGTCCACACAGATCTTGGTTTGATCGGTGGCGACGTAGATGGACGGGCGGGTGCGATGATTTTTCGGGTTGGCCAGGAATTCTGGCGGATAATCCTTGCCGATGATGGGCACGCCCTGGGAAGTGCCGGAGCCTAAAAATATGAATGAAAAAGACATGATTAAGAAAATTCTTTATCGAAGTCGGCATGGCTGCCAATCCAAAACCACACGATGACGGCGCCATCCCGTTGCCCGACTGCCCGGTATTTTGCATTGATCCGAGCTGAATAAAAATCAGAATCGCCTTGGAGCGGTTTGAACAGAAGAGAAGGATGATCGGGGTTTTGTTGGAATAAACGAAAGGCCTTTTTAGCCGCTTTTTGAATGTCTTTTGGCAGCGATGCATAAAGCCGCCAAAAATCCTCATCGGCCTCGGAGATCACAAGCGTTTGAAATCAAAAGGTTGAATCTTTTCCTCTTGTTTGAGGCGATGAAGGCGTTTTCGGACAGCCTCCAGCTTGGGACGGTGGCGCGGAGTTGCGATGATTTTTTCCCATGCGTCATTGCCGGAAACAGGTTTGCGCGATTCGGCCTTGCCCTTGGCTGAAGGTAAAAGGGAACGGGCAAAAACAAGAACTTGCTCGGCTTTTTGCGCTGGCAATTCCTGGGAAATTTTTGCGATTTGAGCGACCGTCGCTGTCATGCAATAAAAATAACAGATGGAGAGCGAAAGGCAAGCGGAGGTTGGCGAATGGACCCTCTTAAAAATCCGTTGCCGAAATAAGTTAATAAGCCACAATTGGCCTAGAGGCATTTTGCCATGTTAAGCACTTTGCGCATTAAAAATCTGGCCCTGGTTTCCGACCTGACGTTGTCGCTGGAACCGGGCTATAACGCCGTCACCGGTGAAACGGGCGCGGGGAAGTCCATCATCATCGGCGCACTGAATCTGGTTCTGGGTGAGCGGGCGGACCGGACGCTGATCCGGACGGGCGCGGACAGTTGTTCGGTGGAAGCGGTTTTTGAGGTGGCCAAGGGCCGCGATTTTAAAAAGTTTTTGGACGAGAATGGATTGGAACCTTGCGCGGATGGGGAATTGATCTTGAAACGGGTCTTCACCACGGCGGGAGCCAATCGGCAATTCATCAACGGTTCGCCGACGACATTGCAAGTGCTGGCGGCGTTGGGGCGGGAACTGGTGGACATGCACGGTCCGCATGAACATCAGTCGCTGCTCCATCCGGCCAAACAATTGGATATTCTCGATGCGTACGCCGGAGCGGGTTCGTTGCGGGAAAAATTCGCGGGGATCGTGGGCCGTTGCCGGGAGTTGGAAGCGGAGAAGGCTGGATTGATCGTGGATGAAAAGACCTACGCGCAACAGTTGGATCTTTTGCGGTATCAAGTAAAAGAAATTTCCCAGGCCAAACTGAAACCGGACGAAGAGGCGACGGTGGAGCAGGAATTTCAACGGGCCAGCAATGCAGCGCGGTTGTTGGAATTGAGCCAGACGGCGTTGAACATTCTGAGTGAGAATGAAGGTTCGCTGTTGAGTCAGGCCGGGGAGTTGGGCAAGACCTTGCAGGCATTGCAGAAGATAGATGCGGGAGCCGATGAAGCCATGACCAGTCACGACCAAGCGGCGGAGGCGTTGTATGAGGTGCAGACCGCTTTGCGTCGCTACGCCGATGGGATCGAGGTTGACCCGGCGCATCTCCATGAAGTCGAGGAACGGTTGAATTTGATCCACTCGCTGAAACGCAAATATGGCGGGACGCTGGCGGAAGTGATTTACTTTGGCGATGAGGCGGAGAAAAAATTGCAATCATTGGAACAACGGGATGCGGAGTTGGCGCGGATCAACATGGGGTTGAAAAAATTTGCGAAGGAATTGGAGTCGGTGGGGCAGGAATTGACCGCGCAACGGAAGAAGGCGATTCCCAAACTGGCCAAAGCGGCGATGAAGCAGTTACAGGATCTGGGATTTCAACAATCGCAGTTCGGAGTTGCGCTGGCAACGGCGGAAGCCCAGTCCTCTTCTGGTTTTGACACGATTGAATTTCAATTTGCGCCCAATCCGGGAGAGCCGGCGCGTTCCTTGCGGGCGATCGCGTCATCGGGTGAAATGTCGCGCGTCATGCTGGCTTTGAAAACGGTCCTGGCAAGCGAGGATGAGATTCCGCTGCTGGTGTTTGATGAAGTAGATGCGAATGTCGGCGGGGAAACCGCGCGGGTGGTCGGGGAAAAGATGTTGCAGATCGCGCAGCAACATCAGGTCATCTGCATCACGCATCTGCCCCCGGTTGCCGCCAACGCGACCGCGCATTTTGTGGTGACGAAACGGACACAGGAAGGGCGAACGGTTTCGGAGATCACGCTGTTGGAAAAGGCGGAACGGGTGAAAGAAATTGCGCGGATGTTGGGTGGGCAGACGCAGGCTTCGCTGAAGCATGCGGAGGAGTTGTTGCGAGGTAAATAAAAACTTCAAAATCCAAACAAAATTAGAGCCGATTTACATCGGCTGCTACGAATAGGTGGAAAATATTATTGCCCATGCGGCGGCGTCCCGCTCGCGGCAGTGGGTTGGGGGACGTAGAGAATGCGCGAGGGCTGGGTCGGGGCGTAGGCGTTGCGCTGGATGATCGTGCTGCGGTCGAATTTGGTGTAGTCCTTGATCGCGCCGACATGGGCGATATGCAGAGAGTTGCGCAGGGTGCCTCTGCCGCTGGCGGTGGAATCGCTGAAATGGGTCTGGCCATAACCGACGCCGTGGGTGCCGCTGAGATTGGAGGAAAAGTATTTGAAGCCGGTGATTTTGTTCGTCTCGTCGCGCAGCCAGTCAACAAAAACAACCGCATGACCGCCAGCCGGAGTGGTGCTGTAACTGAGGAAATCGCCGGGGCGGGCTTCATCGAGATTGGTGATGGACCGGCCCAAACCGTAGGACGTGACCGCCCGGGCTTCGGAATCGCCCTTGCCTTCGATATACCAGAATTGCAGGGCGTTGAAGAGATCGCCAAACGTCATGCCGTTAAAATCATCGGGGTCGAGGCCTTTCTGGATGTTGCGCAGTTTCATGGCGCGGACGAAAACTTCAAACGTGAAACCACAACAATAACTGCAACGCGAACCATCGGGATAAGCCTTGGCCACGACCATCCCTTTGTACCACATGTCCTGGGTGACGCCGTTGTAGATGTCGTACTCGCGCGGTTTCCAACTGCAATGGTAAGGATAGGAGCCGTCGAGGGGAAAGGCGGAGATGACTTTGAGGACGTAGGGATTGAGACTGCCTTCGGCGTCGTCCGTGATCATTTCTTCTTTGGCAAAGGCTTTGGCGAGGGCGCTATCAGCTGGGGAAAAGCCGCGATCATCCACGGGGTAAGGGTGAGGGGTGTAAATAAAACGTTTACCATTGCCGGAGGTGACCTGTTTATAGGACGAACAATTTTCGACGACCGATTCGTTAGTGGTGGTTGCTGACCGCCCGGTGAAAGCAAATGCCAAAGTGACGACCAAAACGAATGATTTCAAAAGAATGGATTTCACGGCGTAAAAGTAGCAATGAGTTCGGTTGGTTTCAAGAAGCAAGGTTGTCTGGAAATGCGATCGAGTGCGGATGGGGAGTTGGGGCAGATACATACTTGGGGGGTAAATTAGCCGTTAGGTCGTAAGGTGCCCTATAAACATTGGGTTTTTTTGAGGTTTTATCCGTAAGGTGAGCCGTTAGGTGGGGCGCTGAAATGGATTTTTAGCCACAAAAGGGCACGATAGAACGCAAAAGTTTATTAACAGCACCCCCATTTTAATCTCTGCGCTTGCCTGCCTCGTCAAAAGCTTTATATTACCGCCATGAGCATCGCCGAAATACGCCGACTGCCTTTTTCCGAAAAACTCCAGATCATGGAGGCGCTTTGGGAAGACATGCGCTGCCATGTTGAAAATGAGCCGGTTCCCCAATCGCACAAAAACTTGCTCGATGAACGCAGGAAAGCCGTCGAAACCGGGCGGGAAAAAATTCTAGATTGGGACGAAGTCAAAAACTCCATCGGTCAGCGACCTGCATGAGAATAAGGATCGTAGCGTCCGCCCATCAAGACTTGGAAGAAGGTTTTCATTTCTATGAAAAACAGGAAGAGGGAACGGGAGATTATTTCATAAAATCCATTCGGGCAGACATTGAAGAATTGCACATCACTGGCGGAGTTCATCCGGTTAAATACAAAGATTACCACCGCCTCGTTTGCCACGTATTTCCATTTGCCGTTTATTACACCAAGGACGAAAATGAAGTGGTCATCTATGCCGTGGTGGATTGCCGAAGCGATCCTGACGCCATCCGCCAACACTTGGGAGAAATTCGATGAGTATTTACGCTACATTGATTGCCACAAAAGGCGGAATTCTACTGCCCCTGCAACCGGAAGAAACCCGCACTATTCGTCGTTGGTAATATGATAAAGTTGAATCCATTGGAGACGGTGGGAACGTTAGTGAGTATGGTCCAAAAACTTGAAAACAGATCGGTTTTGGCGAAGGCGTTGTAGGTCACACCACTTTGCGGCCAGGAGAGAACGATCTGACGATCAGTGGTGCCAGTCACCGACAGGCGCGGTTCGATGTAAATGGTGGCCCCAGCGGAAGCAGAGGTTAAACCATCGGAATCAGCTACGGTGCAGGAAATGTTCCAGGCGCCTTCCGCCACGGCATCAACGGTCACACTGAGCGACGCGGTATCGTTGGTGTTCATATTGCCGATGGACCAGAGAATGGAATTATTTGCCACGGTCGCCGTACCACGAGCAGTTTGGACGGAATCAATAATTGATTCCCGCCGACGTGATGTTGCTCATGGTGACAGTGTTCAAGGTCGCTGAACCGCTGTTTTTGACGGTGATGACGCAACTAAAAGTGGAATGGTTGACCACGTTGGTGGTGGCCGGGGAAACGGTCAGTTGCAATTGGGGAACGGCGACAATCAAAGTCGAGGCATCGGCTGAGGCGTGTTGCGCTTCAAGATTTCCGGCGTTGTCGCGGGCCACACTTTTAAAGGCATAAGTATGCTGCGGTTTGCCCTGATAGACAGCGTTGGTCGCCGTGATGGCCGATTGCCAGAGCGTCCACGCCCCGCTGTTATCGGAAACGTAAATATCGAAACTGGCGATGCCTGAACCATTCGTGTCGTCCTGCCCGGTCCAGGTGACGGGCACTTGCAGCGAGGCGATTTGTGTGGGCAGGGAATTTACGTGACTGGTCGGCGGAACCGGATCAATGATGACCACCGTTCCGGCCGGGCTGGAGAAGGTGCCTTGATTGACGAAAGGTTGGGCATTGATGTAAATGATTCCACCAGTGACATCCGCCTGAATCGTTCCTTGATTGATCAGGGAAATATGCTGCGTCCCAGACCAGAACGTGTTGTAACCAATGATTCCATTTTGGCCATGAACCGTTATCCCCGATCCGATGGTCAAGGTCGTCCCGGCAACATTGGAATAAAGGGCATTGTCAAAGTTGGTGTTCTTGCCGAAGAGCACCGACCCGTTGCCGCCCAGTGTCTGGCTGCGGGCAAAATCAACTCCGCCATAATTAGTGCCGGTCAGGCTGCCCACCAGCATCGTGCCGTTGAGGGTCAGCCCGTTGGTCACCACCAACTGGGTCGCATTAAAGGTATTTTCCACATCCAGCGTTCCATTCACGGTCACGCCATCTAAAATCAAATTAGTTCGACCATCAATCACCACGGGTGAGCCATTGTCTAGGCCAAGTGTTCCGCCGGATATGGCCGTCCCAGAAGCCCGGAGCGCCCCGGTATTAGTGCCGCCGAAGGCAAAGATTTGACCGGAATTATTGACCGGAGTTTTGAGGGAAATAGTTCCCGCCGACCATGACAGGTTGCCTTGATTGTTGAAAGAAGGAGCATTGATTTCAATGACCCCGTTCGTGATATCGGCCGCAATCGTCCCTTGATTGATCAGGGAGATATGCTGCGACCCGGACCAGTTGGGAGCGTAACCGATGGTCCCATTCAGTCCTCGAACCGTTATCCCAGAGCCGAGGGTCAAGGTCGAGTTTGTAACGTGTGAATAAAGTGCATCGCCGGTATTCTTGCCGAAAACGACCGTCCCGTTGCCACCAAAAGTCTGACTGCCGGCAAAATCAATTCCACCGGAATTAAAATTATTTGTATTCCCAAGCAGGATTGTCCCATTGAGCGTCAACCCGTTGGTCATCACTATCGAAGTTGCACTATAAGTTTTTCCCACATCCAGTGTTCCATTCACGGTCACGCCGTCCAAAGTCAAACCGCCGCCAATAAGCACTACAGATGAGCCATTGGTCAGACCAAGCATGCCCCCGTATATGACTGCTCCGGAAGAATAGTAAAGCGCTGGGGCATTGGTGCCAATCGCAAAAATTTGACCGGAGTTTTTTATCGGAGTTGAAAGGAAAAGATTTCCAGCCGACCATGACAGGATTCCTTGATTAGTGAAAGATAGAGCGTCGATATCAATTTCTCCACTGCTGACATCTGCCGTAATTGTTCCTTGATTAATCACGCTCAGAATTGTTCCCAAAGAATACGTGTTGTAACCGATGTTTCCAGCT
>CAIYOY010000216.1 GCA_903927905.1 uncultured Verrucomicrobiales bacterium | reverse complement strand
GCGATGTGCTGCGCCTCACAGAGGCGCGCTCCGTTCGCACCCTTCCAATTTCCTGCGCTTGCGGCCAGGGCCGTTTGTTGCCATTCTCCGGGTAATGAATCGTATTACGGAACGTTTTGCCCGGCTGAAAAAGGACGGGCAGAAGGGTTTTATAGTTTATATCGGCGCGGGTGATCCGAATTTGGAAGCCACGCGCGAGTTGGCGCTGGCTTTTGATCAAGCCGGCGTGGATGTCTTGGAACTCGGCGTTCCTTTCAGCGATCCGTTGGCCGATGGCTTGGTCAATCAACTTGCCGCGCAGCGGGGCCTCGAATCCGGGACGACGCCGGTTAAAGTCATGGAAACTGTCGCCGCCATCCGCAAAAAATCTCAAATCCCCATCGTCTTCTACATCTATTTCAATTTGATGCACCGGCATGGTTTGGAAAAATTCATCAACGACGCGGCCAAAGCGGGCGTGGATGGTTTTCTCACGCTCGATCTCCCGCCGGAGGAATCCGACAATTACGAAGCGCTGATGGCCAAGGCCGGGTTGGCCGTGATCTATCTGGTCGCGCCGACCACTCCGGATGAACGCATTGAACTCATCGTCAAGCGCGGCACGGGCTTTATCTATTATGTGTCGCGCGAAGGCGTCACCGGGATGCAGCAAAAAGTCGCGGATACGATTGGCGAAATGACCGCCAAAATCCGCGCGCATACCGACCTCCCGATCGCCGTCGGCTTTGGCATTTCCAATCCGGAGCAAGCCCGAACGGTGGCGGCTTCGGCGGAAGCGATTGTCGTCGGCAGCGCCATCGTCAATCAGATTGCCCAGCATGGAAAAAGTTCAGATCTCGTGCCCAAAGTCATCGAATTTACCAGTTCACTCATCAAAGCGACAAAAAGATGAAAACAAAAATTGATAGCAAAGACCGTTACGTCATCATCATGGCCGGTGGACGCGGCGAGCGTTTCTGGCCGGTGAGCCGCGAAAAAACGCCCAAGCAACTCGTCTCCATCATTGGCAAAAAATCTTTCCTCCAGGAAGCGGTGGATCGGGTTTTGCCGCTGGTGCCGATCAAAAACATCATCATCATCACGAATGCCGTTCAGGCCCCGGAAGTTCGCCGGCAATTACCCAAGCTGCCCAAACAAAACGTCATCGCCGAACCCATCGGCCGCGATACTTGCGCTGCGGTTGCCCTGGGCGCGGCGATTGTCGGTCAGCGTTCCATCAATGCCGTCATGGCCGTCCTGCCGGCTGACCATGTCATTCCTGAAGAAAAGAAATTCCAGCAAGTCCTGGCTGATTCGTTCGATCTCGCCGCGCGCGGCCAGGTCATCGTCACCATCGGCATCAAGCCGACTGAACCCGCCACCGGCTACGGCTACATCCGTACCGGCAATGTGTTGCCCCCGCCGCAGGGAGTGAAAAAATATAAAACCACCTTCTTCAAAGCGGAACAATTCGTCGAAAAACCGTACTTCGACAAAGCCGTCGAATACGTCAACAGCGGCCAATACCGTTGGAACGCCGGGATGTTCATCTGGTCGTTCGTGACTGTGACTCAGGGCTTGGAAAAACATCAGCCCGAACTTGCCGCCGCCTGTCAGCGCTGGTTCAAAGTCGCCGGCACGCCGAAGCTCGAAAAAGTCCTGGCCAAAGAATATCCCGTCATCAAAAAAGTCTCGATTGATTACGCCCTGATGGAGCACGCCCAAAACGTCGTCGTCGCCGACGGCTCCTTTGAATGGGACGACCTCGGTTCCTGGACTGCCTTGGCGCGTCATATCAAACCCGACGCCGAAGGCAATTGCGCCCAGGCCGATTTCATCCACGTGGACGCCGCCCGAAATGTAATTTACGACGCGCGCACGAAAAACCGGACTCCCATCGCGATCGTTGGATTGCGCGATTCCATCTACGTCCAGACCGACGACGCCGTTTTGATCGCGCACAAGAGTCAGGCCCAAAAAATCAAGGACTTGGTCAAAAAATTGTCCGAAGACAAGAACTACAAGAAGCTGGTGTGATCGGAGCGCCGAACTCCGCTTCGGCGCGGCGGAATAATAATTGGTGACAACGTGGCCCGACTTCCGTGCCACAATTCCTTGCGGGCGATGCTTCTGTCAATGGCGGGAAACGGATAAGGTGCGAGGCTGATTCCGGGCGGAGCGCGCCTCTGCGAGGCGCAGCGCGTTGCCAGCGAAGAGACCTTTAATATTTTACCAACTTCTCCGTTGTCACATGCTGCGCCTCACAGAGGCGCGCTCCGTTTCTCACCATGACTCATCAAGATTCCCGCTTCCTGCCGGGCAAAACCGCCTTTTGACCCCGAAAACCCGTCTGTTGGCGGGAAAAAGCCGTCGGCTCGCGCTGACAACCCGTGGGTTGGCGGCGCGAGCAGGTGGGTTGGCGGAAATTACAGACGGGTTGGCGGGAAAAATCCACGGGTTGGCGGCGGGCGGAGACGGTGGGATGGCGAATTTTTTAACGCAGAGACGCAGAGGACGCAGAGAAAAACGCAGAGGGGAAAGAAGGGGCCGTTTAGAACAACTCTTCTCTGCGTTCCTCTGCGTCCTCTGCGTCTCTGCGTTGAAATCAGGCTTCTCTGGCCGTGGTTTCCCGGCGAGCCGCCGTGGGCGCAGGAACGGGTCCCATTGAGCGGTGGCCTCGGGCGACCCTTTGGCCCACCAGCGCATTGCAGGCTTGCTTTCGCGGGCGGGCGGGAAGTTAATAACCCGACATGGCTCGAAATAGGAATAAGCAAGGAATCCCTGAACTGACCAAATTCGCTGATGGGCTTGAAAGCGTTTATGACGCTTTAGAGAGTCGCTCTCATAACAAGTCGAGTGTCAGGCTGTCGCGTGAGGAACAAGCTATTGTTGATGTCTGCGAAACGATTGGATTCATCGAAGGCAATGGCCTTCATTCATTCTGGTATAACGAGATTGACCAGATGAGTGTCATTCAATCTTTTCGGATGATCGGTGCTGACCAAGTTGCCAACGTTCTTGAAGAATCGTCGTGGGCGAAGTCCATATGCGAGCGGGGCGCTGACAAGCAAGGGCAGCTATTTTTTACGGAGGAGGAAACTAGGAGGCTGGATGCTATTGAGGAACGGATTTACGATGGTTTCCAGAATGTCTCAGATAGAGCTTTGGAATTTTTACGCCAGAATGGAATCAAGGGCTAACAAACTCTTTCGTCACCCAAAAATATCCCCAATCACCCGGCTTCTTCCACGCCGGTGAGTTTCTGGTTCAGGCCTTGCCCGGGGAAGATGAGTTTTTCGTGGTTCGGCCCGGCAACCCCAGAATGTCTGTGTGGAAAGCGTGGACCGGACTTTGTCCACCACGGCGCGTTCGCCGATGTCGCCGGTCTCGCCGTCGTAGCTGCCACGGTTGATTTATCCTTTGACCTTTGCCGGGGAGAACGTAGATTCGACGCCGATGGGTAATCCTAAAAAATCTCCAGTTTCGCGCAGTGGCCGTTTCGCCAGCGGGCCGGGCGATGATGTCGCCCGGTTTTCGCAGTCCATCTCCTTTGATTGGCGGTTGTGGCAGCACGATATCCTCGGCTCCATGGCTCATGCCGCCATGTTGCAAAAAATCGGTATCTTGAGCCGCGCGGAATTGGCCGCGATTGAAAAAGGGTTGGATGCTATTGCCAATGAAATCGCCGACGGGAAGTTCAAGTGGAAACCGGAATTGGAAGATGTTCACATGAACATTGAATCCGAATTGACCAAGCGCGTTCCGGCTGGCGCAAAACTGCACACGGGCCGTTCGCGGAATGACCAGGTGGCCTTGGATATGCGGATGTGGTTGCGGGATGAAATCGTCGCGTTGTCCGAGGAAGTGTGGAATTTGCAAAAAGCGCTGGTGACTCTGGCGGAGAAAAATCAGGACATCATCATCCCGGGCTACACTCACTTGCAACGCGCTCAGCCGGTGTCCGTGGCGCATCATTTGCTGGCCTATGTGGAAATGCTGGAGCGCGATTCCGGTCGGTTGGCGGATTGTTTTCATCGGACCAACGTCTGTCCGCTCGGCAACGGTGCCATCGCCGGTTCCACTTTACAG
>CAIYOY010000215.1 GCA_903927905.1 uncultured Verrucomicrobiales bacterium | reverse complement strand
ATGGGGCCAATTTTGATTCCGCCTGCCTGACCGATGCGCCGTCCCATAGCTGGTTCCTCGTCTCCCTTTTGCACGACGCGGGAATCAAGGCGTTTTCCAACGGCAGCAACCAAACCCGCGCACCGATTCTCCAGCACAGCGACCTCAACGAAAATTCGCCCTACTACTGGGAAGGAATGAACGGGGAACGGATTCTCATGTGGTATGCGCGCAGCTACCAGCAGCTCAAACGGTTGGTGGGCGATGGCGCAGATCCAAAGGCCAAAGTGGAATTTCTGCAAGGTTCGGTCCCTCAATTTCTCGCCCGTTATTTGCGGGATGATTACGCGCCGGATGCCGCCATGATTTACGGTGCTTATGTGGATAACTCCGCCGTTCCGGTGGCAGCCGAAGCGCCGGTGATGGAGGATTGGAATCGCCGGTATGAATTTCCGAAAATGATCGTCGCGTCCGATGCCGATTACTTTAATTACATTGAACAGAAATTTGGCGGCAAGCTCCCGGTCTATCGCGGGGATTGTGGCGCTTATTGGGAGGACGGCGCAGCCTCGTCCGCCGCCGCGACCACGTTGAACCGGCAGACCCAGCAAATTCTGCCGACGGCGGAAACGATCAGCAGTTTTGCTTCTCTGTTTGATGCGAAGAACCGCTACCCGGCGGATGATTTTCGTGCGGCGTGGAACAACGTCATGTTTTACGATGAGCACACCTGGGGCGCGCACAACAGCATCGCCCAGCCGGATCGTGAATTCGTCACCCGGCAATGGGAGATCAAGGAGAACTATGCGACGAGCGCCAATCTTGATGCGCGCAATTTGCTGGCGCGTTCGTTGAATCGTTTTTGCCAGAATATCGCGGTCAGCGGCAGTTGCGTGATTGCCTTCAACTGGCAGAACACGGTGCGCACCGAACCGCTCGAAATCGAGCTGGATCACAATCAGGGACTGGTGGATCTCGTCACCGGCCAGCCGGTGGAACTGGACGTGATTTCGCAAAAAGATGGCTGGCGGCGGGTTCGATTTCTGGCCGAAAATATTCCGGCCTTTGGCTACAAGAGCTACGCCATTCGCCAGGGGGCTTCACCCGTTAAAAATGAGAAGGCGGCGGGCAACACCCTGGAGAGCGCTTTTTATCAGCTGACCATTGACCCGCTGACCGGCGGGGTGCTGAGTTTGTTTGACAAGCAGGAAAAGCATGAGCTGGTTGATGCCGGCGCGCCGCACAAACTGAACCAGTATCTCTACGTTTCCGGGGGCGAAAGCTCGCGCATGTTGAACCACGAATTCGGTTCCGCCCCCGCTGATCTGAAAATTGAGCCGCCGGTCAAGGCTGAGATTGTGGAAAATGTTAAAACGGCCCTGGGGCAACGGCTCGTGGTTCTCACCAGCGCGAAGAACACTCCGAAAGTCCACAGTGAATATTTGCTGTATGACAAAATCAAACGGTTGGACATCGTGAACACCGTTGAGAAAATCGAAACGCGCGCGAAGGAGGCGGTTTATTTCGCTTTCCCGTTCGCCGCGCAAAAGCCCGCGTTTGAATATCAGATCCAAAACGGCTGGGTCCGGCCCAACGACGACCAGATGCCCGGTGCCTGCCGTGAATGGTTCACCCCGCAAAATGTCGTCCACGTTTCCGACGGCGACTTTTCCGTGGCGTGGGCCACGCCGGATGCGCCGCTGGCGACTTTCACCGACATCAATCGCGGACAGTGGCCGTCACATCTCGAAATTAAGAATGGCCATGTTTACTCCTATATCATGAACAATTATTGGTTCACCAATTATCGTGCGCAACAGGGCGGGACTTTTAAATTCCGTTACTCGATCACCAGTGGAGAAAATCTGGGGCATGGGCAATTGGCCCAGTTCGACGCGGACATCCGCACACCGGTTTTTGCCTATCCGTTTCATTCCACCTCCTCCGGTGCCGTCGCTAAACTGCGTCAGCCCTGGCCGGCAGCCATGGGATCACTGTTCAAAATCAATGCTGACAATCTCCAACTCGTTGTTTGCAAGGAGGCCGAGGACAAGAAGGGCTGGATTTTGCGGTTGCACGAAGTTGCCGGGAAAACCGGTGAAGCTGACATTAGTTTTCCAGCGTTCCGTCTCACCGCCGTTCAACTCTGCAACGGGGTGGAAGAAAATCTTCGCCCGCTGCCTTCGACTGCGACCTCGTTCAAAGTTCCGTTCAAGCCAAACCAATTTATCACCTTGCGGCTGAAGGGCAGCGGAGAGATGGAAAATCTGACAAGCCAGTGAAGAGATGTTTTATGAAATATAATGCCTGTTCCAATCCAACCATGCCGCGCCGGAATTTTTTGCTCAGTTTGGGCGCAGCGGCGGGAGCCGCAGCCTTGAGCGGCCCATCGGCCTTGGCTGAACTCAATTCATCGGCCGGCAAGAACGCCGCCGGTCTTCCCCTTCGGGTGCTTGGCCGAACCGGAGCGCAGATCACGATTCTCGGCCTGGGTTCGGCGCCGATTGGCCACAGCAAACCGGGTGCCGCCGTCGGAGTGCCTGTTTATCGGGCGGCGCTGGAGGCCGGGATCAGCTACGTGGACACCGCGCATATTTACGATGACGCCGAACGTTACCTGGGCGAGTTGATGCCGGAATTTCGCGATCATATTTTCCTCACCACCAAGGCGCGCCCGAACAGCAACGACGCCAAAGAAGCCGCGAAGGAAATGGAAAAACAGTTTGAACAATCGCTGCGCCTGTTGAAAACAGATCATGTGGATTTGCTCCATATTCACGCCATCGGCGACAAATCAACCGACATGATTCTTGGATTGGGTGGCCCGATGGAATTCGTCAAAAAAATGAAAGACAAAGGGCTGACCCGCTTCATCGGCATCACCGGGCACAATTGCACCCGGCGATTTGCCCCGCTGATCGAGACCGGCGAGGTGGACGTGATCATGGTCGCGCTCAATTTCGCGGATTATCATCAATACCGTTTCGAGGAGGAAATCCTGCCAGTCGCCCGCAAACACGGTTGCGGCATTCTCGCGATGAAAGTTTTTGGCGGACACATCAATAATTTTCCCGGCTACAAAATTCGCGGCCCGAGCAAGATGCCGGCAGAGTTTCATCAACGGGCGATGCGTTACAGCCTCGGCATAGAAGGCGTGGCCGCCGGGGTGGTCGGCGTTTATGGCATCGAGGAAGTGAAGCAAAACGTGGAGTGGGCCAGGCAATACCAGCCGCTATCGCCAAAAGAAAAAATTGAATTGCGCGCAGCCGGCAAGGTTCTGGTCGAAAAATGGGGCCCGCGCTTTGGTCCGATCACTTGAAGTGATCCGAGGCAGGCCGCAACCACAGCTCAGTCGCGTTGTTCCAGCAAGGCCAGCGTCTCGTTGACCAGCGTCGCTCCGGAGGCCGGTACAAATGGAAACTGCCCGGTAAACTTCGGCGATTGCGTGGCCGCGTATCCGCCCCGGGATATTTCCTCCGCGTCGGGAAGGTAACCGATCGAGCCGTTGCTGTAGCCGAGAACCATCAGGTCTTTGGCCCGGCACTTCTCCCGCAGTTCCAGTCCGAAGGTGGTGAATAATTCGGAGGGATTCATCGCAAAATACAGGTCACCGATCCGTGCGGCCTGGATTTCCATCTTCACTTCCTCGGCCCGCGAGTCAAACACAGGCAATATTTCATCGGTCCATTCAATCGCAAAGCGCGACAGGGCGGCCACGGCCTTTTCCACACTCCCGCCGTAACGCAGGGGGAGGCGAGCCGGCTGGTTGACTGCCGCGCGGGCAAAGCCTTCCAGCCAGCCTTTGATATCGCCGGTTTCCCGGCGATACAAGGCTTCTTCCCTGTCCCGTTGAATTTCCTCGCGGATCCAGCGGCGTGTTGGGATTGAAATTTCGCGGCTGGCGACGCTGAGTGAATTTCCTTCAAGGCCGCGCGCTCCCGTCCAGGCCAGGTGAGCGGCTGCGACAATGCGCCGGGCCGGTTCGAAACGCAGCGGCGTCCCGTTGTATTTACGCTCCACATTCACATCGCCGCACGTCCCTTGCAGATAGAGGGCTGTCACTCCCGGCAATTGCGCCTCGATTTGATCAACGACCTCGCCCGGCCAATCGCGGCTGATCGCCTGCAGATCAATTTCCATGTGCGCGATGCAATGAGAGTGAAAATTGATGGCTGCGGCCAAGGGTTTGCCTTCCAGACTGTCGGCGCGCAGCAGGGTCAAACGAGTGTCCACTGGTCCCCGCTCGCGCGTGCGATTAAAAGTCAGACCGGTGATCTCCTGTCGGCCAACGCTCAAGTGTGCCGGCTGTCTTGCCTGCCAGGCTTCCACCAGCGCGGCCGCCGCTTCACGCGCGGCGAACGTCAGGTAATCCTGATTTTGTTCTCCCGCGCCGCGAATGAAACCGGCGGTGGGCGCGTTGTGCGAGTGGGAGCAATTGACGCAAATTTCCTCGGGGAGCAGTCCGCAGCGCGCTGCCGCCTGTCGGCGGATGGCCTGGGTGAATCCCGCGTCGTTGTACATCAGGTCCAAGGCGACAAACGCCACGGAATGACCATTGGCATCGGTGATGACCAGGGCGGTGGCTGTCAAGTCATCACGCACCCGTTGCCAGGTTCGTTCCAGGTAGTAGCCCAAGCCAGCCAGTTCGACCGGGATGGTCGGCGTTATCTTGCGGCGGGCGACGCCGACCAGCCATTTGGGTTGAGCAGAGCGCATGATGCAAACGCAATGCTGCCAAACTTGCGTGGCAAATGAAAATCTAATTTACGGGATGGCCCTGATGTTTTTCAAAACTTCGCCACCTGCCAGCCGTCGCGATATTGCCGTCTTAAAAGCTTTTCCACTTCCTTGTGGTGCGGGAATTTTAATTTGTCCGCATTCCACGCCAGCTTCTCGCCCGGCACCCGTATGGCCACGGTCCCGAGCAGAATCGTCTCGGTCATCGGGCCGGTTTGCGCGAAATGTGATTCCGTTTTTTCGCCGCCCAGGCAGGCGTCCACAAAATGATGATAATGATTGCGGTCGGCCATCTGCGGCATGGGATAATCTTTGAACTTCGCTTCCGGCAACAGGACTGGCGCTTTCCCGGCGTGCGGGTTCAACAGCGCGCCTTCCGTGCCGATGAGGATGGAGGATTCCGCCGGATATTCCCCATGAAACAGTGAGCGGATTTCCTGCGGCGGATAATACACGCCGTCGAACCATTCCAGCGTCAGTTCTTTGCCCGCTGTCAGATGATTGCCCGGAAAAGTCCAGGTGATGTGATCGCCTTGCGGCCAGGTGTCCCCGCGCCGTGCCAGCGAATCCTTCCACGACGGCTGCACTTCCGCCTGGACCGAGAGCGGCGCTTTCAGGCCAAGCCCTTTCCAGACCGAATCAAATATATGGCACCCGATGTCCCCCGACCAGCCGGTGCCAAAATCCTGCCACGCGCGCCATTTGGTCGGGTGGTAAATCTTAGACGAATAAGGCCGCATGGGGGCGGTGCCGATCCACAGGTCCCAATTGAGACTGTCGGGCGGTTTCTCGCCCTGGGCCGGACGCGGCCCGACCAGCCGGTATGTGTCAATCGCCCCGGGGCGGTTGGAACATAGATAGGCGTGTTTGATTTTTCCGACCGCGCCCGCCTTGATCAACTGCACCATGGTGCGATCGCACGAGCTGGAGGCGATTTGCGTGCCGAGCTGCGTCATCACGCCTTTTTTCACCGCCGCCTCCGCCAGGACGCGCACTTCCTCGACCTCGTGGCAGAGCGGTTTCTGGCAATAGACATGTTTGCCCGCCTGGATGGCGCTGTATGCAATGGCAAAATGAGAATGGTCCGGCACGGCCACGTTGACTGAATCGATTTTATCACCTTCCTTGGCCAGCATCTCGCGCCAATCCGCGTAAAGCCGCGCCCCGGGCACGCGTTTGGCCGCGCCCTGCAAATGATTCGAGTCCACGTCGCACAGGGCCACGATTTGCACTTTGGGATGACTCAGAAAATTTCCCAAATCATGCGCCCCGATGCCGGTCACGCCGATGCAGGCGTGGTTCAATTTGCCGTTGGCGGGGCCGGCCCGGAGTGAGGATTCGAGAATGAAGGGCGCGGCCAGCCCGGCCAGGGTCGTGCCGTGCAGAAACTGTCGGCGGGAAAAGAGGCGTTTTGTTTTCATGGTAAAAAAGTGATTTGGCGAAACGATGAATACTTTGTTAATACTTTGAATGCACCATTAAATTTCTGAATCGTCCAAAAATACTGACCTGCGTCAAAGAAATCCGAGATTTGCGGCCGCGCGAGTTTTAAAAATTGATTTCGCCCAAAAATTATTTTTTTTGTTCAGTCTTGTCAATTTGCGCCTGGTTTGCCGCGAACAATTCCGCGAAGGCCAGTCGTTCAAATGCCATGAGCGTCACCACCAGCATGACCAGCAGGAAATGACCCCGCGCATATTTGGTGAATTGCAAGGCGACGAGCGTGGCGGTTAAGGCCAAACAAAAATACGGCCACACCCGGCAACGTGAATGCGCGAGCACAAACTTGGCCCATCTCTGAAGAAGCGGAGTTTTCATAATTGTTTGCCTGGCGCGGCTTGATTTTTTATTTCCGGGCCAGGCTTCTTCTGAATAAGCCTGTTGGCTCGGATTCCTAAAAAAAGCGATGTCAGGGGCAATAAAAAAAAGGTGATAATAAAGAGGGGCAGCGGGCTGATCCCCGTCAGTGAGCTGAGGCTGTCATGAAAAGCTCCCGCAAAAAGCTGGGCGGCCAACAGGCCACACAAGAGCATGCCGACCACCCGCCGCAAGCAAGACATCGGAATAAATGCACCGCCGCCCGATTTAAGCCTTTGCTCCAAATCTTGCTGGCGTCGCCGGGCGGACGGAAGCAGGCCCAAGAGCAGATAAATCATCATCAAGCCCATTAAAACGCCGAGAACAAACTGGAACATGTCAATATTTTGCATACGCAGCAAAGATGCCTGATTATTGTCACTGATTTATTCTGCCAGCACGGCCGACAAATTTATTTGATTCAAATCAAGGCCGCGATCATTGGCGTGGCGGCTCTCTGGAAAACAGGCCCGCAGGTCACGGCGCGGTTCGGCCTGCGCTTTTTTGACGGCTTTGGTGACGAGTTGAAGAATCGTTCGATAGTCCTGATCGTCGGTATCGTGATAGACCGCGCAGGGGCAGCGGCTGGTTCCGCCCCATTCTTTGGCCAGGGGCGCGGTCAGGAACAGGCTGCGTTGCGGCTGCCGGAAATCAATCCAGTCCAGGCGCGTTATTTCTGACGGCTGATGACATTTGTTGCAGCGGGTTTGGTGGATGGCGGCGATCTGCTTTTTCAATTCCATATCGGCCGGCAGGTCGTAGGCTGCGGCTCCAGCCCGTTTGTTGACAAAGGCATCATGGTACGGCGCATTGGCATCAATCCACATGACCAGGCGCAGGCGGTCATCGGCTGACAAATTCACTTCCTGAACATGCGGTTTCCGGCCCAGGCACGAGATCAATTTGCTTTGGAGCGAGCCATAAGCCAGCGGTGGAGTAATGCTGGCATCCGCCAGCATCGCTTTGGAAATCGAAACCAGCTCATGGTCGCGGATGGTTTCAAACGCGCGATTGTAACCGTAGCCCGGGATGTCGGCATCGTGCGAGGTGAGTCCGCCGTAGAAATCCAGGCCGCCCGCCGGTTTCAAACCGCTGTGACAACTGACGCAATTGCGGTCCAGCACCGGCTGGATGTCGCGCAGAAAACTGACCGGACGATCACCCCACGGAGGCGGCATGGGGTCGGATGGAGCGCGATTGGCGGCGATGGAAACCCGCTCGGATGGGGGCGAGATGCCGCGCGATTCGTGGCAACCGGCGCAGGCGCGAACTTCGCCGGGTTGAAAACTCACGAAGCTTCTCATGCGCCGGATTTCCATCCGGTTTTCGTCGAGCAATTGGAAATAGACGGCGGTGTCGGCCGGCACTTTGAAATGCGCGCTGCCGTCGCGTTCGATCGGCACATCACCCAGGATTCGCACTGGCGTCCAAGTCAGCAGATTTTTCTTCGCGCCATCCGGGCCGCTGTAACGATGGGGTTCGCCGTAACGCTGGCCGCCGTATTGGTTGTCGTACGGCCAGGCGACCGGTTCGGCGATGCGCAGGTAACGCGCGCGTTCCGGCGCAATGCCGTCGCAGCCAAAACTTGCGTCGCTCAGCAGGCACACCGCCGAGTCGCTGCAAAGATTGGCATTATTGGGCAAAACCGTTGGGCGCGAACGGGCGCGCAATGGCATGGGCATGAAACAGGAAATTGCCGGATCGCGATAAAGCAATTCTTTGTTGCCATAGACATCGAGCAGATAGAGGCCGTAGCCAGTGGCGTCGGTTTGTTTATTGGCATAGGTGTAACTGGCGAGAAAATATTTTTCCGACAGCGCCCAGGGCGTGGAGTAAAAACCGCCGGCATCCTGCACGCCGCCTTCGGTCACGTTCACACCATCCATGCCGCCTTCGGGCGGTTTGACTTTGGGTGTGATGATGGAAATGCCCTTGCTTTCATTGATGCCCATTGCGGGATTCACCACCACCAAGGGGCCGGTGGCCAGGGTGTGATGGCCGGCGGCGATGCACACCAGTTTTTTGCTGCCGGGTATCGAGCGGACGTCTTCCAGCGACCATGGGTTGGTGAAATGCTGTTTGAAGATGGCGTCCGCGCCGGTGCCGTCGGGATGGACCGTCCACAGTGATTGAATGAAGGCCCAGCCGCGCTCGTGATATTCCCAGCGCGTGTAACCAATGGCGCCGTCGTCCAATGTGTGCGGCAGATAATCTCCGTCCTTGCTCACGCTCAGGCGCCGGATGCCGTTGCCGTCGGCGTTCATCACGTAAAGGTTGCAACTGGTTTCGTCCTTGTCGTATTCGTTGCATTGCAGGGAGGTGCCGCAGCGTTCGGAAACAAAAACGATGTCGCCGCTGGGGGCGTAGGTCGGGTCCAGATCGCTCCATTCGCCGGACGTGAGTTGGCGAAGGTTGCCGCCATCCACGCCGATTTCATAAATGTGCGTCGGCTCTTCCGTGCGTCGGAGCCGGAAACTCTGCGATCGGTCGAGCCAGCCTGGCGGCGGCTGATCGCTGGACGCTCGGGCAAAGCCGAACACAATCCTGTTTCCATCCCACCGCAGATCCATGCCGTGAACGTGACCCGGCCCCAGCGCCTTGTTTATGATGTTTTGGACGGCAATGTTTTGTCCACTGGACACGGATAGGGCGGAAAATAATTTTTTACCATTGGCGGCGGACAGAACGCAGAGATCACCGCCGGGCCGCGAGACCCACGGCATGTGATTGAGGCAGACATCCGGGTAAGCCTCCTGGGTGAATCGTTTCACGAACAGCAGTCGGTCAAAATGGAGCAGGGGATTGCCCAGCGCCAGTCGCCGCACCATCCAGCGCGTTTGAAAATAAAGCTGCCGCTTCGTTTTGTCCGGCGCATTGGCGGGCAATGCTTTCAGGCGGGCCGCGATTTCATGCAACGCGTGAATGCTGGATTCATTTTCACCCAGATCCGCCGCCAGCCGCAGGCCGTGGTCAATCCAGGTTGCCGTGGGATAATTCGAATGGGAAATCACACCGGCTTGTTTCAGCCAATCTTCTTCCACCTGCCGCTGCCAGGTTCGGGCCGATATTTCCTGCTCCGTTGGCTTCGCCGCCGTCGGCACGGGAGGTAAATTCGCTGCCGCCATGGTTGAAAGCGTCCCGAGTAACGCATACCCGCACTTCAACAATGTTTTCATTTGTGTTCTAAAAGTGAGGCGAAGGATTTTTTGAGGTCTTGCAGCTCGTGCTCTTGCGCGTCGCTGAAGGAGCCAAGGCGCTGGGCATAAACATCCATCCAGGTATTCAGGCGGTTGCGATCGTCCGGAGTGAGTTTCACGGCCTGATGTTGTTTGTCGGCCCGCAAATAGGCGAGCAGGGCGCTGTCTTTGGACGGGCTTTGGCCTGACTCGGATTTGCCTTCGCGGTAGTGCTCGTGGATCTGTTGTTGCAGGCTGTTTTTGCCGTAGGAAATAAGTTTTTCGTACGACGCGGCTGCCGTGAGGTCGAATTTGCTGGAGTGGTCATGGCAGTTCACGCACTGCCGGTCTAAAACCGGTTGCACCAGGTGATCAAAGCGCAGCGGCCAGGAACCTTCGGGGCCGGGGGTGATTTTCGAGGGTTCACGATGCCAGGCCAGGGTCGCAACATTTTGCGGCGCGGCGGAGCGCAGTTCGTGGCAGCCGCCGCACGAAACGGTTTGGTTGGGTTGAACGTAAGTGACTGTTCGCATGGTTTGCACGGCTTGGCCCTGGGCGTCGAGCGTCTGGAAGAAGAGGTTCACGCCCGAAGGCACGCGAAAATAGGCCGAGCCGTCCGCCTCCACCGGCACCGTGCCGAGGATGCATTTGCCCGGATCGTCGCGGGTGATGCCCAGATTGGGTTGGTTCATGGTCGGCTGAGTTTTCGTTGGCACGGCGACGATGCGCAGGCTTTTCACATCGCCCGGTTGCACCCCGGTCAATCCGTCATAGACATTCAGCACCAAAAACTTGCCTTCCTGCTTCCCGTCCCATTCAACGCTGCTGGAGAGGGTGGGGGGGATGGATTTGGTCCGAACCGGAATCGGGTCCATGCTGGAAATCTCCTGATCGCGATAGAGGAGATCGCGATTGCCGGAAGCGTCATAGACATACAGGCCCAAGCCGGCACGGGGATTGGAAGCGCTCTGGCCGATGAGCCGGGTGTTGCTCCATGCAGTCAAATAAAATTCCTCCGACAGCGGATAAGGCCCGGCATACCAGGTTTCAGGCCATCCTTCTGTTTCGGGGAAGCACACTTCCGGGGTCAGGCGTTTGAGCGGGGCGGATTCTTCACTGCCCTTGGTCGGGTCCAGCAGCACCAGGCTGCCGCCCGCGATGGAATGATGGGCCGAGGCGGTGAAAATGATTTTGCGCGAATTGGGGATGGGCCGGGCTTCGAACACGGCATAGGGATTGTGGGTGAAGTTGCCATAGACCAATTGCGGCCGGGTGCCGTCGGGATTGGTGGACCACAGTTTCATGTACGGCATGTTGTCGCGGTCAATGTAATCCCAGCGCGAATAAAAGATGCGTCCGTCGTTCGCCACTGACGGGTTCCACTCGAAACTTTCAAAGGGCGAAATGACGCGCAGATTGCCGCCGTTGCGGGCCATCACATGGAGCGTATAGACCGCCACCGGACGCTCGTCGCCTCCTCCGCAGCGCACGAAAGCGTCCGGCAGCGCGTCGTGCTCCAAAGTTTTTGTCGCGCAATTTTTATTGGCTTGGGTGAACTGGCCGCGCCGCGTGGACAGGAAGACGATCTCGCCGTTCGGCAGATAACGGGCATCGAAATCGTTATAGCGGCCATGGGTCAATTGCCGCCGGCCCGAGCCGTCCACGTTCATTTCAAAAACATGATAAAAAGCGTCTTCCGGCAGGCGTTGCCGGTCGGTCTTGTTGGTTTCGCCCGCGACCCCGGGATAAAATGTGCAGTAGGCGAACAGGATTTTTTTCCCGTCGAAGGACAGCTCCGGTCGCAGGAAGCTGCCCGACGGCATGCCGGTGGTCAGGCAATCGAGCACCGGCCGGTCGCTCTTGAAATTTTTCAGCAGATAAAGTCCGCCATCGCCGCGGGACCACCAGCCGTAATATTGATCTGACATGTGGCTGAAGGTGCCGGGGGCGCGTTTGGCAAAGAGGACGGTGTCGAAATCGAGCAGCGGATTGGCCAGGGCAAGTTTGCGTTGCAGTGTCCGCGCGGCAAAATAAACTTCCTTCGTTGGCCGGTCTGTTAGGCGTTGTTTCAATTTTTGCAACTGCCCTGCTTCCGCCGAGACTTTCACCCCGGCTGCGCCCAGTTGTTCGAGCAGCCATTGGCATCCGGCCAGGGATTCGCTGATTCGCGCCGGCCAGTCAGGCTCGACTTTTTTCCGGCTGCCGTTTGCGTGGGACCATGGAGAAACGCTGCTTTGATCCGCCGCGCAATGGAGCGCAATATTTTTATCCGGTTGGTTCGCGCCGAACACTTCGACCTCGTCGAGATGCAAAAAATCTTTGCCCGGAAGCTGCACGCGGACAAACCGGGCGGACTGGTTGGCCAGTTTTATTTCCAACGGCTTGTGGTCGGTGAAACCATAAAAGTTTGGGCCTTTGTGGGTGTAAACGTTGCGCCATTCCTTGCCATCGTCGGACAACAGGACTTGCAAATGACTGGCCCGCCCGGCCTCATCGCACCGGTTCCAGATGGCCACCCGGTCGAGCGGGTGTCTTTGGCCGAGATCCACTTGCCACCATGGCTTGGCTTGATTACCGGTGTGAAAGCCCCCATGACCGTTTTTGATTCCATCTACGCCCCCGGCGGCGTCGCTTTGCGTCGCGCGCATTTGGACTTGGGTGGAGGTGCGGATTTCCGCGTCGGTCAGCCAGTCGGCTTCGAGTTTTCGCCGCCATTCGTCGGCGGTGAAGTGTTCGATGGCGGCCCGCGCCGGGCCGATGGCCAGGGCGAGCAGAGCCAGGGTCGCGAAGAAGTGTCGTGTCATATTGATTGATCGCCGGCCGCCGGCGAAATTCGTTCAACTTTTCTCCCACGGTTAAAATGTGTTTCTCCCTAGAATGACGTTGCGGCGGGGCGGGGGGCTTTGACGCAGGTCAAGGATTGGGTGAAGAGGGAGAGGGTCGAGAATTGATCGGGCCGAAAAATGCGCAAAAGACGCAAAAATTAGCTTGTCATCCATCTGGGATTTCCGAATGCTGCTGACTTCAGCAAGTCATGTAGAATAACACGTAAGCAATCCACAGTTAGACCAGCCATGAAAATGAATATCAAAAAACTCCCGGCTTTGAAAAAGTTTCCACTGACCCTGGCGCTCGCGTTGGCCTTCTGTGGCGCGGCGCTGAACTCCGCTCTCGCCGTGCCGGTCGTCTCGAACGTCACGGCCTCGCAACAGAGCGGGACGGGGTTTGTGGATATCTACTATGATTTGGCCGATGCGAACTTTCCGCTTAGCTCCATTAGCGTCGTGGTTTCGACCAATCAAGGTGCGACCTTTAATGTCACCCCGGTCCATGTGAGCGGAGATATCGGATGGCCGGTAGTGCCAGGCACCCATCTGCACATCGTTTGGAACGCAAAATTGGACATGGCCCCGCTGCTGTTCCCGACCGTCCGGGTGAGAGTCATAGCGGAGGACAGCCCGACGAACGCCACCCCGTTGATTACGATTCGACCCGGCACATTTACCATGGGCAGCCCGGCCAATGAGCAGGATCGTTCGGGCGACGAAGGACCGCAGACTATCGTGACCTTAACCAATATGTTTTTTATGGGTAAGTTTCCCGTTACACAGGGAGAGTATCTGCGAGTCACCGGCGTCAATCCGAGCAATTTCACCAGCGACACTAACCGTCCGGTGGAACGGGTGAGTTGGAATGATGCGACCAATTATTGCGCGCAGTTGACCGCCCAGGAACTATCCGCCGGGAGGCTGCCAGCAGGCTGGGTCTATCGTTTGCCAACGGAGGCGGAGTGGGAATATGCCTGCCGTGCCGGTACCACGACACGATTCAGTTTTGGAGATGATGCAACTTACACCCAGCTTGGGTCGTATGCCTGGTATATCGGCAATGGCGGCGGCACGACACATCCGGTGGGGACCAAACTGCCCAATCCGTGGGGACTTTATGACCTGCCCGGGAACGTGTTTGAGTGGTGCCTGGACTGGTATGGAACATTTTATCCGGGCGGGAGTGTCACAAATCCCGGGGGGCCGGGCTCAGGTTCGGACCGAGTGATCCGCGGCGGCAGTTGGACCGACTTCGACACGTTCAGCCGGTCAGCGGGTCGGGACCACAGTGGACAGGCGACCCAAATCCCCAGTATTGGTTTCCGGGTTGTCCTGGCCCCGGGACAGCCATGACGAACCGAAACGCTTAAGTTTTATTATGAAACCTATAAAAAAAGGGCCGATTTCATCGGTTTGTCGGGTGTTATACAGTTTATTGGTGATTGGTTTAACGATTGCTCCGTTTTTTAGCCCGGCGGTAGCGCTGGCTGATTCAGGCTATTCTGATTCGCCTGATTTTATGCTTGATGTGGCGATCCACCCGCAGAACCAAACGGTGCATGAGGGGGAGACAGTTACCTTCTCCCTGGCGGTGGGGAACTCCTCGCCACTGAACTTCCAATGGAAGAAGAATGGGACGGCGTTGACCGACGGCGGAAATATTTCCGGGGCCACGTCGGCCAGCCTCGTCCTGACCAATGTTGGTTTGTCCGATATGGCAAGTTACACGCTCACCGCAACCAACTCAGTTGGAAGCGTGATCACCGAACCGGCAGTGCTCTATGTCTTCGGTCCGGCCGCAAATGATTCGCCGGATTTTGTCCTCGACTTGCGCTTTCCCCCGCAGATCACGTCACAGCCGCAGAGCCAGACTAACTTTTTTGGAACTACCGTGATTTTTAGCGCGACCGTCACCGGCAATCCGACACTGATGTTTCAATGGCGCAAGAATAATGCGCCCATTTCGGACGGCGGAAATGTTTCCGGAGGGGCGACCGCGAGTTTAACGCTGAACCACCTCAGCAAGGCGGATGAGGCCACGTACACCATCATGGTGACAAATAATTACGGCAGTGTGACGAGCGCGCCAGCCACCTTGACCATTGCTCCGAGCGGTTCGGCCCTGGACACCAACAAACCGACATTATCCATAACCTCTCCGACGAACAACGCCGCGGTCACCAATTTCATCACCACCATCAAGGGAGCGGCTCGCGATACCAATGGCACCCCCAACACGGGCGTGGCGCTGGTGCTGTATTCGCTCAATGACGGCCCGCTCCAACCGGCCGGTACGACCAATCAGTACGCCAATTGGTCGGCCACGGTGACGCTGAATCCGGGATCGAACACGTTTGCAGCGCAAAGTCTGGATTATCGCGGCAATGTTTCCGCCCTGCACACCAATAATTATTTCCTGAAAGTGGTCCAGCCTTTGACCGTCATCACCAACGGTCACGGCAAGACTTCCATGGCCAACGGCACCAACCTTGTCCTGACCAAAGTCTATACCAACCGCGCTACTGCCTCGGCAAATTACGTCTTCAGCAACTGGCTCGCCTCGGCCAACGGCGGGCCAACGGTGGTGGTCACCAACGTAACCAATTGCATTTTTGTCATGCAAAGCAATTTGGTGCTGACGGCCAATTTCGTCACCAACCCGATCACAGCGAATCATGCGTTTGGGAAATACAACGGGTTGTTTAACACTTCGCCGATGGATTTGAGGAGCGCGGGATTTGTGGGGAACCTGGTGGTGGCGAGCAACGGGACTTATTCTTGCACGGTGACGGTGCAGGGGAAGACGTATCCAACCATATTGAATACTTATCTCACCGGGAAATTTGACAACAACGGAGACAGCACGCTCTTGATCAAACGCACGGCCACCATTCCCGTCCGGAGCAATCTGGTGGCGACGCTGCACTTGGATTGGGTGAACGGGACGAAGCAGATCACGGGGACGGTGACAAATACTGATCTGGCTGATCCTTGGAGCGCGACGTTGTTGCTCGATCAGGCGGCCGGCAGCGCGACGGCAGGGCGATATACCTCGGTGATTGCGCCTGCGGTGAGCGGGCCGCAGGGGGATGGTTATGGAGCGATTTCAAACAGTTCGTCGGGGATGTTTAATCTTATAGGCAAGGTGGCGGACGGGAGCGGCATCTCGCAAGTGGTTCCGATTTCGAAGGATGGAAATGTGCCGTTGTATGTGAAGCTTTATAACAGCCAGGGTTTGCTGGCCGGGATGTTGAATTTCACCAACGGAGCGATGACGGGGAGCGCGACTTGGATCAAGCCGGGTGGGTTGACGAATGTCGGGACGTATCCGGAAGGGTTCACCAATACGGTGGCGCTGAGCGGAGACACTTACACCAAACCGGTGTCCCCGGCGCGGGTGTTGGCGGAGACGAATTTGGTGTTGACGGTGCATGACAGCGAAGGTTTTTCGACGAACAATGCGGGCGGGGATTTGTTGTGGAATGTGCAATTGCGGGCGACGAATTTGGTGGTGGTGGCGGGGAGCGCGACGAATAAATTGTCGGTGGCAGCCATCAATCCGGCGGACGGGACGTTGAACATCGCTTATCAGACGACGGGCGGCCCGAACAAGACGCTGGCGGGGATCGTGGATCAGGTGAAGACGAATGGGGCGGGGTATTTGATCGGGACGACGAATGTGGGGTCGTTTTCGCTGCATCCTTGGGGCGTCCCTGTTCCTTCCTTGCCGGCGGTCTGGATTCAGCCCGGCACTTTCACCATGGGCAGCCCAGACAACGAACAAGATCGTAATTCTGATGAGGGTCCGCAGACGGTGGTGACCTTGACGACCGGATTCTTCATGAGCAAGTATCTGGTGAGGCAGGGGGACTATCTCGCGGTGATGGGGAGCAATCCGAGCCATTACACTGGCGACGCCAATCGTCCGGTGGAAACGGTGAGTTGGGTTAACGCGACCAATTATTGCGCGCAGTTGAACGCCCAGGAGCAGACCGCCGGGAGGCTGCCTGCGGGTTGGGTGTATCGTTTGCCGACGGAGGCGGAGTGGGAATATGCCTGCCGTGCTGGGACGACCACGCGGTTTAGTTTTGGGGATGATCCCTCTTCCACCCTGCTTGGGTCGTATGCCTGGTATTCCAGCAACAGCGGCGGTACGACGCAGCCGGTGGGAACAAAACTGCCTAATCCGTGGGGGCTTTATGACATGCACGGGAATGTGTTTGAGTGGTGCCAGGACTGGTTTGGAACCTATCCCGGCGGGAGTGTGACGAATCCGTCAGGTCCTGCCTCAAGCTCGGACCGCGTGATCCGCGGCGGCGATTGGAGTGACGACGGCGCGAACTGCCGGTCGGCCAATCGCTACGGCAACTTCCCGTCGAGCACGGGCACCTTCCTCGGTTTCCGGGTGGTCCTGGCCCCAGGTCAGTGAGCTAAACAGACGGAGTGGAGCAGATCGTGGGTCAAGTGAATACCAATGGGGCGGGGTATTTGATCGGGACGACGAATGTGGGGTCGTTTTCGCTGCATCCGTGAATGACGAAGTGAGTGTGAGAGTGGAGTGAAAGGGAAAAGGAACCGTAACTTTCCCTCCAGGAGAGCCGTCTAACAGATAACCTATGAAAAAAATCCCAACCCTGATTGTTTTGCTGGCTGGCTTTTTGTTGGCCGCCAACCTGAACGTTGCCCTGGCGGCGGAACGCGATCCCTCCGGCCCGGACCAACAGCCGGATCGAATGCAAGGCCCGGACCGGCGCCCTGATCTGCGGCATCCCGAACAATTCGCCCGCCAACGGCTGCCGGACAATGATCCCCAAAGCCGGTTTGATCGCCGGCCACCGGGACCGTTGCCTGACCCCGCCGGCTTGCCTCCGGCTCCACCTCAGGTCGGCCTCCGCCAGCCCGAAGTCGAAAAGTTCCACCGTCATCTTGCCGGGTTGATTAGAATCTGCTTCCTCGGAGCGATTGTCTTTAACATCACCATGGCCATTTGGATTTATGGCGACATCCGCAAACGCGGCCAAGGCTCAGGGATTTTCATTCTGCTGGCTTTGATTGCCGGGATCCCGGCGGGAATCATTTACGCGCTGGTCCGGATAGGCGACCGCCCAGCGTCGGCAACCGCGTCAGCCAGTCCCTGATCGTTGTTCCCCGGGCAAAATTATTTGGTGCGCGAAGATAAATAAGCGCAGGACACGCGCCAAAAAATAGTTAGAACCTTTCAGCGGCCCGCTCAAAAATAAATCACGCCAAGTAAAGTCAAGGCTTGGGCAAAAGAGGGTAAGCCGGTTGGCGATGGCTGGCGGAAACTCATGGAAACGGCTGAACCATGAACATGATCACCAGTGACGCACGATTGATACAGCGGAAAGGAAGAAGATAAAAATGAATGGCCCGATGAAAAACCGGTTGCTTTTACTTGGCGTTCTGCGTTGGTCGGCCAGGGTGTTGAGCCTCCTTTCGCTGGGTGTTGTCCTTTTATTTGCCTTCGGAGAAGGATTAAATTTTTTGCATTTTTCCACGCGCGATTTGGTTTTATTCGCTTTCTTCCCATTGGGAGTTGGTCTGGGGATGGCTCTGGCTTGGCGCTGGGAGGGTTTGGGCGGAGGCATCACGGTTGTGAGTCTGGCTGGCTTTTATTTGGCGCATTACTTCATGTCATCGGGATTTCCGAGGGGGTTTGCTTTTGTGCTGCTGTCCGCGCCGGGTATTCTGTTGCTTTTATGCGGACTGTGGACACGTTCAATCAAGACGGAAGGTTAATGATGGATCACCTGAATATTTGACCTGAATCAAGTGAGCCGGGGACTTCGCTGCGTCAGAATGTCCATATGCGAATGCGCTGGCTGCTAATCATGTTTCTAACAGAGTCTTTTGCCGCGACGGCCCAGGTTCCCGAGTGGATCTGGCACGACGGCCATGCAACGGAAAATCAAACGTGCTTTTTCCGCAAGACGTTCTCCTGCGGGTTCAAACCGGCGAAAGCCGAATTGCGTTGCACGGCGGACGATGAAATGTCAGTGTTCCTGAACGGCAAATCAGTCGCCGTGATAACCAACTGGCAGGAACCTGTGATGATGGAGGTGGGGGACAGGATACATATGGGTGAAAATGTTTTTACCATTCGCGCGAAAAATCTGAAGTCTGCCGCCGGCGTGGTGCTCAAGCTCGAAATGCGCACGCCCAATGGCTCGCCGGTTTTCGTGCTGACGGATAAAACGTGGCTGTGTTCGACCAACGAAGCGATCGCGGTGGAAAAATGGCGTCCGTCGGCCAGCCTCGGCCAGCTCGGCATGGAACCTTGGGGTGAAGCGCTGGGAAAACCGACTGCCACACTGGCGGAATCGCTGATCTTGCCGCCGGGTTTTAAGGCGGAGTTGCTGAAATCCGCCGGCCGGCATGAAGGCTCGTGGATTTGCATGACGATGGATGACCAAGGGCGGTTCATCATCTCGCCGGAAAAAATGGAGTTTCCGTTGTTGCGCATTACGGTTTCGAAAGGCGGCGAAGTGGTGAAGACAGAAGCCATTGCCGCGCCGATGCGCGGGGCGATGGGACTTTGCTATGGGTTTGGCAGTCTCTATGTGAACGGACACGGTCCCAAGGGTGTAGGGCTTTACCGCCTGACCGATAAAAATCACAATGACCAATTTGAGCCGAACGAAATCACGTTGTTGAAAAATTTCGATGGCGAAAACGAGCATGGCTATCACGCGGTGGCCTTCGGTCCGGATAAAAAACTTTATGTGATGAATGGCAACCACACCAAAGTGCCGCCCGGAATTGACCTGAATTCGCCTCATCGAAATTATCAGGAGGACTTGCTCCTGCCACGGCTCTGGGACCCAAACGGCCATGCCAAGGGCATTCTGGCACCGGGCGGATATGTGCTGCAGACTGATCGCGATGGAAAGAAGTGGGATTTGATATGCGGCGGTTTTCGCAACACCTACGACTTTGATTTCAATCCCGACGGTGAAATGTTCACCTTCGACAGCGACATGGAATGGGACGTTGGCGCTCCGTGGTACCGGCCAACGCGAATCAATCACATTGTCAGCGGCGGCGAGTACGGCTGGCGCTCCGGTTCGGGCAAATGGCCGGTTTATGATCATGACAGTTTGCCCAGTAATCTGGATGTCGGGCTCAGTTCGCCGACGGGAGTGCGGTTCGGGACGAAAAGCAACTTCCCCAAAAAATACAAGGACGCCCTTTTTGCCGCCGACTGGGCCTACGGAAAAATCTTTGCCGTTCATTTGCAACCGGAAGGCGCGAGTTACGGCGGAACATTTGAAACGTTTATCAGCGGGAAGCCGCTTAATGTCACCCATTTGGAATTCGGTCCGGATGGCGCGATGTATTTCATCATCGGCGGATGGAAAACGCAGTCAGGACTTTATCGTGTGAGCTATGTGGGTGAGCCGGATAAACCCAAAATGATTTCGCCGGAGGAAACACGCCTGGCGCAACAGGCGTCCGAGCAGCGAAAAATTCGCCACAAACTCGAATCCTTTCACGGCCAGAAAAATTCCGCCGCCGTGGACCAGGCCTGGCCGTACTTGGCCAATCCGGATCGCTGGCTGCGCTACGCGGCTCGTGTGGCCATCGAATCCCAAAGCGTTTCCGGTTGGCAAAAACGCGCGCTGGCGGAAACAAACACTGAAGCGGCGCTGACGGCCTTGCTGGCACTTTCACGCTGCGGTGATAAAAAGTTGCAGCCCGAAATTCTGTCGCGCCTGCAAAATCTTCTGGTCGCTTCGGAAAACGAGGCGCAAACCTTGGAACTGCTGCGAGATTTTGAAGTTTGTTTCACCCGCATGGGGAAGCCGGAGGCCGCGACAGTCAAGCGGATAGCTGATGTCCTCTCGCCTGGTTTCCCGCACAAATCCCTCAATATCAGCCGGGAATTGTGCCAGTTGCTCGTTTATCTGGATTCGCCCGATGTGCTGACGAAAACCATTACCTTGCTTGGCAGCGCGCCGACACAGGAGGAGCAAATGTTTTACGCCTTCACCCTGCGCAATGTGACCAATGGCTGGACCATGGCCGAGCGCAAAACTTATTTTATGTGGTTCAACAAGGCGCTGGCCGAATACAAAGGCGGCAACAGCTTTGACAAGTATCTGGTCAATATCCGCAAAGAGGCGGCGGGCAGGTTGTCCGCCGACGATCACACCGCTCTCGCGGCCATCATTGACGCGATCCGTCCGTCCCAAACGGCGGCGCTGTCGCCGCGAAAATTCGTCCGCGAATGGACATTGGGCGATTTGTCGTCCGGGCTGGCTGCCGCCGGGAAGGGACGTTCGCCAGCCAAAGGACGGGAAATTTTTGCCGCAGCGCAGTGCATTCTTTGTCACCGGATCGGCGGCGTGGGCGGTGTGGTGGGGCCGGATTTGACCGGGGTTTCGGGCCGTTTCAGCCGGCGTGATTTGATTGACAATATCCTATCGCCGTCGAAAATCATTTCCGACCGTTATCAGCGCTATAATATTTTTACCAGGGACGGCGAGCAAACCAGCGGATTCATCGTCGAGGAAGATGACCGGAAAATTGTGGTCATGGTTGATCCGTTGAACGGCAAATCCGTCGAGGTGAACAAAAGTGAGATTCAGTCCCGCATGGTTTCCAAAGTGTCGCTGATGCCGGAAGGGTTGCTGAATATTTTGAGCAAGGATGAAATTTTGGATTTGATCGAGTTTTTAGAATCGGATGGTTTGGTCGGCAAGGCTTTGACCCATCGCCGGTAGTGTCCCAGGACGCGGCATTCATCCCGCGCTCCTTTATGACTCAATGGGCCACTTCACCTTTGGTGGCATCACCGGGCACGTCGAGAAGCTGAACGGAGGCGATTGTTTTCATCGTTTTGTGGTCGGCAAAAGTCCAGACCACTTTTTTATTCGGCGTCACTTCGATCAAATGCGGCGCTTCACCGAAATGGTTGTGGCCAAGCCAGTCGGTGATGACGGTGTTGCCGTTGGGCAAACGTTGGAAACCAGCCATCACTTTGAAGCTGATGCAGGGCAAGTCGCCGTCCTTCACTTCCCAAACCACGGTGTCGTGTTGATCAATTTCGAAGACCCTCGATCCACCTTTGAGATCGCCACAGGCGACGATGGTATTGCCATTTTTCAAGCGAACCACGCTATGCGGCCCGCCCATCGCGGGGATGCTGCGAACGACTTTGCCCTGTGGATCGTATTCTTTGACCACCTGATCGCCATAATGGGCGACCAGATAGTTGCCATTGTCCAGGCGGCGCGCGTTGCGCATGTAGAGGTGCGGACCGGTGACGCCATCAGGCAGGAGCCGGATTTCTTTGACCACTTTGCCCGCCGGAGTGACTTCGAGCAAACGCCCGGCATTGCATTCGCCGATGAACGTGTTGCCGTTGGCCAATCGCTGGCAGGCGTAAATCTCGCTTTTGGATTCGTAGGTGAAAACGACCTTTTTGTCGCGCGTCACTTCCTTGACGCCGTGGCCGGTGGTGAAAAGGAGGTTGCCGTTGGGCAACGCCCACAGTTCATCACAATGCGGGGCAGGGTAATCCCATTCCACCTTGCCCCCGGGCGAAACAATGAAGATTTTACCCAGGGTATAGTCGGCGCAGACAAAGTGATGGCCCTGACCCGGTTGGATTTCCGCTTGCGCCAGGCCGACGGCAAGGAGAGGGAGGAACAGATATTTGATATGTGTTTTCATCAATCTGCCTAAACAGACTGCGCGGCGGCGGGCAATAAGTTGACTTGCATCAAAA
Organism: uncultured Verrucomicrobiales bacterium; assembly: GCA_903927905.1. Lineage (GTDB taxonomy): Bacteria > Verrucomicrobiota > Verrucomicrobiia > Limisphaerales > Palsa-1400 > CAIYOY01. Next base: position 48,814 of record CAIYOY010000215.1, on the reverse strand, counting down.
CAAGGCGCGAATTCCGCGTGTATCTTTATGGCGATGACAGGAACGAACCTTGCCGACATGCGGCGCGAATACACCCGCGTTGCGCTGGATCGCGAGCATATCAAAGATAATCCGTTCGACCAATTCACCATTTGGTTCGACCAGGCGTGCCAGGCGCAATTGCACGAGCCAAACGCACTGAGCCTGGCCACGGCGTCGGCGGATGGGCGGGCGTCCATTCGGACCGTGCTCTTGAAACAATTTGATGAGCGCGGCTTCGTGTTTTTCACCAACTACGAAAGCAAAAAAGCCCGGCAGATCGCCGAAAATCCGAATGTCGCGCTGCTCTTTCCTTGGCTGGCGCTGGAGCGGCAAGCGATCATCACCGGCAGCGCGGAACGAATCTCCAAAGCGGAGACGCTGAAATATTTTATGACCCGGCCGCTGGAAAGCCGGTGGAGCGCCTGTGCTTCGCCGCAAAGCCGGGTCATTGAGTCGCGCAAAGTCCTGCAAATGCAAATCGAGGAAATGAAGCATAAATTTTCCGATGGCCAGATCCCGTTGCCATCATTCTGGGGTGGTTTTCGCGTGGTGCCGCGTGAATTCGAATTCTGGCAGGGAGGGGCCAGCCGGCTGCATGATCGTTTTCTCTACACCCGCCAGGCGGATGATTCGTGGAAAATTGATCGGTTGGCTCCTTGAGCAGTTCAAGCAATGTTTAAAGCTGAACGGGCTTAATGGGGCAAAGATCGCCTTGACGCGGGGTTTACATCTTGGCGAGCGGGCCTGAATGAAAAGCATTTTTCCTGCTCTCATTTACTGTGGCAGGGCGCGGTAAAACTGTTGCGGGTTGGTTGGCGAATTGTAATCAATGTAGATGTAAGGTTGCGACGGCAGGGCCAGGTTGGTTCGGGTCGTCCAGCCATTAAAAAGATTTGCGGTTGACTGAATGACAAAGTTAGAACCCAGCGGCCCGTTGACCGCAATGCCAGCATACATCTGGATGGACGTGGTGCCCACCATGGCGGCCTGGCTGACGATGCTGCCCGCAAGATTGCTTATGACAACAGTGTAAACACCAATGTTGGCGGAGGAGATATTGGTAATGGTATAAATTGCCCCAGTTGCGCCGTTGATGTTGGTTCCATTAAACCGCCATTGATAACTCAATCCGCCGCCGGTTGCCGCGACGCTCAAGTTCGCTTGGCCGTTGGGGTAAACAATGTCGTTTGTCGGTTGCACGGAAATGGACGGTGGTGCCACGACGGTCAATGTCGTGCTGTTGCTGACGCTGCCTGACGTGGCGGTGATTGTGGTCACGCCTTGGGCCAAACCGGTGGCGAGGCCGTTAGTGTTGATGGCTGCCACATTGACGCTGCTGCTGGCCCACGTCAAATTTGTGGTCAGCGTGTGACTGGAGCCATCGTTGAAATAGCCCGTCGCGGTGAAGGACATGTTGGAGCTGACGGCGATGGTGGCTCCGGCCGGACTGACGATGATGTTGGTCACCAACGTCGCAGACGGGAAAACGGATGTGTTCAGCAGCACGGAAATGGTGGAATTATTGAAATTGGCGCTGATTAAATCCACTTTGCCATCCCCGTTCACATCCCCTGTCGCCACGCACCTGGGCTGGTTGCCTGAGTAAATGTTGGTTACCAGCGCGAACCCGCCGCTGCCGTTGTTGGTATAAACCGTTAGGGTGCCATCAATATTATTTACACTGACCAGGTCCGCTTTCCCATCGCCATTGACATCCGTTGCCGTGACATAGGTGCCATTATTTTGCACATGTGTTCCTGAAGCCAGATTGGTCGCAATGACAAATCCGCCGCTGCCATCATTGGTCAGCACGGTAAGAGTGCCGTCGCCCGTGTCGGCGCAGACCAAATCCATCTTGCCATCGCCATTCACGTCCGCCGCCACCAGACTGCTTGGGTTATTACCGCCCGTGGGATAGGAGGAAACCACGAAGACGCCATTGCCCTGATTGGTCAGCAACGTGAGGGTGGAGTTTACAGTGCTGCCGCAGGCGATGTTAATCTGGCCATTCATATTGGTGAAAACCACGGGCGAATTGGGGCCACTGCCCACGCCGGGTGAACAGGCCAGGACAAATCCGCCGTGTCCATCATTGGTCAGCACCAGAAGATGGCCGCTGGTCGAGGAAGCAGTGGCGATCAAATCAATTTTGCCATCCCCGTTCACATCCGCTGCCGTGACCGAATTCAATCCGTTTCTTAGCGCGGGTATGATGGTGGAAGCGATCACAAAACCGCCGGTGCCATCGTTGGTCAACACCGTCAGTAAGCCGTTGACCCCATAATTCAGGCAGACCAGATCCATCTTGCCATCCCCGTTCATATCCGCCGCCGTCAGCCAATTGGGCTGGGAACCGGTAGCGAGAGTGATGGAGCTTTTGATGGAAAAGTTTCCGCTGCCATCGTTGGTCATGATCGTAAGACCTGGATTACCATAAAAGTCCGCGTAGGCCATGTCCAACTTGCCATTCACGTTGGTGAAGACCATGACCGAAACCGGATTATTTCCAACATTATAATTGGTGGAAAGCGAAAATGAAGTATGGGAAATGGACGGCGGAGCCACCACGGTTAAAATCGTGCTGTTGCTGACGCTGCCGGACATGGCGGTGATGGTCGTGGTGCCGCTGGTCAAGCCGGTGGCGACGCCGTTGGTGTTGATGGTGGCTATGCTGGGATACCTGCTGCTCCAAACCAGTCCATTGGTCGGGGCGAGACTGCTCGACGAGCCGTCGGAGAAATAGCCGGTCGCGGTAAAAGCTTCATTCGCGCCGGTGATAATGACGGGGTTGGCTGGGCTGATGACTATATTGGTCCACGGAGTTTGTGCGGTATAAATGGAGTCGCCTTTGATCACCGCAAACAATTTGGTTCCATCCGCAGATGAGCAAACTGAATTTCCAAACACCCACATGCTTGACATGCTTGTTTGTGTCCATAACACTCCGGAGTTAGTCGAAACATAAGTCCCACCCTCACCCGACGCCAATAATTTTGTGCCGTCGGCGGAAGAGGCAACGGACTCCCAATACGTGTTGGGCGAGCTGGTCTGCATCCAATCCAAACCAAAGTCAGTCGAGGTATAAATAAAACCGGGGCCACCATTTTCGCCGATCGTTCCAACAACCAGCTTGCTGCCATCTGCCGACGAAGCGACAGAATTATATTGAACTGTTGAACCACTTGGCGCACTGGATTTCGTCCATGTGGCGCCTGAATTAGTCGAGATATAAACCTCACCACCCGCAGAAACCGATAAGCAGTTGTCAAATAGCGAAGCACTTACCGCGCAAAGTTTTGTTCCGTCTGACGAAGAGCTGATGCTGGACCATCCATCACAAGGGGCAGTAGTTTGTGCCCAAGTCGCACCAGAATTTTTTGAAATCCAAATTCCCCTACTAAAAAACCCCGCTATCACCAGTTGATTCCCATCGGCCGAGCTGGCGACAGAAGGCAAAGTATACCATCCTGAATTTGTGAAAGTAGGAGCACTGGTCTGGTTCCATGTCGCCCCCGAATTGGTCGAGGTATAAGCCCCACCAAAGGTGTTTAGCACCAATTTTTTCCCATCTGCTGAAGAGGCAACGGCGATGGAAAAATCACAATTGCTGAATATGCCGGACAGAGTCCAAGTCGTTCCCGAATTGGTCGAGGTGTAAATTCCACCAGGTGAAACGGTTGCTGCACTATCAGCATTAATACATGCAGCCACAAGTTTGGTTCCATCTGCTGACGAAGCAATGGATACCCAGTCGTTATATGGCGCACTGGTGTGCGTCCAGTTTTGCGCGACCACTGGATGATTGCCACCAAGCAAAGCCAGCAGGATAAATAAACGATGAAATTTGATTTTCATAAACAATTCGGGATTATTATTTGCTGTGAGCGGACGGGGTTTGCCGTCCAGTGAATACTGCTAGCCCTACACCTCGTTAATTCGAATTGCAATGCAAATTTGCTTGTTCACGAGCTGCCGAATTGAGCCAATCTGTTTTGCGTGTCGCATACTATCATCATTTTTTGCCACCCGGCCGGGCAGCGGCGATGGCCCAATTGCTTTTCATTTTCATTCCGCCTGAATTTCGAGGTCCTTGAACCACATATCACAATCGAGATTGGCGTGGATTTGCAATGCGATCCGGCCTTCCGCGCGGCCTGGGTCGTCCTTGAGTTCCGCAGTTTTGATGCCGTTGACCGTCACGATGATATGGCCGCCATGTGCGTTCACACACATATCGTTCCATTCGCCCGGCTTGAACCAGGTCTTGACCTGCTCTGGCGTGGGCTTGGATACCCACGAGCGGCCATTGGTGTCATAAAGTCCGCCGACATCCTTGATCTCGTCAATTTCCGCCTGAAAACCGGTCACGCCGCTGTGGCCTTTTTCCTCGATGCGAAAATAGAGGCCGCTGTTGCCTTTGAGCGCCTTGAATTTCATCCGCACGGTAAAATCTTTATAAATCTTGTCCGTGACCAGGTGGCCGAATTCTTTTTCCGTCTTTGGGTGGGTGCCATGAATCGCGCCGTCCTCGACGGTCCATTGCCCTTTGCCGATGATGTGCCAGCCGGTTAAAGTTTTTCCGTCCCACAGGGGTTTCCATTGCGGGGTGGCGGCGGTCAAGACACATACGCCGAGGAAAAGGCTGAAATAAGTGATGGTTCGTTTCATGTGGTTAAAGACGATAGTCCCAATGAGATTGCTTTGATTTGGGTCAAACATTTTTTGCGCAACATGAATTCAAGTTTCATCAGGGCTTCGACAGGCAAATTCGACTCCACAAAAACCGCGAAGCTTTTGACAAGATATGTGGAGTTTGCTTGAACCCATTCCCTCATTCTATCGCCACAGCAAAAAAGCTGTGCGACACAAAGTGAATGACACGCAAATATTTCTAGCCGTTTTCGCCGCCGCTGCGGTGATTTTCGCGCTGACTCCGCTGGGTATCGCGTGGCTTTGGGCCAGGCTTTTTTCCCCGCACAAGCCCGGCCCCAGCAAGAATGCGGTTTATGAATGTGGGCTCGACACCCAGCCGATCGGGTGGATCCAATTCAAGGCCGAATATTATCTCTACGCCATTGTCTTTCTCGTCTTCGATGTGGAGGTTTTGTTTCTTCTGCCTTTTGCCGTCGCGTTCAAAGAGTTGTCAATTGGCGCTTCCGTGGCGATGTTGATTTTTATCCTCTTGCTGGTCGAAGGCCTGGCTTGGGCCTGCTGGAAGGGCATTTTGAAATGGCATCAATATGACTGACGAAATCGCGCGCAAAGAATTGGAAAAGCAAGGCGTGGTCATCACGTCCATGGGGGAACTTTACAACTGGGGCCGAAAAAATTCCATCTGGCCGCTGCAATTCGGTTTGGCCTGTTGCGCCATTGAAATGATTGCCGCCTCCATGGCGCGTTTTGATATTGCCCGATTTGGCGCGGAAGTCTTCCGGCCCTCGCCGCGTCAGGCCGATCTGATGATTGTCGCGGGGACGGTCACCAAAAAAATGGCGCCGCAAGTCGTCCGTCTTTATAATCAAATGCCGGAGCCGAAATACGTCATTGCCATGGGGGCTTGTGCCATTTCCGGCGGGCCGTTCAAGCAGGGCTACAATGTGCTCAAGGGGATTGACCGTTTTATTCCCGTGGATATTTTTATTCCCGGCTGTCCGCCGCGTCCCGAAGCCTTGTTGGATGCGCTGATGGCTTTGCAGAAAAAGATCGAAGGCGACACGCTGCGCGGAGCCAATCGTCCGCGTCACATTCGCCCTGATGCGCCCAGCGAGTTTCCAATTCCGGAATTTGGCGAGCATGACCTTGTACCCGACAAAAATCCCGCCCTGTTTCACCCCGCAGCCGTGCTGCTTGAGAAATAATGCAAACACCCGAACAAATCAAAAGCCTGATCGAGCAAAACGTGCCTGGCGCGCAAATCGAGCTGGTGCCGAACGGCAGCCCAGGTGGCCCCGCTTCGATTTTGATTGATAGTGATCACGCTTTGGCCGCGACGACATTTTTGCGCGATGCCGAGGAATTGGCCTTTGATTTTGCTTCCAACGCGACCGGCATTGACTGGCCTGAACGGGTCATCAAGGAAAAAAATAAAGTGAAGAAAATGGTGGATGGCGTGGAGAAAGAGGTGGAGGAAATTACCGAGAAGAAAACCCCCGCTTTTCTCGAAACCGTTTATCACCTCTATTCGATGAGTCTTTCCACCGGCCCGCTCGTGCTTCGCCTGCGCACGGGTGATCGCGGCCAGAACAATCATTTGCCATCGCTGACACCGGTCTGGCGGAGTTGTGAATTTCAGGAGCGCGAAATTTTTGATCTCTTCGGAATCGTTTTCGACGGTCATCCCGACTTGCGCCGCATCCTCATGTGGGACGGATTCAAAGATCATCCCATGCGCAAAGATTATGTTGAGCCGGATGACTACGAATACGAGCCCACACCGCACGATGATGTGCTGGAAAAGGCGCAGCGCCACTACGCACAGGAGGCAACCGTATGACGGCCCTTGCTGAACCACCGGTGATGCACGAAGCGCCGCCTTCCGGGACAATTTGGCGGTTGGCGGAGGACAGGTCCTCCTTTGCCGGGCCTACGGACGACAGGGCAGGGGGCCTTCCGGATCATGATCTGCTGGAAGTTGCCCTTGGGCCGCATCATCCTTCAACCCACGGAGTTTTTCGGATGGATGTTGTGCTTGACGGGGAAGAAGTTGTCCGGCTTAAACCGGTCTTCGGGTATCTCCACCGCAACCATGAAAAAATCGCCGAGAAAAACAGTTATCTCGCCGCCATCCCTTACACCGACCGGCTCGATTACATCTGCTCGATGACCAACAACTGGGCTTATGTCATGACCGTCGAAAAGCTCACCGGCTTTCAACCGCCGGAACGCGCCGAATACATCCGCGTGATCGTTGGCGAGTTGACGCGCCTTTTCAATCACGCCTGTCTGGTTGGTTTTCTTTTGCAGGACATGGGCGCGCTGGGGACTCCGTTGATGTATGCCTTCCGGGAGCGCGAAAAAATTCTCGACCTCTTTGAATCCCTCAGCGGCGCGCGCATGATGTGCAATTACATGCGTTTCGGCGGCGTTCGTTGCGATCTGCCGGATGGCTGGATCGAAGAGGCCAAACAAGTTGTCGCGGAATTTCCAAGATTTCTTGATGAATTTGAAGCGCTGCTCACTGGGAATGAAATTCTTCTCGTGCGCTCGCAGGGGATCGGTGTGTTGTCGAAGGAACTGGCGGTCAATGCCGGGGTCACGGGGCCGATGCTTCGCGCCAGCGGGGTTGGCTACGACCTTCGCAAAGTGGATAAATACAGTATTTATCCGCGCTTCAATTTCCGCATTCCGCTCGGCCAGCATGGGGATGTTTTTGATCGTTACATGATTCGCCTGCTGGAGATGCGGGAATCTCTCAGCATTCTCAAACAAGCCCTTGACACCATCCCGGCCGGGCCGATCGTGGATCCGAAGGCCAAACAACGCGGCTTGCGTCCCAAAGCCGGTGAAGCCTATGGCCGCATCGAAGCACCCAAGGGCGAGCTGGGATTTTACGTGGTGAGTGATGGGTCGCCGAATCCGTATCGTTTTCGCATCCGTCCGCCGAGTCTTATCAACCTGACCGTTCTCGAAGACATGTGCCTCGGGCACACCATCGCCGACGTGGTCATCATCCTGGGCAGTGTGGATATTGTCCTGGGGGAGGTGGATCGATGAAAAATTCCAAATTCCAAATTCCAAGCACTAAAATTCAAACACCATTATGCTAGGATCAGGCATCATCAAGGGAATGGTGGAGACGGCGCGAAACTTTTTCGGCAGCTATGTCAGCCGGGAGCGGCTTACGACGGTGCAATATCCCGAGCAGCAACTGGCCCCGCACGAAAACGCGCGCACCATTCCGCTGCTGGTTTACGACGGCGACATGGAGCATTTGCGCTGCACCGCTTGCGGCATCTGCGAGATGGAATGTCCGGCGCAATGCATATACATCGTCAAAGATACGGTCAAAAAGTCGGATTATCTTGGCCGTATGCAATTCCAGCCCAGGGTGTTCGATATTGATATTTCGGTCTGCATGGCCTGCGGCATCTGTGCGGAGGTCTGTCCATTCGACTCGATCATGATGGATCAGGTGTTTGCACTCAGCACGCAGAATCGTTTCAGCGGCTTGCTGCTTCATAAAGAAGATCTGGCCAAAGCCAACGGATATTTCCACGCCATACATCCCTCCGATGCCGGTGACATTGACGCGCGGCGTGATGAGGACAAACGCAAGGCTGAAGCCAAAGCCAAAGCGGCGGTGGCCGCCAAAGCAGCGGCAGCGATCAAGAGTTCTGAAGCCAGTGCGAAGCAGGTGGAGGTCGCAGCATGAACAACCTGGATCAAATTTTTGTTTATGCAAAATACTGGCTGCTTTCCCAGCTTCCAGGCGGGGTGCAGTCATTGGTTTCCATCGTGCTCGACATCATTGCCATCATTGCCGTTTTTGGAACCTGTTTTGCGCTGACCACCATTCTTGAACGCAAAGGACTGGGCCGCATCCAAAACCGTTATGGCCCCAACCGCGTTGGTCCTTGTGGTTTGCTTCAGCCCATGGCGGATGCCATTAAAATGCTGACCAAGGAAGACATCGTCCCGTTTGCTGCCGACAAAGTTGTCCATTACCTCGCACCGTTGGTTTTGACCGTCCCCATCTGGCTGGCGTTTTCCGTGATTCCTTTTGGCCGCGAGATGAGCGCCATTGATCTTGATGCCGGCGTGCTCTTCTTTTTTGCCGTGGGAGGCGCTTCCGAACTGGCAGTCTTCATGGCCGGATGGTCGAGCCGCAACAAGTATTCGCTCGTTGGCGCGATGCGCGCGATCGCGCAAATGATCAGTTACGAAGTTCCGCTGGTCCTGGCCACCATCCCGGTGATCATGCTTTCCGGGTCGTTGAACTTAAATAAAATTGTCGAGGCGCAATCTGGTTATGCTTTCGGCGTGGCGCAGTGGAATGTTTTTACGCCTTGGGGATTTGCTGGTTTCTTTCTTTTCCTCATTGCCGCCACGGCTGAATCCAACCGTTCCCCGTTCGATCTGCCGGAAGGTGAATCGGAAATCATCGCCGGTTTTCTTACGGAATATTCCGGTTTTAAATATGCCCTTTTCTTCCTTGGCGAATACCTCGGCTTGTTCGCTGTCACCGCACTTTCGGTGACATTGTTCCTCGGCGGCTGGCATGCGCCTTTGCAAGTTTTGGAGTTTCTGCCCTCGTGGTTTTGTTTCTTTGTCAAATTTGCCGCCATTATCGCGGTGTTCATTTGGGTGCGCGGCACTGTCCCGCGCCTGCGTTTTGACCAGTTGCTCAATTTTTCCTGGCGTTTTCTGGTGCCGCTGACCCTGGTCAATTTGCTCGTTGCCGTCGTCTGGCATTTTACCAGCCTCGGAGCGGGCCTGGATCAGTCGCTGCGCTGGCTGATCTCCGCCGCCATGATTGTTCCAGCTTACGTTTATTTTGGCCGCGCCTTGAGCCCGAACCGGCCCACCCGCATTTACCAGTATGCCGAATAATATTTCATTTTATATTTTTGCGGTCGGTGTGCTCGCGACCGCGACTGCCGCCATGCGCTTGCGCAACCCGGTGCATTGCGCGCTGGCGGCGGCGGCGGCTTTTGCCGGGCTGGCGGTGATTTATTTCCAACTTGATGCCGAATTCATCAGTTTTGCCCAATTGCTCATTTACGTCGGTGCCATTTCCATCCTCGTGATCTTCGCCGTCCTGCTGACCCGGGGCAGTGACATTCAACCCGGAGTCGAGCTGGCGTCGCCGCACTGGTTGACTGGCCTGGCTATCGCCGTCCTGGTCGCTTTTGTCATCGCTGTTCCGGTTTGCTCGAGTTCGTTTGGTGAGAAGATCGCGCCGAAGATGACTGTCGCTCCGGTCAAATTAATCGGAGAAGAGTTGATGACGCGGTATCTTTTTCCGCTCGAAACCATGGGGCTGCTCTTGACCGTCGCGCTGATTGGGGCCGCCGTTATCGCCCTGCGTGAGCCGGAAGAATCTGAAATCCGAAATCCGAAATCCGAAATCCGAAAGCAACCCACCACCGAGGAACTGGTCGCGGAGGTGCAACCATGACACCGCTCTCCCAATATCTTTTTCTTTCGACGCTGCTTTTTGCCATCGGTTTCGCTGGCGTGGTCACTCGCCGCAATGCCGTGATTGTGCTGGTCGGCATCGAATTCATGCTGAACGCCGCTAATTTGAACTTCATCGCCTTCTGGCGCTACGGCGTCAGCGGCGCCGCCCCGACCGGCATCATGGCGGTGATGTTTTCCATCGCCATTGCCGCCGCCGAAGCCGCCGTCGGTCTGGCGCTCATCATCGCGGTCTATCGTCACCGCAAAACCACCCAACTGGAGAAACTTGACACGCTCAAAGGTTGACCATGCCCTTCATTCTTAAAATTTTATGGCTCATCCCGGTCCTGCCGCTCCTGGCGGCGGGAATCTCCGCGCTGCTGCCGCGCGGCTCCCGGCGTCTCTCGGCTACATTGGCCATCGGCAGCATGTTCATTTCTTTCCTGCTGGCGTGCTCCGCGTTCATGGCCACCTTCCACGCGTCCCGCTCGGTGCTGAATTTTAGCTGGTTTGATCTGGCGGACACCTCCGTCCGTCTTGGCATCGTGCTGGATCCTCTGACTGTTCTGATGCTGGTCATGGTCACCTTTGTCGGGCTGTTGATTTTTATTTACAGCCTCGGCTACATGGAGCACGACGAAAACTTCGGCCGCTTCTTCTGCTTTTTGTCGCTCTTTGCCGCGGCCATGCTGGGCATCGTCATCGCCAACAGTTTGCTGCTGCTTTTTATCTGTTGGGAACTGGTCGGTCTTGCCTCTTATCTCTTAATCGGATTTTGGTATCACAAACCGAGCGCGGCGGCGGCGGCCAAAAAGGCGTTCATCGTCACCCGGCTCGGTGACATCGGACTGTTCCTGGGCATGATCTGGCTTTATGCCAACACCGGGACGCTACTCTTTTATGATAACGGCAATGGTTGCTTGGAACAATCTGCGCTGGCCAAACTTGTGGCCCATACCACCATTGGCGGGATGGCCGTCTCCTCCGTTATTGGAATTCTCATCTTCTGTGGGGCGATGGGAAAATCCGGGCAATTCCCGCTGCACGTCTGGCTGCCGGATGCGATGGAAGGTCCGACACCGGTCAGCGCGCTGATCCATGCTGCGACCATGGTGGCGGCGGGGGTTTTTCTGGTCGCGCGAGTTTTTCCCCTGATGAGCGACGGAGGCAGCCTGCTGCATCCAGCCGTCCCGTTGCAGGTCATCACCTGGATCGGCGCAATCACCGCTGTGTTTGCGGCTTCGATCGCCGTGGCCCAAAACGACATCAAACGTATCCTGGCTTACTCCACCGTTTCGCAACTCGGTTACATGATGATGGGGCTGGGAGTCGGTGGCGTGGCGGTGGGCATGTTTCATCTCATCACCCACGCGTTCTTCAAAGCGTTGTTGTTCCTTGGCGCCGGTTCAGTCATTCACGGCTGCCACGACGAGCAGGACATCCGTCGGATGGGCGCGCTGCGGAAATACATGCCCGTCACTTTTGCCGCTTATGCCGTCGGCATGATGGCGCTGTGCGGCGTGCCGTTGTTCTTTTCCGGTTTCTGGAGCAAGGACGCCATTCTCCACGCCGCCCGGCACTGGCCCGTTTCGATTGTCCCGTTTGTTCTCGGCATCGTCGGCGCTTTTCTCACCGCCTTTTATATGACACGGCAAATGCACTATGTTTTCTTCGGCCAGAAAGCATCCTCCCAGTCTGCCCCGCCGCACGAAAGTCCGCCGGTGATGACCATCCCGCTGGTCATTCTGGCCGCGTGCTCCGTCCTCCTCGGCTTTATTGGCACTCCGGCCTGGCCGTGGTTTGAAAGCTATCTCTCCGGCGAACCAGTGAAATTTCAGTTGGCCAATTTTTCCGCCACCGCCGGTTTGATGCTTTTCTCGATCATCGTGGTGTCTGTCGGCCTTGGCTCCGGCTACCTTATCTATCGCGCTCGAGTTGCTTCCCAGGCGCTTGATCCCTTGGAAAAATCTTTCCCGGCCCTGTATCATCTTCTTGGCCAAAAATTCTTCATTGATGAACTTTACGCTGCGACCATCGTGCGGCTGAATGGCAGCCTCGCCAAATTGTCCGACTGGCTTGATCGCGTTATTTGGAGCGGAGTCGTCAGTGCCATCGCCTGGGTTGTCCTTGCTCTTTCGGTGTTCAGCCGGGCCGTGGATGAACAAGGTGTCAATCAAGGTTTCGACCAAGGCTGCCAAACTGTGCGCGGTTCGTCGCGGTTGCTGGGCCTGTGGCAAAACGGCCAGGTCCAGCGTTACCTCCGGGTGATTGGCGCGGCGCTCTGCCTGCTGGTGTTGTTACTATTATGGGGGTGCTCATGAATTCATTGCCACTGCTTTCCATCCTGACGCTGCTGCCGCTCGTCGGCGCCGCTCTGCTTTCCTTCATTCCGCCGGAAAAGATTAAATTCGTCCGCCGATTTGCTCTCGCGACCGCTCTGCTTACCCTGGGGCTGACCGGATGGCTTTGGTGCCATTATGATCCCGCCGATTGGCGGATGCAATTCGCCGAGCGCGCCGTCTGGGTGCCATCCTTGGGCATCGAGTTTCATCTGGGCGTGGATGCGCTCGGCCTGCTCATGGTGTTGCTGGCGGCCATTATCATCCCTTTTGCCATGCTGGCCTCGTGGAAAATCACCGAAAATCCAAAACTTTATTTCGGGCTGCTGCTTCTGCTCGAAACCGGCTTGTTCGGGACCTTCACCGCGATCAACTTTTTTCACTGGTTCATCTTTTGGGAATTGAGCCTCATCCCGGCGTTTTTCCTCATCAAACTTTGGGGCGGCCCGAACCGCACCCGCGCCGCCATGCAGTTTTTCATATATACCCTGGTCGGCAGTGTGACCATGCTGCTGGCCTTTCTCGCCATCTTGTCGGCCACCGGCATTTGTGATTTCGTTCAACTCGCCGATCTGGCCCGCGACGGCGAACTCCAATCCATCCTCTTCGCCAAACTCGGCGGCGGATTATTCAAAACCAGGGAGATCCTGGGCACCGTTCTCTTTCTCGGCGTCTTCCTCGGTTTCGCCGTCAAAGTCCCGCTCCTTCCCTTTCACACCTGGCTGCCCGATGCTTACGCCGAAGCTCCCACCGGCACTTCGATGGTTCTCACCGGGGTGATGTCGAAGATGGGCGTCTATGGTTTCCTGCGCATCCTGCTCCGGATCTTTCCCGACCAAACCCGCGCCGCGCTCACGCCGTTGCTTTGGCTCGCCGTCGCCACCATCGTTTTCTCCGCCTTTGCCGCCTTCGCCCAAAAAGACCTCAAACGCATGGTCGCCTACGCCTCCATCAATCATCTGGGCTACTGCCTGCTCGGTATTTTTGCGGTCGCCCAAGTGACGGGGACTTCCGTCAACGGCCCGCTCGAAAAAACCGCCGTGCTCAACGGCGTCATGCTGCAAATGTTCAACCACGGCCTGACCGCCGCCGCGCTGTTTTACTTTGTCGGCATTCTTGAACAACGCAGCGGACGGCGTTCCATTGATGATTTCGGCGGCCTGCGCAAAACCGCCCCCATCCTCTGTGGCCTGATGGGCATCACCCTGTTCGCCTCGCTGGGCCTGCCTGGCCTGAACGGATTCATCGGTGAATTTCTGATCTTCAAAGGTGTCTTCCCGCTGGCCACCGCTGCTGCCGCAGTGTCAACCATAGGACTGATGGTGACCGCTATCTTCATTCTGACGCTGATTCAACGCGTCTTTCACGGCCCTCTCCCCGGAGGGACGAGTTCTGCTAATTCAGGGGCCGTTGATTTGACACGGACCGAACGATTCACCGTCATTCCCATCATCACCCTTATGTTTGTGCTGGGAATATATCCGCAGATCGTGATTGCGCTGACGAACCCAACCGCCGTGCAGATGGTTCAGAAGTTGGCGCAGTAATTGGTAGTGCCTTAATTTGCTTTTTCGTAGTGCAAATTTTCAATCTGCTGTATCGCAGGTTTTTTACCTGCTGGGCCGACAATACGTCTGTCCATGCTCGAACATCTGTTCGCCATCCAAATTTAGTCACTACCAAAATTTTCCATTCTGACTGGAAATAAAGGTGGCGCGCAATTGCCGCAGTTTCGGAAGCCAAAGGAAGGTCGCATCCTGCCAAAATACGGGTAGTAAGAACCGGGGCAGGGGATAGAGTTCATTTGACCAGACCAATGGTCTTTGTCCTATGAATATCGCACTCATCGGGCCGTCAGGCTCCGGCAAAGGCACTCATGCCAGCCGGTTGGTGGCTGATTTTGATTTTATCCGCATTTCCACCGGCGACCTTTTTCACGACCATCTCGAACACAAGACCGCGCTTGGATTGCTCGCCCGCAATTACATGAATCGCGGCGAACTCGTGCCCGATGAAGTCACCGATGCCATGGTCGAAGAGTCGCTCGGAAAAGTTCCGGCGGACAAGGGGATTTTGTTTGATGGCTTTCCACGCACGCTGGCTCAGGCGTTGTTTTTGGACGAGATCCTGCACTTGCGAGGCCAGCGTCTGGACGGCGTTGTTTATCTTAAAGTGCGCGATGATGTCGCGCTGGGGCGCTTGACCGGACGCCTGATCTGCCCCAACTGCCAGGCCAGTTATCACGCCAGATTTCATCCACCAACCCAGCCTGGTCGCTGCGATGTTTGTGGTGGTGGGTTGCATCATCGCCCCGACGATGAAGTAGAATCGGCCCGGGCCCGCCTTGGCATTTTTCACCGGACCATTGATCCCGTCCTTTATCATTATCACTCGGCCGGCCGGCTGACCATCGAGGATGCAGAAGGGGCACCGGCGGAGGTTTATCGCGTCTTGGCCGGACTGCTGCGGCAAAAGGAATGGCGCGCGACCACGATGGAAGAGTTGGAGACTTTGAAAGTGCCGGAGCCAGTCATCCTCCCGGCCACGCACGTGCTGCGCCCGAGTCTGGATCTGGTTTTGCTCGGCGGCCCCGGGTCGGGCAAAGGAACGCAGGCCGAGCATATCTGTCGTGATCTCGCGCTGCCGCATATTTCCACCGGGGATCTTTTCCGCGAGAATCTCAAACAGGGAACAAGCCTGGGCAAGCTGGCCAAATCTTACATGGACCGCGGCGAACTTGTCCCCGACGGCGTCACCGAAGACATGGTGGCCGAGCGGCTGAAAAAATCCGATGCCGCCGATGGTTTCCTGCTCGACGGTTTCCCGCGCACCCTGGCCCAGGCCAAGGCGCTGGATGAGATCTTGACGGCGGCCGAGCGGCGTTTGTCCGGGGCGATTTTGATTGATGTCTCAGACACGGAAATCATCAAACGCCTCGGCGGACGCAGGATCTGCACCCAATGCCAGGCCTCGTATCATCTGGAATTCAAACCGCCGCATCAGCCCGGTCTCTGCGACCACTGCGGCGGGGTGCTGGGGCAAAGGGATGACGATAATCCCGCAACCATCAAAGCCCGGTTGAAAACGTTTCACGCCCAGATCGAACCGCTGCTTGACTATTATCGCCAGCGCGGATTGCTGGCAACGGTCCAGGGCGAAGGCGCCCCCGTTGATATCAGCCAGCGGACCATCGCCGCCGCGCAATCGCTCAAATTGAAAGGAAACCTGTTATGTTCGAAGCCGCCGAGTTAGGACAAAAAGTTTCAGAGAAAAAATATCAGGCCGCCCTTCCCAAAATGCGCTCTGCGCTGCTGGAGGCGCATTTTGCCCTGAAGGTGGCGAAAATTCCGGTCATCATCATCATTTCCGGTGCGGACGGCGCGGGCAAGGGCGAAGCCGTGCATCGGTTGAACGAATGGCTCGACCCGCGCGGCGTGGACACCCATGCCTTCTGGCAAAGCTCGGACGAGGAGCGCGAACGTCCGCCCTATTGGCGGTTTTGGCGCGCGTTACCGGCTCGCGGGCGCATCGGGATTCTCTTTGGCTCCTGGTACACCGAGCCGATCATCCGCCGGGTCTATGGCGAGTCGAAAACCAGCGAACTGGACAACGCCCTGGAGCGCATCGCTTTTTTTGAAAAAATGCTGGCCGAAGACGGCGCGGTCATCATCAAGTTTTGGTTTCATCTGCCCAAAAAAGCCCAGAAACAGCGGCTCAAGGCCATGGAAAAAAATCCCAAGACCCACTGGCGCGTCCTGCCCTCCGACTGGAAGCATTTCAAGATGTTTGACAAGTTTGTCAAGATCAGCGAACGCGCCCTGCGCCGCACCGATTCCGGGCCGGCCCCGTGGCATGTCATCGAGGCCACCGACCGGCGTTATCGCGAATTGACCGCCGGCCAAATCATTTTGAAGACTTTGCGGGACCGTTTGAAAAAGCAGCCTGTTGCCACCCAGACTGGCGACGCTGCCTCGCTTCCTGTCAAAAAGGGAATCACCATTCTCGACCATGTTGATCTCAGCCAACGCCTTACCGACCACGAATACGACAAGCAACTGGCAAAATATCAGGGTGAATTGACCCGCCTGACCTGGGCGGCCAACAAAAAGAAAGTTTCCACCGTGGCCTTGTTTGAAGGCTGGGACGCCGCTGGCAAGGGCAGCGCCATCCGCCGCGTCACCTCCGCCGTTGATCCGCGTTTATACCAGATCATCCCCGTGGCTGCGCCGACCGATGAGGAACGCGCCCACCATTACTTCTGGCGGTTCTGGCGGCATCTGCCCAGGGCAGGGCGGGTGACGATTTTTGACCGCACCTGGTACGGCCGCGTGCTGGTCGAGCGGGTCGAGGGGTTTGCCCGGGTGGACGAGTGGCAGCGGGCCTATCTGGAGATCAACGATTTCGAGGAACAACTGGCTGATGCCCGCATTGCCGTGGCCAAATTCTGGATTCACATCAGCAAAGAGGAACAACTGCGCCGATTCAAGGAGCGCGAGAACACCCCGTTCAAACGCTACAAGATCACCGACGAAGACTGGCGCAACCGCAAACAATGGGACGCCTACAAACGCGCTATCAACGACATGGTGGCGCATACCAGCACCGAATACGCCCCGTGGACGGTGGTGGCCGGCAACGATAAAAAATTCGCCCGCATCCAAATCCTTCGGACCCTTTGCGCCGCGCTGGAAAAGCAGCTTTGATCAGGCAGCCTGCGCAACACAGCCATTGGTCAAAAATGCGAACCGAAATAATAACTGCTGATTACTCCCCTCCGTTTCCTCTGTGCCAGCTTTGTTGCCCACTCTCAACTCTCATCTCGACAACTCTCAAATTCCTCCGGCTTGGCCCTTTGCCTGCTCCTGTTCGCGTCGTTCGTCCGGTTCGCGGTTATCACCTAAAGGTCCAGCGATAGGGTATGCCAAAACGTCCCAGCAAGTAGGTTCGGCTGAAGGTTGCGCCCGTCTCTTTTGCCCCGTATTCCTCCTTGGAGACAGGCAGGCTGAATTTGACCCCGCTTCGGGCATCCTGGATCTGGATATAGAATCCCGTTGTCTTGTAGCTGCGCGTCCACTTCTTCAGGATCGGTCCTGACAGCACAATTTCTTCGTGCCCTGACGCGATGCTGTTGGCTGCGACAACATAGTTTTGCGAGGTGATGACCACCAGCAAGTAGATGGCCAAAGCCAGGGGCCAAGCAAACCAGCGCCGTTTTTCTCCCTGCCCTGGCCGGGCCGACAGCGCGGTGTAGCCAAACACCAGCAGAGCCTCGGGCAAGGCCAGATAGCGCCAGGTGATCCCCAGGGCGGCGTTGACCGGAGTGTTGATGAGCACACTGATGATTATGGTGGAGGTGAGGTAGAGCAACCCAAGTCCAATGACCGGCTGCGGCTTTTTTATCCGTGGCGTGGAAGATGGGAATTGTTTCTCAGCCGGGTTCATGCCACGAACCTAAATCCTGGTTCGCCTGCCCGTCAATGGCATTTTCACCCCGTCCCGTTGGCGTGGTTCGCCTCCTTTGCCGATGAGGGCAGCTTTGAAAAATGAATTTTGAATTTTTTCACCCCATCGCCCATTCCGCAACTCACCCTTTACCTTTGTGCCTTCGTTTTATTGCTTCAGTGGCCATTGCACGCCGGTGAGTTCCTTCGGCAACTGCGTCGGGTCGGTCGGATAGATAAGTTTGAGATCCATGCCCGACGACTTTGAGCCTTGCAGAAATTCCAGTTCCTCCGGCGCGCCGATGATGAGCCAAAGCACCTCGGCGTTGGTGTCATTGAACACCTGACGCAACTCATCCGGTCCGACCAACAATCCGCCATACTTTGGCACAGTCAATGTCTCATCACCCACGCGGATGCGTCCGACGCCTTCCAGCACGAAATAAAATTCTTCCGCCCGGATATGCTTGTGCCATGTGTTCGCGCTTTTCGGCGGCAGCCGCCAGAGGCGTGCCCCAATGTTTTCGCTGCCGGTGCGCTCCAGATAATCCGCGTTCGGAATGCGCATCAGGTTGGAGGGCCGCCAAGAGAGATCCTCCGGCTTGATGAGATGATAACCTTGAATGGCTTTCATGGAATCAGTCATACCTCATCAAACCATGGCCAGCAAGATTCCCTTTCCGACCGCTCCTTCGTTCAAAATCCATCCGTGTCAATCCGCCTCTGTCTTCCTCACTCACCTGCATTGCCCGGCCACTGAGCAAAAAATGCGAAGCAAATGACAATAACCGCCGAGTCATGGCGTGTCCCGCCCGATACCTTCATTGCACGACGGTATGCTCGCTTGGACTATTTATATTTCGTTCATTGGGGCGGCACTGCTCCTGCTGGTGCCGACCCGCTACACTCGCGCGCTCGCCCTGCTGACGGCGACGGCCGGCCTGGCCGTTACTCTGACCCAACTTTTGTTTCCCAATGACCTGGACGAATTGGGCGTTCTTAAATCAATCATCAATCTCAATTGGATACCCCAGCTTGGCATCCATTATCATCTGGCCGCCGATGGCATCAGCGTGGTCCTCGTTCTGCTCACCGGCATCGCCGCTCTGGCCGGGGTGCTTTTCTCGTGGAACGTCACTTATCGCACCAAGGAATTTTTTGCGCTTTATTTTGTTCTGATCGGCGGGGTTTATGGGGTGTTCCTGAGTTTTGATCTTTTTCTGCTCCTGGTGTTTTATGAGATCGCCATCATTCCGAAATATTTTCTCATCGCCATTTGGGGTTCCACGCGGCGCGAGTATGGCGCGATGAAGCTGGCCCTCTACTCATTCGCCGGCAGCGCGATGGTGGTCATCGGACTGATCGCTGCTTACGTTGTCTCTGGCGCAAACACCTTTGATCTTGCAACTCTGGCGCAGCATCCGTTTCCGGCCACTTTTCAGTACTGGGCGTTTCCTTTGATCTTCATTGGTTTCGCAATTTTGGCAGGCATTTGGCCGCTGCATACCTGGGCGCCGACCGGGCACGTGGCTGCGCCAACGGGGGCTTCAATGTTGCTCGCGGGGGTGGTTATGAAGCTCGGCGCCTACGGCGCGTTGCGCGTGGCGATGACTCTTTTTCCGCTCGGATTGGATTTCTGGCGCTATCCGATTGCGGTGCTGGCGGTGATCGGAATTGTCTATGGTGCGATGGTGGCGCTGGTGCAGCGCGATTTCAAATTTGTCATCGGCTATTCCAGCGTCAGTCACATGGGATTTGTTTTGCTCGGTTTTATGACCCTCTCGCAAATCGGCTTGAGCGGCGCGGTCTTGCAAATGTTTTCGCACGGCATCATTGCCGGGCTGCTGTTCGCCGTGGTCGGTCGCATGGTTTATGAGCGTTCGCATACCCGCGAGTTGTCGGAACTGGAACCGCTGCATTTGGGCCGGGTGTTGCCGTTTGCGTCGGTGACGTTTGTCATTGCTGGCGCGGCCTCCATGGGCTTGCCGGGGTTCAGCGGATTTATGGCGGAATTGCAGGTCTTGGTGGGTGCCTGGCGCACTTTTCCGCACTTAACCCTGCTAGCCGGGCTGGGTATCATCCTGGGGGTGGCCTATACGTTGCGGGTGATGGTGCTGGCGTTTTTCAGTGACAAAAACGCGCAGTCATCCACTTACCGCGCAGGGGTTAACGCCATTTCCCTGCCGGAAAAGGCGGGCGCGATCTTGTTGTTAAGCATGGCGATTTTGGTCGGCCTGTTTCCAAGTGTCTTGCTCGATTTGATTTTGCCCAGCTTGCATTCGCCGTTATTTGAGCGGGTCTGGAAAGGGGGCGCGCCATGAATCCCCTCAACTTGATGCGGTTGGTCGCGCCCGAATGTATTCTGGTGATCTTCGCGCTGACCGCGCTGTTCATGGACGTGGCCACGCTGCGCGAACAGTCAGCCAAAGTGCGGCAATGGGTGGTCGGTTCGTTGAGTGGAGTGGCTTGTTTGACAGTGATGATCTGGATCGCCTGCATTCGGCCCGAGGGGAGTTACTCTATGGTGGAATTGCCCGCCGTCAGCTTTTTGCTCAAGGAAGTGCTGCTGGGTTTGACGCTGGTGACTGCGTTGATTTCCTTTGATGCCAAATTTACCCGCCACATCGGCGAATATTACGCGTTGCTGCTGCTGGCCGCCGTTGGGTTGATGCTCTTGATCAGCTCGAACAATCTGCTGATGATTTTCGTCGCGGTGGAACTGGTCAGCCTCTCGCTTTACGCCATGACCGCGCTGGACAAAACCAGCCCGGCTTCGGCGGAAGCGGCCCTGAAATATTTTCTTTTTGGCAGCGTGGCGGCGGCCTTCATGCTGTTCGGCATCAGCTTGCTCTACGGTGTGACTGGCCAGTTGCAACTGGACGCCATCGCTGGAAAACTCCAAACCCAACACTTGGAACCGATCCATTACGTCGCCCTGGTGATGACGCTGACGGGTTTCGCCTTCAAAATCGCCGCCGCGCCATTCCATCTTTGGGCGCCGGACGTGTATCAAGCAGCGCCGACGCCAATCGCCTCATTTATCGCCTCCGCCTCCAAGGTGGGGAGTTTCTTTGTGCTGGCCCGCATCGTTCTGGCTGGATTCGGCTCTGCTCGTGGTGGGGCAGGGTGGGGACACTTGGCGGCCGGTTGGGTTCCGGTTCTGGCCATCCTGGCAACGGTCTCGATGGTCATCGGCAATCTCGTCGCCATCGTGCAAACTCGTGTCAAGCGTTTGCTGGCCTATTCCGCCATTGCCCACGGCGGCTATGCTCTCATGGCTTTGTTGGCGGACGAACAACGGGCGGTAAGTTCGCTGTTGTTTTATGTCATCACTTACGCGATCACGGTGCTGGGCGCATTTGGCGTCGTCGCGATGGTTGAACATAGTGGTGGCCGCGATCGTTTTTCTGATTTTGCCGGGCTGAGCCGCCGCGCGCCATTGCTTTCGTTTTGCATGTTGGTGTTTCTTCTTTCCCTGGCTGGCATCCCGCCGCTTTCCGGCTTCTTTGGAAAATTTTACGTGTTCACCGCCGCCATCTCCGGACCCGACCATTTGCAGGCCTTCTGGCTGCTCATCGTGGGCGGGGCCACCAGCGTGGTTTCGATCTATTACTATTTACAGGTGCTTAAGCAGATTTACGTCGCTCCCGCGCCGGCTAATGTCGGCTCGTTGAACATATCCATGCCTGCTCAAATCGGCATCGTCGCGCTGGCCATTGCGGTCATCGTGCTGGGCTTTGCGCCTGGTCTGTTGTTGGGCCGATTGAATGACGGTTTAACCCTGGTCGCCTCAAATTTATGAATCCATTACCCCAAACTGCTGAATCGGAAGCCGAATTCGCCACGTTGGACGCGAATGAGGCCGTCGCCTCGGTCGCCTATCGGTTGACCGAAACCATCGCCATCTATCCCATCACGCCCTCCTCGGCCATGGCAGAATCGTGCGACGAATGGTCGGCGGAAGGACGCCAGAATCTTTTCGGCACCGTGCCGCATGTGGTGGAAATGCAATCTGAAGCCGGAGCCGCCGGAGCCATGCACGGGATGCTGCAAGTGGGATCGCTCAGCACGACGTTCACCGCGTCGCAGGGCTTGCTGCTGATGATTCCGAACATGTACAAGATGGCGGGGGAACTGCTGCCGGTATGCATGCATGTGACGGCGCGGACGGTCGCGACTCATGCCCTTTCCATTTTCGGCGATCACTCGGATGTGATGGCCTGCCGTCAGACCGGTTTTGCGCTGTTGTCCTCCGGTTCCGTGCAGGAGGCGCAGGATCTGGCCTGTATTTGTCACGCAGCGACCCTGGAATCGCGCATCCCTTTTCTGCATTTTTTCGACGGGTTTCGCACCTCGCACGAATTGGCAAAAATCCGGACCTTGACCGATGAACAACTGCGCAAAATGATTTCTCACGATTTGGTGCAGGCTTTTCGGCAGAACGGTCTTTCCCCTGATCGCCCGTTCATTCGGGGCACGGCGCAGAATCCGGATGTTTTTTTCCAGGCGCGTGAAGCCGCCAACCGCTTTTATGATCGAACCCCCGCCATTGTGCAGGAGCAGATGGATTTGTTCGCCCCGCTGACGGGCAGAAAATACCGGTTATTTGACTATGTCGGCCATCCCCAGGCCGACCGGGTGATCGTCATCATGGGTTCGGGTGGTGAAACGGCGGAAGAAACGGCCAACTGGTTGAACGCTCGTGGCGAGCGGGTCGGAGTTTTGAAAGTGCGGTTGTTCCGTCCGTTTTCCGTGGAACACTTTATCAGCGCACTTCCGGCCACCACCAAGCGAATTGCGGTGCTGGATCGAACCAAGGAACCGGGAGCCATCGGCGAACCGCTTTATCAGGATGTAGTCACGGCGCTGCACGAAGGATGTGAAGCGGGGCTTGGCTCATTCGACGCGCCGGTGCAAATCACCGGCGGGCGCTATGGTCTGTCCTCCAAGGAATTCACCCCCGCGATGGTCAAATCAGTCTTTGATGAACTGAAAAAGAGCCATCCCAAGAATCATTTCACTGTGGGGATAACGGATGATGTCACGCATCATTCCCTTCCGTTTGATCCCGAATTCGACATCGAGCCGAAAGAAGTCGTGCGGGCGGTGTTTTACGGGCTTGGCGCCGATGGCACCGTGGGCGCAAATAAGAACTCCATCAAAATCATCGGCACCGAGACCGAACATTATGCCCAGGGTTATTTTGTCTATGATTCCAAGAAATCGGGCGCGATGACCATTTCGCATCTGCGCTTCGGCCCAAATCCCATCAAGTCGCCGTATCTGGTGCGGCACGCGAATTTTGTCGCCTGCCATCAATGGCAATTTTTGGAACGTTGCGACGTGCTGAGTTGTGCGGATCACGGCGCAGTGTTTTTGGTCAATTCGATTTACAGCCCGGGGGATGTTTGGAACCATTTTCCGATCGAGGTCCAAGAGCAGATCCGGGCCAAGGGTTTGAAACTGTACATCATTGACGCCTACAAAGTCGCCAAACTGGCCGGCATGGGTGGCCGCATCAACACCATCATGCAGACATGCTTCTTCGCCATCTCCGGTGTGCTGCCACGCGATGAGGCCATCGAACACATCAAAAATTCCATTCGTAAAAGCTATGCGAAGAAAGGTGAAGCGGTGGTGCAAAAGAATTTTGCGGCCGTGGACCAAACCCTGGCCGCGCTGCATGAAGTTCCGATTCCGACAGCGGATGCATCGGGCCATCACCAGGCTCCGACGGTCCCGCTGGAAGCTCCTGATTTTGTGCAGCGGGTCACCAGCATGATGATGGCGAACAAAGGCGATCTCTTGCCGGTGAGCGTGTTCACCCCGGACGGCACCTGGCCGACCGGCACGAGCAAATGGGAAAAACGGGCCATTGCGCTGGAGATTCCAGAGTGGGACTCGGCCATTTGCATCCAATGCAATAAATGCGTGCTGGTCTGTCCGCACGCGGCCATTCGGGCGAAGTGGTACCCGGCGGGACATCTGGCCGAAGGCCCGGAAAAATTTAAGGCGGTTGATTTTCGTTCCAACGAACACAAAGGGACCAAGTATTCCCTGCAAGTCGCGCCGGAGGATTGCACCGGTTGCAACCTTTGTTTTGCCGTTTGTCCGGTGAAGTCAAAAACAGACCCGGCCCGCAAGGCCTTGAACATGGTTCCGATGGAACCGGTGCGGGAACAGGAGAAGGAGAATTTCAAATTCTTCCTCAGCCTGCCTTCGCCGGACCGGACGAAGCTGGCGCTCGATGTCAAATCAGTCCAGTTCATGGAGCCGTTGATGGAATATTCCGGCGCGTGTTCGGGTTGCGGTGAGACCCCGTACATTAAGTTGTTGACACAAATGTATGGCGATCGTTTGCTCATCGCCAATGCCACGGGTTGCTCTTCGATCTATGGCGGCAATCTTCCAACCACACCTTATTCGGTCAATCGTGAGGGCAGGGGGCCGGCGTGGTCCAATTCTCTTTTTGAAGACAACGCGGAATATGGTTTGGGTCAGCGCCTGGGTGTGGACCAGCAAGCTGAACTCGCGCGGCATCTGCTGAAAAAGCTCGCGCCGCGCCTGGGCGATTCTTTCGTGGACGAATTGCTCGACGCCAAACAAGCAACGGAAACGGAGATTGCCCAGCAACGGGTGCGAGTTGCCGCGTTGAAACAACAATTGCAGACCCTGGATTCACTGGACGGTTCCAAGCTCATGGCCGTGGCTGATTTTCTCGTCAAGAAATCCGTCTGGATCGTTGGCGGTGATGGCTGGGCTTACGACATCGGGTTTGGCGGGCTGGATCACGTTATTGCCTCCAATACCGACGTCAATATTCTGGTGCTGGACACGGAAGTTTATTCCAACACCGGCGGTCAGCAGTCCAAGTCCACTCCGCTGGGCGCCACGGCCAAATTCGCCGCCTCCGGCAAAAGGCAGGGCAAAAAAGATCTGGGCCTTATCGCCATGACCTATGGCACTGCCTATGTCGCCCAAGTCGCCCTTGGTGCCAAGGACAGCCAGACGGTCAAGGTTTTGGAAGAAGCGGAGTCTTATGATGGCACCTCGTTGATCATCGCCTACAGCCCCTGCATCGCCCATGGCTATGGGTTGGGTCTGGGGCTGGAGCAGCAAAAACATGCTGTTGACAGTGGCTATTTTCCGCTCTACCGGTTTGACCCGCGCCGCGCCGCGCTCGGCCAGCCCGGTCTCAAGCTCGATTCCCCGGCCCCCAAGATTACTTTGGAAAGTTTCTGGAAAGCGGAAACGCGCTTTCAGATCCTGGCGGCCAAAGACCCGGATCGCGCCCGCGCGTTGCTCGCCGAGGCCCAGGCAAATGTTTTCAAGCGATTCGAGTTCTATGAAAAACTTGCCGGCTTGGTCCCGCTGGCCACGGAACCGGTCAAGAAAACGCCTGCGATCGAGACTCCGGTTCATGCACCTGTTGCTTGAATGCGGTTCGTCAAATCTGCAACGGCAACCAAAGGGCCCTCATAATTTGATGATGTGCACGAGTGGAAGCTTCCACGGCGCAGGCCGGTCAATGCTTGAACTTAAACCCCAACGAATCGGCGGCGGTGGTTTGAAAGGCCTGGCGCACCTCGGAGTCGTCGGCATTGTCCGGAAAGTTCGAGCGCTGGTACATTAGGATGTAAATCACACGTTTCGCCGGATCAATCCAGGCCTGCGTGCCGAAGCCGCCACCATGCCCGCAGGTTCCGGGAGACAGCATGGCGGTGATTCCCTGCGGTCGGCGCACCACGCACCAGCCCAAACCCCACCCGTTGCCCTCGGTGAAGCCCGTCTTGAGGTCGCCCGTCTGGATGCTGGTCATCAGTTTGACAGTCTTCGGTTTTAAGTAACGTTTCCCATCGAGTTTACCTTGATTGAGAATCATTTGACAGAACCGGGCGAAATCCGGCGCCGTGGAGAACAAACCGCTGTTGGGCGCGGGAAAACGACGGTGGTCGGTGGGCGATGGTCCTTTGGGATCAAAAGGGTCGTCTTGAAGTTTTCCATCGATGCGCTGATAGATCTTGGCCAGCCGTGGAAGCTGCTCCGGGCGGAGATAAAACGTGGTGTCCTTCATGCCCAGCGGATCAAAGATTCGCTTCTGCAGGAAATCAGGAAACGATTGGCCGGAGACGATCTCAACAATCCGTCCCAGCGTATTGATGCCCGATTGACAATATTCCCATTTGCTCCCTGGCTCAAACCCGAGCGGTTTGCCCACATAGAAGGGAATCACATCCGCCAGACAGTGGGCCGTTCGATATTGCGCTCTCGTCCCTTCGGACATGCCTGCGGTGTGGGTTAACAGATGCCGCAAGGTCAGTTTCGGAGTTTTGCCGTCGGTCGTTTTCAAATCGCCCAGTTCCGGCAGGTACTTGGCGACGGGATCGTCCACCGAAAGTTTTCCTTCTTCTTGCAGCATCATCACGGCTGTCGCGGTGAAGAGCTTGGTCATCGAAGCGATCCGGCAGATGGTGTCGGGGCGCATCGGGGTTTTGGCGGCGATATCTGACAAGCCATCGGCCTCAAGATGGATAATTTTTTTGGGCGTGGCGATCAACGCCACCACGCCAGCCGCTTCCTGGTTGGCGATACACTCTTGCATGGCGGCCGAGACAGGCGCGAACGAGTCTCCGCCTCTGGCTTGACCAGTCGCCAGGGCAAAGGCCAGTCCCGCGACGACTGCCGTACTGAAATAAATGGATAAGCTGAAGTTGTGCTGAATATTCATGCGAGGAGAATCAAATCGGAAAATAAGCCCCCTAGGGAGGGCTGACGTATTCATTTTGTTTCCCAAGTATTCATGGAAAGAACGCAACATCTCGAAGCCGTTGGCCGACCATGCTCCGCTGGAAAATCTTTGCCCTTATTAAAAACTGGCGGAGAGGGGGGGATTCGAACCCCCGATACGATTTTACTAGTATAACGGTTTAGCAAGCCTACGGACAGCATCAATTTCACCCAATAAAATCAATATCTTTGCATACATGGTTGACATTTGCCTAAATATTTGCCTAAATAGAAACCATGAAAACAACGGCAACCACCGGCAAAACCAAAACCAAGACCAAAGCTAAACGCGCCGCCAAGGAGCGTTTTCACATAAACCACTTCACCAACCCCAGCGGCGACTCCGTTTTCCGCGTGGCCGGTTACAAGGCCGACGGCACCCGCGTCCGCGAGAATTACAAGACCCAGGAAGAAGCCATCGCCGCCAAAGGCAACCTAGATATTGAGGTCGCCAACTTCCACACCGACATCGTCACCCGCATGAAGGCCACCCGCCTGACCGACGACGATATCAAAGACGCCGAGAGCGCAAAGGCCCTGCTCAAAGCGCATCCCAAACTGCACGACAAATCCTTGCTCTTCGGCATTCAACAATTTATTGCCAACTACCGCGAGCCGATCAACAAAATCACCGTCCTAGCTGCCTACGACCTCTTTGTCGCCGAGCGCGAGAAGCAGAACCGCCGCCCCGACACCATCCGCAACCTCAAGGGTCGCCTTGGCATGTTCCACCGCCTCTATGGCGCCAAGAACGTCTCCGACCTCACCACCGACGATTGCCGTGATTTCGTCATGCGCGACAACACCGGGCCGCGCACACAGATCAACAACCGCCTGGCCGGGTCCAATTTCCTCAATTGGTGCCTCCGCCGCAAATACACCGACACCAACCCCATGCTCACCGTGGACAAGCCCGCCACCGACAGCCACGAGCCGAGCGTCCTTGCCGTGCAGGATTGCCGCCGCCTACTGTCCGCCGCCCGCGAATACAACGACGGCGTCCTCTTGCCCTACGTCGCCATCAGTCTCTTTGCCGGACTCCGCCCCGCCGAAGTCGCCCGCCTCACCTGGGACCGGATAGACCTTGAAGAAAAGACCATCACCCTCGACGGCAGCATGGCAAAGACGCGCCAGCGCCGCATTGTGAAGCTTTCCGACAACGCCCTTGACTGGCTCACCCCTATGGCCACCAAGAAGCCAGCGTTCGTTCCAGCCGCCTTTGCGCGTCACTTTGGCCGCGTCAAAAAAGCCGCCGGATATGGCAACGAAGAAGCCGAGCAAGAGAAACGCGAAGCCGCTGCCGCCAATAAGAAAGCCAGCAAAACCGCCGAGACAGTCGCGTCAGCCAAAAAAGGCAAACGTACCGAAAAAGCCGTGGCAGTCGAAAAACTCCGCCCGTGGGTGCAGGATTACATGCGCCACACCGCCGTCTCCATGTTTCTGGCCACGAACAAACACGAAGGTGAAGCCGCCACATGGGCCGGCAACTCCCCCAACATTCTGCATAAGCATTACCGTGGTTTGGTGAAGGAAGCCGACGCCAAAGAATTTTGGGCCATCACTCCCAAAACAGTCAAAGGGCCGATCGCCAAACTCACAACAGCAACAAGAGACCTCCAAGTCGCTGCGTGAGACAGAACCAAAACGATTGACGGGAGCTCGTAGGATCGCTACTGTCGCAAGCAAAACCAGAGATGACCTTAAATGTTTCACTGCGAGTTCCTGATGGTATCGTCATTGCATCCGATAGCCTCATGACGTTAACGCGGCCAATCACTCAAAAAATGAATGTGGCCGGGGTTTGTCCAAAATGTTCTGATCAGGTAGAAATCAAGGATGTCCAAGTGCCGCCAGTGTCAGTGCCAAGTTCAACATTTCCATACGCACAAAAATTATTTGATATTAAAGGAAAGTTCGCGCTGGCAATATACGGTTCTGCGTTTGTGAATAGCAGAAGCATGTATAATCACGTTTTGGATTTAAATGCCAAGCTTCCCGAACCTTCCAAAGATGGAGATGATCATCTGGCTGTTATCGCTGAGGAAATTAAATTATATTTCGATAAGCAATTGCGGTTGGAATGGAAGAAGGGAAGCGTAAACGAAGCATTGTTGCCAGACACTTATTACCCATTTGGTTTTCAATTAGCTGGATTTGCAAAAGACTCTAATGGAGAACCGGTGGCTGTGATTTATGGTCTTAGCATAGGGAAAAAATCTAAAGTTGAAAAGCAAAGTGGCGCAGCGTTTTGTACTGGTGACACTTCGGTGGTAGCACTTCTTTGGCCAAATGGTAATGCTGGAGCAAATTTTGAAGCCTTTTCGTTGCAAGATGCGATTGATTATGCGAAGTTTTTGATACGAACAACATCAGATTATCAAAGATTTTCTGGTCAGTTGCCGAATGTTGGGGGCGAGATTGATGTTGCGCTTGTTACCCATAGAGGTGGATTTAAATGGATAGCGCAAAAAGAATTGTATCGCCTACTCGATAGATAATATGAGTTTTGCATATATTGAAGGCCAGGAGTCGCAAGCGTTAGCTTTTTTTGAGAAGAAATTAGAGCAATGCGCCAATCCAACTGAGCGCAAAGAGTTGGAAGTTTTCGTGGCGCGCCTTCGAGAGAAGGTAAAGGCATCAAGCCCAAGCAAACCGGCATCCTCTCAAAAAAGTTTTTCGATAAATTATTCTCCCGCGATTGCCACTGTGCATTAAACCGCCGCTGACCGGCGGTTTCACCCCGCTTCCCTTTCCTTCCCCCTTTAGCATTGCGCCTTCCGCTCATTCCCGTTATTCCTTTCCCCGCTGTGACCGGGGAAACCATAACGCCTTATCACGCCCGCTATTTCGCGCATGAACTGACGCTTCAAAGGCCCTCTGCCGATGTTGACCGTCTCTCCGCCTCATTGTTCAACGCCACTGTTGACCTGAACCCCCACCAGATTGACGCCGCCTTATTCGCCCTTCAATCGCCGCTCAGCAAAGGCGTCCTGCTCGCCGACGAAGTCGGTTTGGGTAAAACCATCGAAGCCGGATTGATCCTTTGCCAGCTTTGGGCCGAGCGCCGTCGTCGTATTCTCGTTATCTGCCCCGCCTCCATCCGCAAGCAATGGAGCTTGGAATTGGAGGAAAAATTCAACGTCCCAACCACCATCCTGGACGCCACTGCCTACCGCAAAGCCCAGCGCGGCGGCAACCCGGCGCCGTTCCTGACCGACCGCGTTGTCATCACTTCGATCAATTTTGCCAGCGCCATGCAGGGCGATGTCCGCGCCGTTGATTGGAACCTCGTTGTCATTGACGAAGCCCACAAACTCCGCAATGCCTACAAGCCCAACAATCAAATGGGCCAGCGCCTTCGCTGGGCCTTGGAGAATCGCCGCAAGCTCCTGCTCACCGCCACGCCGTTGCAAAATTCCCTGATGGAACTTTTCGGCCTTGCCTCACTCATTGACGAAAATCTTTTCGGCGACGTCTCATCCTTCCGCTCTCAATACGTTGGGAAAGACAGCAACCTTGCCGATCTTCGCGCCCGGCTGACCGGCTTCACCAAGCGCACCCTTCGCAACCAGGTCACCGAATACATTCAATACACCCAGCGCCGCGCCATCACGCGCCCGTTTCGTCCCACCGACGACGAGCATAAGCTCTACGAGACCGTTTCCGCGTTCTTACTGCGCGACGATTCCTTTTCCATCCCGGTCCAACAACGTTCCCTCACCACCCTCATTCTGCGCAAGTTGCTCGCCTCCTCCAGCCACGCCATCGCTGGCACGTTGGAAACGATGAAAGACCGCTTGCAAAAAATGCTCGACGGCCAGCCGACCGAGGAAAACATCGTCGAAACCCTCATCAATGCCGACGAACTGGAAACCGATTACCTCGATGAGATGTTGGAGCTTCCCGACAACCCGGAAGGCACACCGCCGCCCGCCGAGGAAAAGGCCAAGCTCGACCCCGTCAAACTCCAGGCTGAAATCACCGAGCTTGACCGCTACATCGGCTGGGCGCGGGGCATCGGCATTGACACTAAATCCCGTTCCTTGCTCAGTGCCCTCGAAATCGGCTTTGCCGAGATGCTGAAAATGGGAGCCAGCCAAAAGGCGCTCATCTTCACCGAATCGCGCCGCACCCAGGAATATCTCCGCTCCTTCCTCGCCAGCAACGGCTATGCCGGGAAGATCGTGCTATTCAATGGCACCAATTCCGACCCCGATTCAAAAGCCGTTTACGAGAACTGGCTTTCCACCAATGCCGGCACGGGCCGCGCTTCCGGTTCGCGCCCCGTGGACATCCGCACCGCCATCATCGAAAACTTCCGCGACCAGGCCAGCATCATGATCGCGACCGAAGCCGCCTCCGAGGGCGTCAACCTTCAATTCTGCTCGCTCGTTATCAATTACGATTTGCCCTGGAATCCGCAGCGCATTGAGCAGCGTATTGGCCGCTGCCACCGTTACGGCCAGAAACACGATGTCGTTGTCATCAATTTCTTAAACGAACGCAACGATGCCGACCGCCGCGTTTTGGAATTGCTCGGTGAAAAATTCAACCTCTTTAACGGCGTCTTTGGCGCGTCCGACGAAGTCCTTGGCTCCATTGAATCCGGCGTTGATTTTGAGAAACGTATTCTCGCCATCTATCAAAGCTGCCGTTCCCAGGACGCCATCGCCGAGGCCTTCCAAAAACTCCAGGCCGAAATGGACGCCAGCATCCGCGAGCGGATAGACAAAACCAAAAGTGCCTTGTTGGAACACTTTGACGAAGACGTTCACGCCCGGTTGAAATTCCAACTGGACCGGACATGGGTGCAGCTTGACCGCGTCAGCCGTATCTTTTGGGCGCTCAGCCGTTTCATGCTGCGCGATAGCGCCAAGTTCGACGACGACGCGCTCGCCTTCGATCTCCACACCACGCCAAAGCCGGAAATCCATCTCGGACGCTACAAGCTCATTTCCAAAACCAAACCCGGCGACTTCATGGAGGTATGGAAATCCCGCTCGCCCGCTGGCATTGACATCCCCAAGCCCGAGCCGAACGTCCCCGGCGAATTTCTTTACCGCCTCTCCCACCCCTTGGGCGAACACGTCTTGGACACCGGCCGGAAATGCGCGGCCCCCGTTGCCACCGTCGTTTTCAATGTTAGCGCCCACCCCACCCGCATTGCCGAGGTGGAAGCATTGCAGGGTCAATCCGGTTGGTTGCTGCTGCAAAAACTCACCATCGAATCTTTCGAGCGCGAGGAACACATGCTCTTTTCAGCCTTCATGGATCAGGGCAATCCGCTTTATCAGGAAACGTGCGAGAAACTTTTCCGGTGCAATGCCACCGTGCAAGCCACCCCTACGGACGCCCAGCCGCCCGCCAAATTGCAGCAGGAAGCCACCCGCCACGCCAAGGCCACCATCGCCCGCTCGCTGGAAACCAACAGCAAAATTTTTCAGGCGGAGCGCGAGCGATTGGAGCGTTGGGCCGATGATATGGTCATGGCCGCTGAAAAAGAATTGTCCGACACCAAGGCTCAGATAAAAACCTTGAACCGCCAGACCCGGCTTGCCGCCACCATGGACGACCAGCACGCCCTCCAAAACCAAATCCGCGAACTGGAAAAGACCCAGCGCACCCAGCGCCAGCGCATCTTCGACGTGGAGGACAGCATCAAAAAGCGGCGCGACACCCTCATTGACCACTTGGAAAAACGTCTCAGTCAGCGCACCACCAGCGAGCATTTGTTTTCCATTCGCTGGCAAGTTATTTAAAATAATTAAAGATCGTCAGAGGACTGGACAAAATATCAGACAGATTTATATTGCCTTGCGTGTAAGACATTGATATTGCCTGTGCTACATAGCAATACAGCAAGACAAAAATGCGGACATACGAAACGACACATCCATGGATAAAATTTCAGGTGAATTTACAGCACGCCGCGCCAAGGCTTTGGATGAATTTGGGCGAGGCCCGGTCGAAGTGTGAGCACATTGCTGGCGTTCCCTTGCGCCCATCCGTTGCCCAGGAACTCCACAAACTTTATCTCGCCAAGGGCGTTTTGGGGACCACCGCCATTGAAGGCAATACCCTGACCGAGGACCAAGTTCGCCAGATTTTGGAGGGGACCCTCAAACTCCCTCCTTCCAAGGAATATCTCCAGCAGGAAATTGAAAATGTCCTCGGTGCCTGCAATAAAATTGGCCAGCTTCTTAAGGCCAGCCAGCCAGTGCCTCTCAATGTGGAAAAACTCAAGGAGTTCAATGCCGCTGTGCTTGACAAATTGAAAGTCGAACCGGAAGTTGTCCCCGGCCAGATTCGCGCCCATTCCGTCGGCGTCTTGCGTTATCGCGGCGCTCCGGCGGAAGATTGCGAGTTCCTTCTCCAGAAACTTTGTGATTGGCTCAATGGCGATGATTTTCATGCCCCGCAAGCCGACGCCATTGTTTATGCCATTATCAAAGCCGTCCTCGCCCATCTTTACCTCGCTTGGATTCATCCTTTCGGCGACGGCAACGGCCGCACCGCCCGCTTGGTCGAGTTCCAACTCCTGCTCACCGCCGGCGTTCCGTCCCCCGTCTCCCATCTTTTAAGCAACCATTACAATCACACCCGGCAGGAGTATTACCGCCAGCTTGATTACGCCAGTAAATCCGGTGGCGACATCCTTCCTTTCCTTGATTACGCCGTGCAGGGGTTGGTGGATGGTTTGCGTGGGCAGCTTGATCTGGTCCGGGAGCAGCAATGGGACGTCGCCTGGCGCAACTTCGTCCATGAAATGTTCCGCGACAAAATGAAGGCGTCCGATATCCGCCAGCGCCATATCGCTCTCGATTTGGGCACTCTTGCCGTCGCCGTGCCGCTGGCTAAAATTACCGAAACCACGCCTCGCCTCGCCAAAGCCTACGCCACCAAAAGTCCCAAGACTTTGCAGCGTGACGTGGCCGAATTGGAAAAATTAAATCTGGTCGAGCGCACTCCCGAGGGCATACGCGCCAAGCGCGAAATAATTCTGGCTTTCCTTCCCATGCGGGCTGCCCCAACATCTGACAAAAAATCAGATAGCACGGGCGCACAATGACCAATCTCGAAAAACTTAAAGAACTCTTGGCCGAGCTTTTCATGCTCGACCAGGCCGACCTCGATTTCGGCATCTACCGCGTGATGAACGCCAAGCGCGTTGAAGTCACCCACTTTCTGGAAAACGATCTCCTGCCCCAGGTCCGCCAGACCCTTGCCGCCGTGGACACCGGCGACCGCGCTGCGCTGGAAACCGAGAAGGCCAAGGCCATCGCCACTGCCGTGGGCATGGGCCTCACCCGCGAACAGGCCGAGCAAATTCCCAAGGTCAAAGAATTACAGGCCCGGATCGAAGCCCACGCCAATCCCGCCGAACTCGAAAACGAAATTTTCTCCGACCTCGCCAATTTCTTCCGCCGCTATTATCAGGGCGGCGATTTTCTCGCCTTGCGCCGCTACAAGGCGGGCGTCTATGCCATCCCCTACGAAGGCGAGGAAGTGAAACTCCATTGGGCCAATGCCGACCAGTACTATATTAAGACCAGCGAATATCTCCGGGATTACACTTTCCGGCTCGGGGACATCGGCCCCGGCGGATCGCCGCGCCGCGTCCATTTCAAACTGGTGGAGGCCGATACCGAGGCGGACAACAAGAAAGCCGCCACCGGCCAGGAACGCCGTTTCATTCTTGCCGCCGAGCCGGTGCAGGAAGCTAACGGCGAACTCATCATCCGCTTCGAGTACCGCCCCGACACCGATAAACGCAAACAGGCCGATCTAAACTCCCAAGCTGTCCAAACCGTCCTGCCCCTGCTTGGCACTCCTGCATTTGCGCCTTTTTACGGCCACCTTTCCGGGTTGCGCCCCACCGAGAAAAACCCCAACCGCACCCTGCTGGAAAAACACCTGGCCGATTACACCGCCCGCAACTCCTTCGATTATTTCATTCACAAGGACATCGGCGGCTTTCTCCGGCGCGAACTCGATTTCTTTATCAAGAACGAGATCATGCACCTGGACGACATCGAAGCCGAAGCCACGTCGCGGGTGGAACAATACTTGCTCGGCTTGCGCGTCGCCCACATGGACACCATCCGCGGCTTCAAAGTGGTGCAGGGCGAAAATCCCGCCGGTGAAAAAGTCCTGGTCATCTGGCGCAACGTCACCGAAAAGAATAACGCCGACCTCGACGCCTTTTTCCAAAAACAAGGCTACAACACCAAAGACCTGGAGTTCGCCGTCATCTACGTTAACGGCGACAACAACCTTGAAAACCTAAAACGGGCCGACGAGACCTGGAAAGTCCGCCGCACCGAGGACGAGTTCAAACGCCTCATGTTCGACGTGCAGGACGTTTGATGTATCGGGAAAAACGTGTAACCAAATAGGTAAACAAAATCCTTGCCGGCAAGATCACATGGATGTATATTTCCGTAAATCGAAGTTCCGCAAGCACTCCGAAACCATCGAGAGTGCCCAGCGGGAATGGGGCGAAAGGCGCGGAAAATTGCTTCGCCGCAGGCTCGACGAACTTGCGGCGGCGACAAACCTGGAAATGATGCGGTCCTTGCCCGGCGCTCGATGTCACGAGTTGACCGGTAATCTGAAAGGCCAGTTGGCTGTGGACTTGGATCATCCCTACAGGCTTTTGTTTGCCCCCGCGCACGACCCCGTTCCCTGCAAAGACGACGGCGGACTGGACTGGAAAAGCGTCACGGCAATAACCGTTAATGAAATAATAGACTATCATGGCTGAAAAAACTCCCATTCGCTATGCCCCGTTGGATCGAACTCCCCCCGGCGACACTCTCGCCGAGACGCTCGAAGCCTTGGGCATGACCCAAATTGACTTGGCTGATCGTGTCGGCTTGAGCCGTAAGACCGTCAACCAGATCGTTCAGGGCGTCGCCCCCATCACGGCGGAAACCGCTGTGAAGCTGGAAACTGCTCTCGGCACTCCCGCCGCCTTTTGGCTTAATCTTGATGCCAACTACCAGGAATTTCTCGCCCGGAAAAAACAGCAGGAGACTTTTCAGGCCGGGATTTCCTGGCTGAAACGCATCCCGTTTAAAGAGATGATCGAAAAATGCTGGCTCCCTGCTGGACAAAGCGAAGAGGAGCAAGTCGGCTTGGCCCTGGCCTATTACGGCACCGCTACGCCCGATCTATGGGAAGCATGTTGGACCAAGTTTGCCGTTAACTTCCGTAAATCTAAAGTGGCCACCAATGAGCTTGGCATCGTCTCGGCTTGGCTGCGCAAAGGCGAACTCGACGCCCAAAAGGTTCAGACCGCGCCGTTCGACGCGGATAAATTTCATGGGGCGCTGAAAAAAATTCGCGCCTTGACCAAAACCAATGCGGACGCGTTCCAGCCCCAAATGCGCGAACTTTGCGCCGAGGCCGGGGTCGCGCTCGTTTTCACCCCGGAGTTGAAAAAACTCCGCGTCAGCGGCGCGACATATTGGCTGACCAAAGACAAGGCGCTCATTCAACTCAGCTTGCTCTACAAGTCCGACGACCATTTCTGGTTTACCTTTTTCCACGAAGCCCGCCACGTCTTGCAGGAAATCAAAAACGGCGTCTTTGTCGAGGGGCTTAAAGACGGTGACGATGCGGAAAAAGACGCCAACGATTTCGCCGCCGATTTTCTCATCCCAAAGGACCAGTACGCTGCTTTCCTCAGACGCGGAGTGTTTACCGGGACCGAGATCAGTTGCTTTGCTGCCGGCTTGAACATCGCACCCGGCATCCTTGTTGGCCGCTTGCAGCACGACAAGGCCATCGGCTACGACCGATTTAACAGCTTGAAGCGCAGATTTATTTGGGCCAAGAATTGAGCGATGCCCGCCGCACCCACAGCCACCAACCGCCGCACCCGCAAGCCGCAGACACCCGCGTTGCGCTTCGACCAGCGACTGGTTTTGAACCAGTGGATTCTCGGCTTGTTCGAGGCGGACTCCTTCATCCCCCTCACCGATGGCTTGCACGACACCAGCCTTGAAGGCGTTGATGAAAACAACATCTCTCGCTTTCACCATGAAATCGCCAATCGCCTTTTCAAGCGCCAACAGCTTTCCCGCGATGTCCTGCTGCTTTACGACCAGAACATCGTCCGCCACACCCAGGCCATCAGCACCCGCCGCGCCGCGCCCATCCGCTGGAAATACTTTCAATACCTTGCGCTCCTGTTTACCGAAATCTATCTGGACCGCTATTTCCGCGACCCCAGCCAGCTTTTGGCCGATCTCAATTCGCACCTCGCCACATTCAATGCCACCATCGCCGAGCGCGACCAACTCAGCGCCTTTACCGCCGACGACTTGCACAAGCTCGCTTTCTGGAGCGCGACCGGCTCGGGCAAGACGTTGCTCATGCACATCAACATTCTCCAGTACCGCCACTACCTGAAATTGCACGGACGCGAGCGCGAATTGAACCGCACCATTTTGCTCACCCCGAACGAAGGACTTTCCCGCCAGCACTTGGAGGAGTTGGAAGCCAGCGGCATCGAAGCGGAAATCTTCTCCAAAGATGGCCGGGGACTTTTCGCCGGCCAATCGGTCGAAATTCTGGAGATCACCAAATTGCAGGAGGAAAGCGGCGATAAAACCATCGCCGTGGACGCCTTTGAGAGCAACAACCTCGTGCTGGTGGATGAAGGTCACCGGGGCGCGGGCGGCTTCAAGTGGAAAAGCAACCGCGACCGCCTTTGCGAAAACGGTTTCACCTTTGAGTATTCCGCCACATTCAGCCAGGCGCTTAAAGCCGCCAACAAACCGGAGCTTACCCAGGAATACGCCAAGTGTGTTCTTTTTGATTACTCCTATAAATACTTTTACCGCGACGGCTTTGGCAAAGATTACCGGATTCTAAACTTGGCCGACGACCGCGACGAAGAGACCCGCCGCCTTTACCTCACCGCCTGTTTGCTCGCCTACTACCAGCAATTGATCCTTTTCGGGCAGCAGGAGCGCGGCTTCCGCCCTTTCCTGATTGAGCGCCCCCTTTGGATTCTGGTCGGCAGCAAAGTGACCGCCGTCCGCACCGAAGGCCGGAAAGACGTTTCCGACGTGGTTGATGTCCTGCTCTTTCTCGCCGAATTTATCAAAGGCGATACCGATTCGATCGCCCGGATTCAGCGCCTTCTTTCCGGCAATACGGGATTGCTCAATGATCACGGCAAC
Source organism: uncultured Verrucomicrobiales bacterium (assembly GCA_903927905.1). GTDB lineage: Bacteria > Verrucomicrobiota > Verrucomicrobiia > Limisphaerales > Palsa-1400 > CAIYOY01. The sequence goes on along the minus strand of CAIYOY010000215.1, from coordinate 10,915 downwards.
GACATTTTCAGAAGCGCCTTCCCTTTCCTTGTGGAAAGCAGCCTCGCCCCTGCTGCTGTTTTCACCGACATCCTGAAAAATGTTTTCAACACGTCCAAGGTCGCAGCTTTACATGTGGATCTCCTGAGAGGCAGCGACGGCGAAATCGCGCTCCGCATCGGCGATAATAACGAAGCCTTTGGCGTGATCAATGTCGGCGACGCTGCCAAGCTCTGGGATCTCTGCGGCTTGCACCCCGAATGGTTGATTGTGACCGAACGCCCTTTCTCCAATTCCCTTTTCGCCGAATTGAACGAACCGGACTCCAAAATCAATTTGCTCATCGGCTCCAAGAAATTCACCGAAGGCTGGAGCAGTTGGCGCGTCAGCACCATGGGCCTGATGAATGTCGGCCTGACCGAGGGGGCGCAAATCATCCAGCTTTTCGGGCGCGGTGTGCGCCTCAAAGGCTACAACTTCGGTTTGAAACGCAGCGACAAAGTTGACGAGGTCCGCAATAAAAGGCCGGAACACATCCGCCTTTTGGAAACTCTCAATGTTTTCGGCGTCCGCGCCCAATTCATGCAGCAATTCAAAGAATACCTGGAGGAGGAAGGACTCCCGCCCAACGACGACCGCATCGAATTTATCCTGCCCACCTTCAAAAGTCTTGGCTCGCAGAAACTCAAAATCTTGCGCTTGCCCGAAGACCTCGACTTCAAACGCAACGGCCCCAAGCCCGCCCTTGGCCCGCCGGATGCCGACATGCGGGACCGTCGCATCGCCCTCGACTGGTACCCCAAAATCCAGAGCCGCGAGGCTCCCGGCCTTGGCGCATCAGCCGATCTTGCCCCGCGCCACGAAGCCAAGCTCACCAATGAACACCTTGCCTTCTTCGACTGGCGCGATGTTGACCGCCAGTTGCAGGAGTTCAAAAACGAGCGGGCTTGGTTCAATCTGGACTTGCCCCCGGACGCTTGCCGCGCTTTGTTGCAGGATCAGAGTTGGTACACCCTTTTCATCCCGCCGCAGGAAATGGAAATTGGCCGCTTTGACCGCGTCGCCCGCTGGCAGGAAATCGCCATCGCCCTCCTGAAAAAATACTGCGATGCCTTTTTCAAAACGAAAAAATCCGCTTGGGAGTCACCCAAACTGCGCTATGAAATCCTCGATGAGAACGACGAGAATTTCATCACCGAATACCGCTTTCTCATTGACCAGTCCGCCAAGGAAATCATTGCCAAATTAAACGAGGTCAAGGAAGCCGTCACCAACCAGCAATTGAAACAAATCGAATGGGGCACGTTCCGTTCCATTTGTTTCGGCCCGCACCTTTACCAGCCGCTGATTTACATCAACAGCGCCGCCGTTGATGTCCGCCCCGTCGTCTTGAACGAAGGCGAGCGCGACTTTGTTCTGGACCTGAAAAAGTTCTACGAAACCGATCCTGCCTTCTTTGCTGGCAAGGAACTTTACCTGTTGCGCAATCTCAGCCGGGGCCGGGGCATCGGCTTTTTCGAGGCGGGCAACTTCTACCCCGACTTCATCGTCTGGCTGCTGGTTGATGGCAAACAATACGTTTCCTTCGTTGACCCCAAAGGCATCCGCAACCTCGACGGCGCGAACGATCCGAAAATAGAATTTTTCAAGACCATCAAAACCTTGGAGAAACGCCTGGCCGACCCGAACGTCATTCTCAATTCCTTCATCATTTCCTCCACCCGCCACCAGCAAATCGAACATTGGCTCACCCCCGGCACCGGCCAGCCCATGTCCAAAGCCGCCTTCGAGTCCCGCCATGTCCTTTTCCAAACCGAGGACAAAGCCACCTACATCAGCAAAATGCTCCGCAAAACCATCTCGTAGGACATCGCACCCCGCCATGCCGACAGCCCAATTCTACAGCGACCAGTTGCGTGATCCACGGTGGCAACGAAAACGATTACAGACACTCGACGCCGCCGACTGGCGCTGCATCCGTTGCTCAGACGACCGTTCAACCCTGCATGTCCATCACCGCGTTTACCGCCGTGTCCCTCCATGGGAATACGAACTCGCAGAACTTGAAGTCCTCTGCGCCAAATGCCACCAGTTAGAGCACGATTTTCTGCGAGGTGCAGATCGCTTCAAAAAAGGCCAGCCATACACCCGTCAACAAATTTCCGATCAGCTTCACGGTCAAACCACAGGATTTCTGCCCATGCACAAGGGCCATGTCGTTTGCGGATGCTTTCGCCGGCAGTACAATCCTGATGCGCCGAAAATTCTGCTGCCCGGCGATTTCGCCCGCATCACCGAGCCAGCCGAGCTATTTTGCCGACAGAGCTTCCCCGTCCCGATCTTCATCTACGAAGAAGAACACCGCGCTTGGACCTACCAAGGGGATTACCAGGTTGAAAACTGGACCGAAAACACCGCCGAGATCGCCCTGCATAACAAGCGGGCAGGACGGCGCGACATTTCCCGCGTCATCTTTCTAAAACAGGGCACTTAGCTCCTTTCCCTTATTCCCCGCCATCAACCCTCAACTTCCCTCCCCCCTTGGACAGCCATTGTCCAACCCGTAGGCGTAAGGTCTGGCCATGAACGCAGCACGCGCCTTTATGCGACGGGAAGATTACCAGCCGCGCCAAACACCGGCGGCCAGCCCGTTCCGCAAGTTCGATGTAAAATGCCTTGGCTGTAATTCCTATCAACTTAGAGTGGTGACCCAAATGGACGAAGAAGCCGGTGAAATGACCGTGTTCCTGGTCTGCAACCGCTGCCGCCAGCGCGAAACCCTCCCCATCCGCCGATGACTCCAGATTTTTACACAACCAGGCCAGCCGCTTTCCAATCCAAAAAAGGCAGTTCAGGCAATTGCTTCTTTAACCAAGTCGGCGAACATTTTTGTATCCAAAAAATAATTCGGATACGCCTTACGGAGTGTAGCAATAGAATCAACTGAAACCAAGACGGCATCCTTGCTGCTTCCCTTAATTTGCTTTTCAACTGTTAGGTAAGCATCAGACGCTTTTTGCAACTCTTTATCCGAGTACCCAACGATCTCAAGTTTTTTTGTTGAGGGGTCAAGAGTGAGAAGAAAGTAATGTGCGTCATCTTGTAGTTTTTCTAATTCTTGAAGCGCTTCCCCGTAAGCGTGAAGATGGTTTTCAACATCGAGTTTTTTTGAATATTCAATTAATTCCGATTTCAGCAAAGAATCTTCGGTCGGCGTCCCAGGAACAGGGTTGCTTTTTTCACGTTTAGCAATGGCAGTGCCCATCAATGCAAAGAAGCGCAACCAATCCTGATGTCCCTGACTCGATTTCAAAGCTTGTTGTATAAACATTCCCACCGTTTCCACCGCAGTTGCCCAAGCATGTTGGAAAAGAGATCGAATTTGTATTTCAATCTTCAAACCGTTGTATTCAGATTTCCTTCCGTTATACCGATAAATAAGGTGAACGCCCCTATATCCAGAAGGTTTCGGGTTTTTAATATAATCATCTTCCTGCTGCAATTTATGCTTGATGTCACTTTTTTTGTAATTTTGAACCAGTTTTTCAACTTGTTTGACGGAGATTAATACAGCCCTACATCCACCAATGTCCTGCATCACTGAAAGCCGCATGCTTTGGAATCGGCGTAATTTCGCAGTAATCGAAGATAATCTTTTTATTCGTTGGGAAATAATGCAGTCATTGTAAATAGGTTTTGCCCTTTTGCGCAAACCGTCTTGAAGAATGTTTAAAGGATAATTATGTGCAGAACGCCAATTATCAATAATTTCTAATGAGTTTCCAGAGTAAAACAAATCCTCCGAAAAAAGATCAGTTCCAGCTTTATCCACTTTTGCTTTTGAAAATTTTGGGACAGCCCATTCGCGTTCTGCCATATTGATATTTTCGGGTTCTTCGTTCTCAAAAGCTTTCTCAAAAAACTCAGTAGGAGCAAGCAATTTATCGTCAATTGAGTCTTTACGCTTTAATAATCGTGGTAGAGGAAAATCCGCAATGCCATCTACGAAGGAAGAATTGTTAAGGTAAACCATGGGGTAAACAGAATTTACGCCCTCACCAACTTCACCGTCATGCTCCCCGGCGAACTCGCCAACACCCGCCGCAGCAAAGATTCAACCACTCGCGTTAATATAGGCCGGCGATCAGCCCGGTCATAAACATAAGCAGACGCATCCGATGAAGACGAAGCCGTCCCCGTCGTGCCGCCGGTCTTCGTCGCCGTCGTCGTTTTCACCGAAGCCGATTTCAAACCTTCCCCCAGCGGCGGCCCCGTCCGGTCCGTCACCAGAAATTCCCGAGCCAACTCACACGTTGCTTGCACCACGCACGGCGGCACAACATCACTGGAAAGATACAAGGGCGCAGCCGGGCCAAGTCCAATCACCAGACCCGGCGCCCAAAACACTCCGCTCGCTTCCCGGTCAGGCACCTGGACGCGCGGCCACTGCAAAGCTTGCGTGTTCGACTTGTGGAAACCCAAAAACTCACATTCCGCGTCAATCAACCGCGTCGCCATCACCAGCGCCTTTTCCTTGTCCCCGTCACTCGCCCCGGTCCAAGCCGACGCGTACAAATGCCCATCGTGGTAAGCATCCCCATCCGCCGCAGCCGCGTACGAATTTGCATTCACCAATCCCGTCCCATCCTCTTTAACCAGCGTCAAAGCCATGGCGCACCTCCCGGTAAATTCACCACTTGCTTCAAACCCAAGCTGGCAATCGTTCGCCCAGGAAACCCCGGATCACCATCCGCGTCATAAGTTTGCACCACCGCCGATGGAAACACCGCCTGTGCCGCCGCCAACTTTTCCGGCCCATCCCCCGTGAACAAAGCCGAACACCAGTAATGCGACGCCGGAGCCGCGCCACTCGCCGAAAGCCCGACCGAGAAAGTCTTTTCCCCGCCCGCCGTATCGAATTGCGCTTTCGCCAAGGAATTGGCCGCGTCCCGATCAGCCGCCGCAATGATAATGAGAAAACGCTGATTCATAATTTCAGATAATTGTATTTCGCCTGAAAATACGCCCGAACATCCGCCGCTTCGTCATCCGGCAACTGCCGGTCGTAAATCATGATTTCCGCCGCATCACATCCGCCCGGATAAGGATTGCTGCCCGACGACCCCAGCATGACTTGATTCGGTGCATCCGAACCACCACCGGGAAAAACATAGGTCTGGACCCCATTGATATAAATTCCGGTTGGATCTTCGCCGGGCGTGATGCGAACTTCAAAAAGATAAAAGTCATCCGTGTTTATCGCATCCGGTACAGTCGCGCCGCTCCAATTAGTGAAGTAGCAAAGCATTCTGCCGCCGTCCGTTCCCATCAACCAATCCTCATCACCGCTGGAGATGATGGCCGAAGTGGTCCAAAGATCAGCCGGACGCCAAATCACAAAAATGGAATAGGGCGTAGGATCGTTGATAATGGCCTGGGTAATCATTCCGTCGTCCACTGTGTCGAACCGCGCCACTTTGAAGGTCTTCCCCGCAAACGTGACCGATTGCAAAGTCGGTTGCATTGAGACCGTGTCTTGCGCCGCATTGTTTGAATAACTGCTTGCGTCCGCCCAGAACGCAATCGAATCACCGGGACTGCCAACAATGTCAGACCCTTTCAGCCACAACACTGGCGGAGCCGTGTTGGTTGAGGAGTCGAGACGCTCGCGCCGCCGCCGTTGCTCACGCTCCGCCCACCAACCGCGCAGGCTTACCCGACCCTTTGACGGGAGCGGCGGGAATATCTTGTATCGGTGTCTTTTCATTTTCAGGGATCGGAGGAACATTCCCTCTCCCATCGGATGGGAGAGGGCCAGGGTGAGGGACCGGCGTTTTCACTTGTGGCGTAACGTCAACCAGTGGTTTGCGTTTCCGGCGAATAATCGGATAAAGTCCTTCCATAGTTATTCCCCGGCAAAAACCGTGACAACATCTGTTGACGCGAAATCGGTCGAACCGGTATTCGCCAGGTCAACCCGATCACCCGTCAGGGTGGTAGTGCCGCCCCAAGCCTTCGCCGCACCCGCCGCCGTCCGCACTTGCACCAGCGCCGAAACCGGATTGAACGTGAAGGCAAACCGCATCGCGGCCAGTGCGACCTCAGTTGCGTTCACGGCTCGCGATTGAATTTGCACCGCCTTGAAAACATCCGAACCGCCATACATCAGAGCCGCCGCCCAAGCGTTGTTTGCCCCGGCCAACGTCTCAGCACACGCAAGCTGGCGACCGGCTTTGCCAGTGCGCGACGTGACCAGAATTTCATTGGCGCTGATTGCTTTGGCCGTGATTTTCAGTTTGGTGTTCGCGTTGATCGCAGCCACCAAAGCAGCACCGGCCAGAACCGGCGTCACGCCACCGGAACAGTCCACGAGGATATTTCCGGCCGTAATGGCCGCGTTGTTATCAATTTCGTAAACCTCATTCGCGATTGTCACCGTCTCGCCATCGGCCACGTTCGACGCAATGCGCAGCACGTTCGAGTATCGCCGCCCGTAATTGGCTGTCTTTTCCAACGAAAGAATTTTCATAAATACATTCCTTTCTCCGCTCCCTCTCCCGTCAGGCGGGAGAGGGCAGGGGTGAGGGTTTAATTATTGTGAACCACCGCCACGATCCGCACGTTTTTCGGTTCGTACACGCGAACCCAATTCGTTTGCGTTTCAATTTCCGCGTCCGTCGGATTCTTTCCGGCTACCGAGGCAGACGTGAACTTCACACCGCGCGGATGGAAGATGTAACGACGGCGGTTGATCAAATTGGAATCGCCATCCAGTGCCGAGCGGGAAAGTTCGACGCCTTCCGTTCCGAAGCCGCCTTGGACCGGATTGTTGAGTTTGGCCGCGCCCTGGCAGAAGGCACCGGGGCCGAACAGGTAAGACGTATAAACATTTCCGTCCGTCGTTCCAACGCGAACCGGGCAACCATCGTCAATGATGACGCGCCGACCTTGAAACACGCGGATGACAGGCTTGCCTTCACTGTCAGGAATGAAGTCAATCAAATCCAGTTTCTTCAAAGCCGCCTCAGTCGCGGAGTGCATCGCCACCGCCACAAGCCGATCAGCGCGGTCGCCAAGTTGCAGACAGGCATCCACAAACGAGGCACCAGTCAGCTTTGTCGCCGTGCTTTGGCCCGCGATGCTTTCACTCGCAATCGAAAGCAGATTGCCGGACATGGACGCCGCGCCGAACATTCCTTTCAACGACGAAATCAAAACGCCCTGATTGATACGCGCCCAATACGTGCCGACGAGTTCCAGAATGGCGTCCATCGGATCATCTCCAGCCAACGCCTTCGCCAACTGATTCACCGACCACGCTTGCCCGTCATTGTGAATCCGGCAAACGTCCTGGTCTGCGCCGATTTTCGCGGTGACCAACGGCGCGGAATCACTCAGCGGTTGACGCGCCCCGGAAATATCATTCCAGAAGGGCAGATGCGCTTCCGTCCCACCTTGCTCGGCGAGCGCATCAAATTCATTGTCCATCTGGACAATGCCAGACTGATAAAACGCCGACAAAGTTGCCGTGCGTTGAATCGCATATTTTTCAAATTCTGTGGGGACGATTACGTCCGCGATTTGTGTTTTAGCCATAAATGTTTTCTTTCTGTTTTTTCGGTGTCTTCTCCCTCTCCGGCCCGCGTTTCGCGGGAGGGAGAGGGTTGGGGTGAGGTAGGGTTTTCAAGTTCTACTCTCACTCTTAATTTCTATCCAGCAGCCAGCTTCATTGCGGCTGCTCGTTGCGGGTCGTTCCGCAACATTGTCATTTGCTCGGTCACGTTCCATTCGGCGCTATTGCGCTTCCACGGATTCTTGACCACTGCCGACCCGACACCGCCGGGATTGCCAGCAGCACCGCCGCCAGCGTTAGATTCAAAAAGATGCGGAGCTTCCACCGCTTGTGCAGAAACCCATTCATCCAAAGTCAAAGGCGCGATGCCATCCTTGCCCACGCGAACCGTGCTGCCATCGTTTTCAAAAGCCGTGGGAACACCGTTCACCAGCTTGAAAACACTTCGCGCCCGCGCCGTGATGTCAGGAATTGCCGTGACCCGGAGACCGCGTTTCGTCGCGGCGGTCGTCACGCCTTGGTCAATCTGAATTGCCACCAGCCGCGAGTTCAAAGTGTCTCGCTCCGAAGTCACCGCCGACAGTTTCCCTTCCATTTCGCCTTTCACGGCTCGCACGCGCGTTTCCAAAACCTTATCAAATTCGCCCGCCTTCAATTGCTGCGCTTCTTCCAAGCGGCGCTTTTCTTCCGCCAGAGTTCGCACCGCGTCCGGGTCAATTCCTTCAAATCGTTTCTTCTGCTCATCCAATTGCTTGAGCAGCGCGACGTTGTTGTTGCGAAACTCATCCAGCTTCGTTTTGTCGGCGACACCGTCGCCATCAAGTTGCCAGGCACCATCACGCTCCGCGTAAAAGGCCAGATGTTCCGCCGGAATTTCTTCCTTCTTTTGGTATTTGAATTTCAGTGTCATAAATTTTTAATTTTCTCCGCCACCACTTTGTCCCCAAGGCGTATGTTGTTGTGGCGCGAGTGGCGGAGGATTCTTTTTGATCAATTCCATTTCTTCCGAAGCACTGCGGCCCGGAGGCAACACGCTGCCCCGTTCCATTTGATGCAGCACCGTGTCCAAACTGATGGCCGACGATTGCCAAGCCACCACCAGCGCTTGAATTTCTTTCCCCGTCAGTCGCACGATGTCGAAATCACGATTGAGAGAAATCAGCATGTCCCCGCTCGAAACTTGGTCAGGATGTTCCTCCGAGGAGTTCCACCAAACGACCCACTGCAACGCCTTGTTCAGCGACTTCGACACCGCCACCGCAATTCCCGCGATCACGCTGCTGTCCGCCGCTTGCCGGAGCTGCACCGACTCAGCGCTTTCCGCCGCCCGCTTTTGTGATTCCAACAAACGCGCACCCAAAACCGCCAGCAATCGCTCGACGCGATCCAGCGCCCGTTCAAACGTCTGCAAACCATCGCCCTTAAATTCCAGAAATCCCGCCGTCGCGCCTGGCGTCTCCGTCACCCACGCCGTGCTGGAACCAATCCGCAAAACCACATCCTTGTCGAAGCCCGAGACCCAAGCAGTCGGCAGCGCCGTGAAGTGCATCCCATGTTTGTAATCCGTGGTCATGCGGTAATGGTCCAAGTTCGCCGCCACCAAATCAGAAATCGGCGACCGCTCCACCGCCGCCTTGGAAGCACTTGGCCCGTGAAACACAAAAGGAATATTCGGCAGCGCCTTGCCCCGGCGCAGAGGAACCCGCGTCTCCAATAACTCAAAAGCATGAGCATCCGTCCCGACCCGATTCACCGCCGACACCGCCGGAAAACTTGCCGCAGTGGAGGAGGGGACCGCCGAACCAGAACTCGCCCCGCCGCCTTCTTCACTTCCCACCGGCGCATCAGAACCACGCCCGTCCTTTTTCCGCCCCCAAACCTCCACCACATAATGCCAGCCCTCTGCTCCAGTCACAGACGCGGCGAGCGATTCTCCCTCTCCTGGAGGAGAGGGCAGGGGTGAGGACGAGCTTTCTTTCTCCACTCTCACTTTCCCCTTCACCAACCGCAGCACCCGCAGCCGTTCCACTTCCGCCACCGCAAACTCGTCATTCAATCCGCTGGCCGTGCGTTCCCGCAGAACCACTAGCGTCGTTTGCATCCGTCCATTGATGCGTTGCTCCCGCCAATTCAAAATATCTTCCGCCCCGTAAAACGTCAGGTAAGCTCGATTCTCCGGCGCGTCGCACCAATCCACCAGCGTCCCGGCGCGACCGATCACCGCCACTTCCGTGGTCAATTCGCGGGCGTAATGAGATATTTCCTTGCCCAACAGATCGGCATCATTCACGAATGCTTTGAGTGCATCGCCCAACGCCGTGCCAGGGTCCGGTAATTTCAGAACCGGCTCGCGCCGAAAAATCATCCCGAGGTAACCCAGCACCGTGCGGGCCGTGGCGTTGTAAAAGAATCCCCTTTCGACATACCAGCGGTATTCCAAATCATTCATTCCCTCCAACCGTGGCAGATACCGAATACCCGCCCGCTTCATTGTGCGGTCGCCCTCCATCACATCACGCAACGTGCGCCACCAATCTTGGTGGTTTTCGTATTCAGGATGTAAAGTATTTACGGGCATCCACTTTTAATTTATCCCGGCCCGAGAGTAAAATATACAGACACCACCGGAAACGAGCGGATTTGTTTGTCACTAGCCGTCGGTTTTGAGAAAAGTCAGATGAGTGTCAGGATCAGACATGCTCCGCGTCTGGCTCCCGCTCCGGCACCGTGCTTGCGCAAGGTGCCTGCGCGGCAGCCATCCGCTCACGGTAATTTTAACGGTCCAGTGCCGGGCCATGAGTTTCGCACACGATTCAGCAACTCATGCCGTGTCCGCGTCCGGCTCCTGCTCCGGCACCGTGCTGGCGCAAGGTGCCTACGCAGCAGCCGTCCGCTCGCCGTGATTATCATGGTCCCGAAACAATTCCATAAACGCCTCGATGCCAGAGGACGGTTCCGGTTCACCAACGTCCCACGCAGAACATTAGTTCGTGCGTGTCATCTGTCCTGCTTTTTAAAATATAAGAGCATTAGAGCAGGACAGTCGCCACGCACTCAGAGGCACGAATCCCACGGGTTCACCACGCTTTGTGATGCAATATCAGCGTTTCGGTTTAGCGATGTCTCACCCGGAATATTAGTGGCACGCGCTGGCAGAGGCGGGCAGCAGTCATGCCAGCCGCAGCGTCTGTCATGCCTGCTGCTTATCCGCCTCTGCCACCGCTTTGCCGTACGAAGAAGTTAGTTAAAGATTTCCGGAGGCCGTCCGTTATTTCGACGGTCCCGTGCCATCCAGCACACTCCGTATTTTTTTAATAAGTTTCACGAAAACGTGATGAAACTTATTAAAAAAATACAGAGTGT
>CAIYOY010000214.1 GCA_903927905.1 uncultured Verrucomicrobiales bacterium | reverse complement strand
CCTCCGGCAACAGACAACCGGTTCATCAAGCCGAGCCGCCGGTTTTCCGTTCTTAACTCTTCGAAGAACGAAGAGCCTAACACATCCCGTTCGCCCCGTATGCCCCGCACATACTCGTTGATCAGGTTCATTCCCTGAATATGTTTCTCCCATTGCTCCAACTGCGTTTCCGACCAGCGATGGTCTGCCAGGCCTTCCCACACGGATTGCAGACCGATATTCAGGATCACGATGCGCACCAGATGAGAAATCAACATCGGTTCGTCCTTGATGGCGTCGGACAGATAAAACATCAGTTGGATGTCTTTGAAAGCTTCATCCGTTTGGCCCAAAGCCAATTCAGCGGAAGAGCGAAGTTGCAGAATTTGCCCGGTCCGCTTCATCACCGCGAGATGTGGCAAGAGGATGCTGAATTTATCCGGGGTGTCATAGGCGATGTTAAATCGCGCGTAAGGCCTCTGGCTGGAGGCGCGAAATTCTTCGATCACCGATTCGTTGGGTTTTAATAGTTGCAGGACAATTCTGGCCGCCTCTTGACGATCCTTTAGATTGGCGCCGTCCGGGATCACTTGCAGGTCTTTGTTCGTTTTGCTCACTTCTTTCTGCCAGTCTTTGATCCACGCGGCAAAATCGGTCGTTTGTCCGATCTGCCAGGGGACGGTCACTTTATCCCGATTAAAACTACTCGGCACATTGCCAAAAGCATAAATTCGATTGACCCCATTGGTGTCCCTTTGCTTCTGCGTGCCCGGAAAAAAATCAAACATCGGCGCCAGAAAAGGCGTCATGGCGAAATTCTGGTCGTCGGGAACTTTGGGCGGAATATAACTGGCGGCGTCAAACTTTTCGCCTTCGGCCACCAATTCCTTTTGATACTCGTTCCAGGCCTGTTTCCCGCGCCAATTTTCTTCCGCATGCCACAACGTCACCAGCGTGACGAAGCAAACAAACCCAAACAGCAGGCGCTTTCCCCGGCGAACCCAACGGGATTCCTTGGTGCGTTCGGGTTCGATTGATTTATTGGTTTCCATAATGTTTTAAACGGCCACAGTGGGCCGGATCAACTCGCTTCTTGGTTGGGCAATGTAACCCTTCTGCTCTTCCATCGGTTCCGACAGGCCGATCAATTCCGCTTTGAAAATCCGTTGTTGTTTAAGCGCCGCCATGATTTCCGGTGTCGGCGTGGGCGTCACCGCCGCCATAACCGGCGCTTGGCCTGATGAATTCAAATTCAGCAAAAAAATCACCACCCAAACCGCCGCCACCGCGCCCCAAGCCTGCGGACAAGGCCAGAGCAACTGGTGAAACCAACTGGGTTGAGAGTTGAGAGTTGTTGGTTGAGAGACGGAGGCGGCATTGGCCGCTTGAAGAATTTGCGCGCGCCAGTGGCCGGGAATTTTCTTTACCGGCTGTTGCTGCAACAGTTTTTCAAAATCAGTCTTCATTTGATCTCTTCATATATGGGACGCAACCGCTCGCGCAATTTGTCTAATCCATAGCGATAACGGCTGGCCGCAGTGTTATTGGGAATTTCCAAAGCCTCGGCGATCTGTTCAAACGTCAGTCCCTCCCAGAGCTTCAGATGCACCACCGCCCGCTGATCCGGCGGCAATTCTCCCAGCGCTTCGGAAAGTTTTTGCCGGAAAATTTGCTCGTCCGGATTGTTCCCTTCCGCAAAAACCGACTCCATCTCCCCGGCCAACTCCTCATAATTCCGTTCCCGCGTCCCTTGCCGGCGCATCACATCAATCGCCCGATTATGCGCCAGCCGCAGGAGAAACGAGCGTTCCTCGCGCACTCCGTTGAGCAATTCCGGTCGGTGAGCCAGCTTGATAAAAGTTTCCTGGAGAACATCCCGGGTGTCCGCCTCATTGCGCAACAGATTCAGCAAAAAGGCAAAAAGCGCCTGCGCATGATCGTCGTATAGGCGTTCAAAATTTGGCAATGCTGACATCTCTTTGTTGATAAGACGCTCCTCCCGTCCCCCTTTGTCTAATCAAAAATACCTGAACCGTAAAGGGTGACTTTCTACGACAAAAGGCGCGCCTCGAAGGAATGTAGCGTCGGGCGTCCCGCCGGACGTAGAGCCTCGCACCAGCGGTACGCTTCTCTCTATAGTTCTGACTGTGCGTCTCGCCCGGCGGAAAAAACGTTGCCTTGTCCGAAAGGCGTCAATCACAAAAAATGGTGCGAGGACCAAGTTGCGCCTACGACAACGGCTCCATTTCCGCCAACTCCTTCCGCACCTCCGCCTGAAGTCTTTTCCTTTGTGGCATGTCCGACCAGAAATCCGGGTCCGACGTCGCTCGCAGAAAAGACTGGATGGATTTCAGGCTGATCAGGGTTTTGCGCTGCAAAATCCGGCGATGCACCAACAAAGCCCGCTCTGGATCGATCAGATTATAAATGGAGCGCCGGTTCAGCCCCAGGATTTTAGAAGCGTTGGTCACTGGAACCCAACTGTCCAAATCACATTTTATCGCCTTGGGTTTAAGGACATACGTGTCATCGCCACGATGCGTCAGATCGGCCAAAATCGGCACTGAGATCGGCTTTTTTGCCGACGGCAAGGAACTGTTTTTGCTTTTTTTCATGGAGTTTCCCTTTTGGATTATTTGCCGGGGATGCTGCCAGCCGGCCAATGATTCTCCAGCTTTTGCAGTTCTTCCAGGTGGATCTGCATCTGCCGGACCAGGGGAGCGATCGGATGATCGGACGGCAACCACGTGTCCAGAGCCGCAAGTAATTGTTGTCGTTGCACCATGGAATCCGGCAATGTCGCCATCACCCGTCCCACCAATACCTCAAATGCCTTTTCCCGCCTCATGTTTGTTCCTGTCGTGGTGCGATCAAAACCGGACAGATCTGTGCGGTCAAAAGCGGAATAATG
>CAIYOY010000213.1 GCA_903927905.1 uncultured Verrucomicrobiales bacterium | reverse complement strand
TTAATATTAATGCGTATCATCAACCTGGGGTTGAGGCTGGAAAGAAAGCGGCCGGAACGGTGATTGAAGCGCAGACCAAGATTTTGGCGGCGTTGGCGAAGAACAAAGTCCCCGCGACGGTTGATCAGATTGCGACGAGTATCGCCGAACCGGATGTTGAAAAGGTGTTTAAAATCTGCGAACATCTGGCGGCGAATACGGATCGGAAGATTCGAAAGGTGGCAGGGAAGACGCTGTTTGAGGCGACTTATAAAATGGAATGATTTAACCGCAAAGAACGCAAAGATCGCAGAGAGAAAAATATAACCGCGAAATACGCAGAATACGCGAAAGGGGACAGGGAGGAAAGTTAGAGTGTTGTTCGTCCTCACCCCGGCCCTCCTCCGAGGGGAGGGAGAACCGTATTCCTGTTGGTTTGAAATAATTAAGTCAACGGTCGTATGTCGCGGCACAAAGATTAAATGTTCATTTACCCTAAAAAATACGATGTGATTGTTGTCGGTGCCGGACATGCCGGCGTGGAGGCGGCTTTGGCGGCGGCGCGGATGGGATGCTCGACTTTGCTCCTCACCATCAATGCCGACACCATCGGTCAGATGTCCTGCAATCCGGCCATCGGCGGTTTGGCGAAGGGGCACTTGGCCAGGGAAATTGATGCGCTTGGCGGGGAAATGGGGAAGGCGACGGATATGACCGGGTTGCAGTTTCGGATGTTAAACACGAAGAAGGGTCCCTCGGTTTGGGCACCTCGGGCACAGTGCGACAAAAAGGCTTACCAATTTCGGTTGAAATGGGTTTGCGAGCGGGAACCGAATTTGGACGTGAAGCAAGGGCAGACATCGAAGATTTTGCATAAAGATGGGGCGGTCTATGGGGTTGAAACAACGTTAGAGGTTCAGTATCAGGGGAAGACGGTGGTGATCACGACCGGAACTTTTTTGCGGGGGTTGATGCACATTGGGTCGAACCAGCAGTCGGGCGGCCGGGCTGGCGAATCTGCGGCCATGAGTTTGTCCGGTTCCCTGAAAGAAATTGGGCTGGAGCTGGGTCGCCTGAAGACCGGCACTCCACCGAGACTCCTCCGTGGGAGCATCGATTTTTCCAAGACCGAAGCCCAACCCGGCGACGAGCCGATTCCCTATTTTACGTACTGGAAAGACGATTTGTTCCACGTGGAACATTCGGGGGTTAATCCCATTGATGTCGGGCATTCGGAGGGCAAATATCCGCCCGGGTCGGTTTTGGATAAGATCAATGGCCAGCTTCATTGCTATATCACTTACACCACCGATGCGACGGCGGAAATCATCCGTGCGAACATCCATAAGTCGCCGATGTATTCTGGTGTTATTGAAGGGGTGGGGCCGCGCTATTGTCCGTCCATTGAGGATAAGATCGTGAAATTTCCCGAGAAGGAACGGCAACAGATTTTCCTGGAACCGGAGGGGATTGCGACTGATGAAATCTATGTGAACGGGTTCTCGACCTGTCTGCCCTATGAGGTGCAAGTGGACATGGTCCGAACCATCATCGGGTGCGAAAAAGCCGAGATCATGCGGCCGGCTTATGCGGTGGAATATGACTTTGCCTTTCCGACTCAACTGCACCCGACCTTGGAGACGAAGGTTTGTTCCGGTCTGTTCCTGGCGGGTCAGATCAATGGGACTTCCGGTTATGAAGAAGCTGGTGCCCAAGGGTTGATGGCAGGGATAAATGCGGCTCGAAAAGTCCAAGCAAGGCCGGGCGTGGTGCTGCGCCGGAACGAAGCCTACATCGGCGTCCTGATAGACGATCTCGTCACCAAAGGCACCATTGAACCTTACCGGATGTTCACGTCCCGGGCTGAGTATCGTCTCCTCCTTCGCCAGGACAATGCCGATATGCGGTTGAGTCAGTTGGGGTATGAGGCAGGGCTTTTGCCGGAACGGAATTATCGGAAGTTCGAAGCAAAGCGGTTGGCTATTGAGACCGAATTGGAACGTTTGGAAAAGGCCCGGTCGGGACCGGATACCTTGGCTCAGATGCTTCGGCGAACCGAAGTGCAATATAAAGATTTACCCGGCCGCAACGAGACGCTCTCGGATGAGGTGGTGCAACAGGTGGAGATTGCGGTGAAGTACGAAGGCTACATTGCCCGCCAAGAAGTGGAGGTCGGGAAATTGAAGGCGTTGGAAGATAAACACATTCCAGCTTGGGTGGACTATGCGACAGTCCCGAGTTTGCGAACGGAAGCGCGGCAAAAGCTGGGGAAAATCCGGCCCGCGACTTTGGGCCAAGCAACCCGCATCTCAGGTGTGTCACCGGCGGATGTGGGGATATTGATGGTATGGCTGAAAACCGGCTCGCCCAGCGCAGATAAAAAAGAACAGGAAAGCGAAAGCTGTTAGTTTTATCGCTTCTGAATCAGTATCACTCCGACGAGCAGTAAAAGTGTTCCCACGATTCTCGAACTGGTCAATGGGACTAGAGTGGCACCGAAAGCTCCGGTTGAATCTAAAATCAGTGCGCCGACCATTTGGCCGGCGATGACTAAAGAAAACACAGCGGCCGCTCCCAATCGCGGTATCGCTATTAGTGATGCCACCAAATAATACACGGCGAAAACCCCACCGAACCATGCCCATTTGGGAAGTGAATTAAAGGCCGGAACTGAACCGCGATTCATCACGCCGCTGGCCCAGAACAAGGCCAGGGAAATGAAGCTGACGGTGATTGAGATCAGCGTAGTTAGGATGGGCGACCCGGTGCCGGTCCGTAACTTGGCATTCCAAGCCATCTGCAATGTCAGACCAACGCCGCCCAAGGCGACGAGGAGATAGAATAAAAGTCGAGTCAGCATGAGGATAATATTCTTCGGTTCTGTGGTTGATGTCGAGCGTAAGTGGGAGCTTTGAGTGGGGCCTTATGGCACAAGTGAGACATTTTGAAAGATAGATATGCGCCATTGTGTCACACAATGAATTACTTTACCAGAACTACACTTTTTGTATTATGTTTACAATAAGCATGTTACACATTTTTTAATACGCTGGCACAAGTGCTGCTTGAGTACTTTTGAATTTTTATGGCTAAAGTTATTGGTATTGATTTAGGAACTACGAACTCGTGCATGGCTGTCATGGAAGGCGGCGAGCCCGTGGTATTAGAAAACTCCGAAGGCAAACGGACGACGCCCTCCGTTGTCGCCTTCACGAAAACCGGTGAACGCGTGGTTGGCGATGCCGCCAAACGCCAGGCAGTCACCAATTCCCGCAACACGATTTATTCCGTGAAGCGTTTCATGGGACGCAAGTTCGATGAAGTGCAGGAAGAACTCAAGCGCGTGCCTTATAAGGTTGTGCGCGGCCAGAACGGCGACGCGGCGGTAGAAGTGGAAGTGGAAGGCAAGACCAAGGTCTATAGTCCGCCCGAAATTTCCGCCATGATCTTAAGCAAGCTCAAGGCCGATGCGGAAACGCGCCTGGGCGAAACGATCTCTCAAGCGGTCATCACGGTGCCGGCTTATTTCAATGATTCCCAGCGTCAGGCGACCAAGGATGCCGGACGCATCGCGGGTTTGGAAGTGCTGCGCATCATCAATGAACCGACGGCGGCTTCGCTGGCGTACGGCTTGGACAAGAAATCGAACGAAGAGATCGCGGTGTATGATTTGGGTGGCGGCACGTTTGATATTTCGGTTTTGGAAATCGGCGACGGCGTTTTTGAAGTGAAGGCGACGAACGGAGACACTCATCTGGGCGGCGATGACTGGGACAATCGCATCATGGATTGGATCCTGGACGAATTTAAAAAAGAGAACGGCATGGATCTGCGCAAGCAGCCGGACGCGTTGCAACGCATCAAGGAAGAAGCGGAAAAGGCGAAGATCGCATTGTCAAGTTCACAGCAATACGACATCAGCCTGCCGTTCATCAC
>CAIYOY010000212.1 GCA_903927905.1 uncultured Verrucomicrobiales bacterium | reverse complement strand
CAAGCGCATCATCAATGAGCAATATCAAGTGGCGAAAACCTTGATCGAAACGTATCGCGACAAGCTGGCCATCATTGCCAATGCCTTGCTGGAGTTTGAATCTCTGGATGGCACTCAAGTCAAAGAAATCGTCGCCACCGGCACCTTCACACCGCCACCTCCGCCGCCGAAAGTTGATCCTCCGAGTGGCGCAGTCGCCGCGACAACGTTGCCCGAAGTGGCCAAGCCGATCCCGCCGAAGTTGCCGGGATTTGGTTCACCGGCGCCAGCTGCGGCTTAAATCTCCGGTCATGAACAAGCCGGATAAGCACCTCGATTCGCCTGAAGTCGCGGAAAACATTCGTCATGCTCGAAAGGGAAAATATTCGGTTCATCGCCCCGGTGATTTTAATCGCATTTTACAAAAAGTAATCGCCAAAAGAAAGATGGAGAGCAAATCCACCGTTTGAACGATTTCTTATTTTGGAAATGAAAATCACAGATTGACTGGAAACTCTGCCTGTGGCAAATTTTTGAGGTGAACGTTGATAAAATTCGCAGGAAATTGACCGGCGGGTTTCGCCCCTTTATCATCCGGACTTCGGATGGCCGGGAGTATGACGTGCCGCATCCTGAGTTTATTCTGATTGCGCCCAATGAAATAGGTGTGGTCAGCAAAGATGGTTACATTGACACCCTCGTGCCTGTCCACATTGTTTCGCTCCGCACCGCTGCTCCGAAAAGCGGCAAATAAAAATTCTACCGAATCCCCTTTTTTTTACGGGTCTCAAAAGGTTCTTTACCATGTTGCATCTGTTTCACTACCCTTTGACCGCATGATAATCGCTCCGTCGTTGTTGGCGGCCAATTTTGCGCAGTTAAAAAAGGAAACCGTCCGCGTCCAGCGGTCCGGGGCCGACTGGCTTCACCTTGATGTGATGGATGGACAGTTTGTGCCGAATATTTCTTTTGGTCCCGCCGTCGTTAAAGCCGTGCGGCCTTTCACCAATCTGATGTTTGACGTGCATTTGATGTGCGGACAACCGGAGGTGTTGTTGGAGCCGTTCGTTAAAGCAGGGGCAGACCGGTTGACGGTGCATGTGGAGTTGGACACGCAGGTGATTCCTTTGATCTGGAAGATCCGGTCGTTGGGCCGGGAAGTGGGTCTGGCGATTAATCCTCCGACGGCGATGCAAGCGGTCGAACCATATCTGCATCAGATTGATTCGTTGCTGGTCATGACGGTAAATCCGGGTTTTGGCGGGCAGGAATTTATCACGGAGACACTGCCGAAAATTCAACAGGCGGCGGCCTGGCGGCGCGAGAAGAATCTTCGTTATCACATTGTCGTGGACGGCGGGATCAATTTCAAGACCGCCGCGGAATGCGCCCATGCCGGGGCGGATGTCTTCGTCGCCGGTACCGGTTTGTTTGGGCAAAAAAGTTTGAAAGGGGCGGTGAAAAAAATGCGGCATTTGACGGAGAAGGCCGCTTCCGCGACGTTATTGTAATTTTATTATTTCATTGTATGGCACAGATTAAATTTGGCACCGACGGATGGCGCGCAGTGATCGCGGAGGAGTTTACTTTTCAAAATGTGGAACGCGTCAGCCAGGCCACGGGGGATTTTTGGACCGGCTCGCCGGTGCGCGGGACCATCCGCAAAGTCGTGATCGGCTATGACCGGCGTTTTCTTTCCGATCAATTTGCCCGGCGGGCAGCGGAGGTTTTTGCGGCTAATAATTTTGACGTGATTCTCACGGATCGTCCGACGCCGACGCCGTCGGTTTCTTTCGCGGTCAAGCAACATAAAGCGATCGGCGGAGTAATGGTGACGGCCAGCCATAATCCTCCGGCGTTCAACGGTTACAAACTCAAGGCGTACTATGGCGGTTCGGCTGATTCCGCGATTTGCCAGGCGATTGAGAAGCT
>CAIYOY010000211.1 GCA_903927905.1 uncultured Verrucomicrobiales bacterium | reverse complement strand
TAGTCATCGGCCACAACGGGATTGTGCTCTTTGCCATCGGCCGGTTTTCGCGCGGTGCCCTCGACTTCCGGCAGTCCCAGCGAAGGCGGAGTGTCGCGCATGGTTCGGAGCACAAAAATGGCACCCAAGAAGGCCAAGATGGCCGGGACAATGAAGCAAAGCCGCCAACCATAACCGACCAGATAGCCACCCAGCACGACAGCGATTCCGCCACCCAGTGAATGGGAGATATTCCAGAAGGACATTTTGGTGGCCAGTTCGTGCGGCGAGAACCAATGAGTCATCAGTCGCGCGCAGGGCGGGAATCCCATGCCTTGCACCCAACCATTGAGCATCCAAAAGATGCCGAAGGTGATGACCGCAGAACTGAAGCCGAAACAGACATTCATCACGGCAGAAAGAATCAGGCCCGTGGCCATCAGGGTGCGGGCATTGGAGCGATCACCGAGAAAACCGTGGAGGAATTTGGAGACGCCATAGAGCAAGCCATGCAACGTGAGGAAAAGTCCGAGATCGGTCTTGGTGATGCCAAGTTCCTTGCCGATGGCCGGCATGGCGCTGCTGAGGTTTTTGCGGACAATATAAAACAGCGCGTAACCGATGATGGACGAAATCAGGATGCGCTTTTGCCAGTGACGATAGGTGGTTTTGATCTCAACGGGATCGGTCATGGTTATGGGTACGGCCGGGTCGGGTTCAAGGAACCTAAGGAACGCGGGAAAACGCGTCGGCTTACTGATGGGTGCGGCGTCCATTTAATAAATCGTGAATCAGCGGGCAACATACGGGCGAACGAAGGCAGCGGAAAGGTAAAATTCTGAATAATGATTCAAACCTGCAGCCATGACCGAGGCATGACGCCATTATCATTTTGGTATGGTCAATTTCTCATTGCCCACAATCTCGTGCGGATTCTTCAAAATTTTTCGATTCGCTTCGTAAATCCGCGGCCACTTATTGGCATCACCGTAAAAGAGGCGTGCAACGCCTGACAATGTTCCACCATCGTCCGCTGTTCCAACCTTGTAAGTGCATGGCTTCGGTGCATTGACCACCTCCCGCCGCAACTCAGTCTCCATTTCTTGCATCCATTTGGTCACCTGTTTGGTTGCGCCATTTGTGACTACATAAAGCCCTTCTGGTAAATAGAGAAGCCCGCCGTCGCGTGATAGCCCAATTTGATAATCCGCGCCGTTGGTGAGTTTGACAGTCATCCAGAGATGCGCGGGAACCGGTAACATACAAACGACTCCCGGAGGGAACCCTTTTTTCATCCATCGGTCGGTTGACCGTCCCCCGTCAAGCAACGCCAGCAAAGCGTTGCCGCAGTCTTTGGTGATCTGCTTGGATTGAAAAACTGGTTGCACTCTCTCATAACGAGCCACCTGATTCGTGAGCGGAATGAGCGAAGGCTCTCCCGCCATCGCTGAACCGGTCAGAAGCAGGGCAAGGGCCGTTATGATTGTGAGGCGCATGATTCAATCATCATGCTTTGCGTTGGACGTTGCGAATAACCCGCTCCAATTTCGGACGCAAATGTCCATTACTCGCAATCATCCGGTAGGCATGGTCACCGGGAATTTGTTTGCTCCAAAATTCACCACCAGCACATTCAATAATCAGCGCCCCGGCCGCAATGTCCCACAGACGGACGCCGGATTCAATATAGGCATCGAAACGTCCGCTGGCCACGTACGTGAGCGAGAGCGCGGCGGCACCCATCATGCGCATTTTGCGGACTTGGCCGACGAGTTCGTTGAAGATCGGCAGGTTGGCGCGCAGGACTTCAGTGCTTTTGGCAAAGCCGATGGCGAGGATGGATTGTTCGAGTTTGGTGCGATTGCTGACGCTGATGATTTGGCCATTCATACGCGCGGGTTCGCCGCGAACCGCTGTCCAAAGTTCATCGCAGAACGGATCATAAACCACGCCGATGATGGACACGTAACCCTTTTTGCCCGGAAGTTTTTGTTGCAGTGCGATGGAGACGCAGGCGTGCGGAACCCCATAGGTGAAATTCACCGTGCCATCAATCGGATCCACCACCCAGCGGGAAGCCGATTGTTGATTGCCAACGATGCCTTCTTCGCCGAGGACGGAGTAAGTCGGAAACGCTTTCAACAAAATTTTCTCGATGATTTTTTGCGAGCGAACGTCCAGGTCCAGCTTGATATCGTGTTGAGACTGTTCGTTGATCTTTTTATCGCCGCGCAAATGTTTGCGCATTAATGCGCCGACGGTGCGGGCGGCTTTGACGGCGGCGGCGAGGGCTTTCTTTTGGTTTTTGGTCATGGAATATCCAGTTTCTCCACATTCATTTTGTAGGAGTCGTATTTGTTGAAATAAATATTGTGATTGCCCCATTCAAATTCGCCGCGCTGAAAATCAATGTCATCGGAGCGGAACGAATTCTTGGCGGGCATAAGTGGCTGCGAATGGTCGCTGTTGGCGATCATGCGCCATTGGTCGAGGCCGCCGAAATAAAAGTCGCGCAGTTCCAGGCGTTCGGGCGGAGTCAGGGCAGTGCAATATTGTTTGGCGAAAATCGCCGCCCAGGGATCGCACGGAACCCAGCCGTACGGAGCCAGATAAATTTCCGACCAATCATGAATGTCATGATCATCCGGCCACAAGTCCCAGCCAGTCTCCCAGCGCGCGGGAATACCGACCGAACGGCACAGCGTGATGAACAACATGGCTTCCTGCCCGCAATCACCGTAACCGTTGCACACGGTGTATTCGCTCAGATTGGTCAGCGTGGAATATTCGCGGGCGTAGCTGTATCGGATGTTGCCGGAGATCCAGTCAAAGAAAGCCTTGGCCTTGAGCATCGGATTGGTTTCATGGCCCGCGATTTTTTGCGCCAGCTCTTTGATCTTGTCGTTAAAAATGACATGCGGAGATTCGCTGGTGAATTTCTTGAGTTCGGGATTGGTCAGGTCAGGCGGTTGAATATCCGCCGGGTTCAATTCAAAGTGAACGCCATAAGACGTGTAACTGAATTGAACGATGAATTCCGGCGATTTTTTGCCGTCCGCTTCTTCTTCCATATAGACTGAACGGATCGGACTGCTGGCCGGAGCGATCAATGTTTTCTGCGGCAGGCTGGCGAGGATTTTGACATCTCTTTGATGACCGTTGACCAGCGGGAAGGGGAGCCAGCCGCGAATCGTTTGTCCGGCGGGCGCGGCAGTTTTGTCGAGCTTCACCACCAGAGAATTTTTTAGATGATAAGGCAGCACATAAGGGGTGTGTTCTTCCCAGGTGGCGGCGACGATGGCGCGCGCATTGTCCAAACGTCCATGCTCTTCCACCGTATGATCTTTGCCGTCCATGCGGCGAACCACCAGGGAAGGATGGCGAAAATATAAATTACTGACACTGGTGCCGACAAATTTTTCCACGCCATCAATCATCCGCTCGTCGAACCACCCGGTGACCACCCAACGGTCAAACTCCGCCCGGGTCAGGTCGTGCACCGAGTTGGACAATTTTTGAAAGAGGGCTTCGCGGGTGAAGGGATAATCCTGGCGGATGCGTTCGATCCAATCTATCTGGAATTCAACCTTGCGACGACTCTCGGCGGAAAGAGATTTATCCGCGAACGTGTTCCGGAGCAATGTATCGGCGGCTTTAAATTTGCCCTGTTCGATCAATTCATCGGCCTGGGCGATTCCGGCAGAGTATCCGACGTCGGCCCGCACCGGGAGACAGGCGAGGAGCAAACTGGCGAGAATAAATATTCCATTACGCATCATCATGGAGCCTGACGGTAACGGAACAAAAAAACTTTTCGAGAAAATTCGGCGGGACAAAAGATGGGGGTAGGGCGCGTCTGTCCCAGCGCGCCGGGTCCGATATTGCAACCAAACTCGGCGCGCT
>CAIYOY010000210.1 GCA_903927905.1 uncultured Verrucomicrobiales bacterium | reverse complement strand
GTGGGGCCGTCGTTGCACTACATCTTCCCGCCCTATTCCATCAGCGTGCTCCGTCTTTCGGCAGCGCTGTGATCAGGCCATAAACGTTAGAAGGCAAGCACTTAAGATTATCTGATTTAATCTATATAATTCCTATTGACATAATAGTATTTAGTGTTATTCTCGCCTCAATGAAGGTTTCGCAGGCTAAACAGACGGTTGGTTCGACTTGGTTGCACATCGTGCAACAGCAGGTTGAGTCCCTGCGCTTTGGGGTCGTGCAGATCGTCGTCCATGAGGGCGGGGTGGTGCAGATTGAGCGGACGGAGAAATTTCGTCTGCCCACGCCCGCGTCGGCGGAACCTTCATCCAATTTTTCTCCCAACCAGAACACTGGCGGGCCACAACCACATGAATAACCGGAAGCTGACCCTATCACGGAGGTTTCTCGCAGAAAAAATACTACGAGATGAAAATCTATCTTCGAATCGCCGCCGTCGTCATCGGCGCGCAGTTTTGGTCGCTGAACGTTTGGGCGGATGAATCTGCCGACACCATTGGCAGTCTGAAAAAACAAATCGAAATCCTGAGCGAAAAAGTGCAAGCGTTGGAAAACGAAAATCACCCGCGTGACAATGAGGACGGAAAAAAGAAAGCACCGCCGGTGATCACGGCTGGGAGCGACGGATTTTCTTTTCGCTCGGCTGATACCAATTACGTATTGCGCCTGCGCGGTTACGGCCAGGTGGATGCGCGTTATTTCCCCAGCAGCAGTCCAGGCCGGGACACTTTCACCATCCGGCGTTTGCGCGCCGTGGCGGAAGGAACGGTGGCGAAAAATTTTGATTTCAAAGTGATGGCTGACTTGGGCTCGGGCATCACTGCGACCACCACCAATAATAATTTTCTCCAGGACGCGTATCTGAACATCCATTACTGGCCGGAATTTCAGGTGCAGATCGGCAAATTCAAGGAGCCGGTCAGCCTGGAGGTTTTGCAATCGGACGCGAATCTCCTGTTTGCGGAACGCGGTTTGCCCACGCAACTCGCGCCCAACCGTGACGTTGGCATCCAGTTTCAAGGTGATTTATTTGACAACGCTCTCAGCTATGCCGTCGGCGCTTTTAACGGTGTCCCCGATGGCGGCAGCGGCGATATTGAAACAGCGGACAACGACAAGGACATTGCGGCCCGGCTTTTTGCGCAGCCATTTAAGAACACCAAGATTGAACCGTTGCGCGGACTTGGACTGGGGGTGGGCGCGAGTTTTGGCAATCAACATGACACGCCATCCAGTTATTCCACGTTGGGCCGGGAGAAGTTCTTTTCCTATCGCAGCGGCACCGGCGCGAGCGCAGCTACGGCCAACGTGACGGCGGCCGGGCAACATGTCCGGTTCGCTCCGCAGGGCTATTATTATTGGGGACCGTTTGGTTTATTTGGCGAATACGACGTGTCATCGCAAAAATTGGAATATTCTGCGGGCGCAACCCATCGGCGGCTCCGGGCTGGCAACACCAGTTGGAATGTTGCCGCCTCCTATTATCTGACCGGCGAGCACAACGGCTTTACCCCGCCCAATCCTCTCCAGCCCTTGAGCCTGGAAGGAAAAGAGTGGGGCGCATGGGAAGTGGCGGCCCGTTTCGGCCAGCTCTCCGTGGATTCCGATGCCTTTCCGTTATTTGCCTCAACTGGTTCCGCTCGCGGAATTACCTCTTGGGGGTTAGGCTTGAACTGGTATTTGAACAAGCATGTTAAATTTAATTTTGACTATGAACGCGCATCCTTCGATGGTGGCAGCACCAAAGCCGGAGCTGTCACCGCGCAAGATGAACAAGTGTTTGTCGCCCGCACCCAATTTTCATTTTAATAGCATCTCATCACCAACATGAAATCATTGCTAAAAATAATCGCGCTGCTGGTCGCCACGTCCTCGTTTGGGGCCGAGCCATTGACCCTGCTCAACGTCTCTTACGACCCGACGCGCGAGTTGTATCAGGACATCAACTCCGCCTTCATCAAAGGTTGGCAGCAAAAAAATGGCGAGCAACTGGTCATCAACCAGTCGCATGGCGGTTCCGGCAAACAGGCCCGCGCGGTCATAGACGGCCTGGAAGCGGATGTCGTGACTTTGGCGCTCGCTTACGACATTGACGCCATCGTCGAACACAGCCAGCTCATCGCCAAAAATTGGCAGGAACGATTGCCCGATCATAGCTGCCCCTATTCTTCCACCATCGTCTTCCTCGTCAAAAAGGGAAATCCCAGGAAGATCAAAGATTGGGATGATCTGGTGAAACCGGGCCTCGGCGTCATCACGCCCAATCCCAAAACCTCCGGCGGCGCGCGCTGGAATTATCTGGCGGCCTACGGTTATGCGTTGCAGAAAAATCATAACGATGCAGCGGCGACGAAATTCGTGGAGCAGCTTTTCAAAAACGTGCTGGTGCTGGACGCCGGGGCGCGCGGTTCCACGGTGACCTTTATCCAGCGCGGCATCGGCGATGTCTTGATCGCGTGGGAAAACGAAGCGTTGCTCGCCGTGGAACAATTGGGCCAGGGAAAATTTGAGATCATTTACCCCTCCGTCACCATCAAGGCTGAGCCGCCGGTGGCTGTGGTTGACAAGAACATAGATAAGCACGGCACGCGTAAACAGGCCGAAGCTTACCTGCAATTTATTTACGGCTCCGAAGGCCAGGAAATCGCCGCCCGCCATCATTACCGTCCGCGCCAGGAAAACATCGTGGCGAAATATAAAAAAGATTTCCCCACCGTGAAATTATTCACCGTGGACGAAGTTTTCGGCGGCTGGGCCAAGGCGCAGAAGACCCACTTTAGCGAAGGCGGGGTTTTTGAACAGATTTCTAGGCAACGCCGATAGGTTGCAAGTTGCGCCCGTCACGACCTGGGCTCGAGGGATTCGCTTGCCAATTCAAGGCCATGCCTTATCTTCCATTTATGAGTGTTACCCTTGATCTTGACGAGCAAGCACTCGCCAGTTTGCCCCTGCAGCCGGGCGAACGGGAGCGCCACATGCAGATCGAGTTGGCCTGCCGCTACTATGCCCGGGGCTGGCTCTCGCTCGGTCAATCCGCCCGCATGGCTAAACTGGATCGCTATGCCTTTGGCGTCGAATTGGGCGAGCGTGGCATACCACGCCAATACGATCTGGATGATCTGGATGCTGACCTTCGTTATGCTGGTGGTCAGTAACACCTCGCCGCTTTCCAACCTGGCAATCATTGGGCGACTCCATCTATTGCGCGAACAACTTGGCATCGTAAACATCCCGCCCGGTGTCTTGAGCGAACTGAGCCGCCACCCAAACCCCCAAGCCAGAAACCTCTTGGAAAAGGCTCGCGAAGACCAATGGCTCCGCGTTATCCCGCTCGCCGGACCTGTCCCCGCCGAACTCGCCTCGGCTTTAGATCTGGGCGAGGCGGAGGCGCTGACCTTGGCTGTGGAATCAAAGGCCGAATGGTCCTCCTCGACGAAACCGCCGCGCGGCTCAAAGCCCGCCAATTGGGGCTTGTCCATACTGGTGTTCTTGGTGTGTTACGGCAGGCCCGTCAAGCGAATCGCATCTCTTCACTCAAGATGGAAATTCTGCGCTTGCGAGCCGAGGCGCGCTTTTTCATCAGTCCAGCTTTGGAAAAAAGTCTGCTCATTTCCGTGGGCGAGTGATGCGTTGCCGAGGTGAGGCTCTAATATTTGCTGCAATAGCTTACACCTCAACCGCCACACCCGGCATGGGCTGGACGATCTTGATTTTCGGATGACGGGTGCGGATTTGATCTTCAAACCACAGTCGCGAATCGCCGTCGCCGTGTCCGAGCAGAATGGTCTTGGGCGCCACCGAGCCGACGAAATCGAGCAGGTCGGCGCGATTGGCGTGGGCGGTCAAATCGAAATCCTCCAGTTGACAGCGGCGCGTGACTTCTCCGGCGCTGGGGCTGAACATGAAGGTCTCGCCGGGTTTGGCTTTTTTCAGGCGGCCGCCGGGCGTTTCGGGGTCGGCGTAACCGACGAAGAAAATGGCCTGCTTCTCGTCCCCGATCATGCGCATGGCGACATCGTGGGCGGGCGTGAATTCACTCATCATCCCGGCGGTCACGACGAAAATTTTGCCACCGGTCAATTTCATTTTGGAGGCCTGGCCCTTTTCCAGAACAACCAGATTCAAAGCTTCGGTCAGGCGCAAATTACTGTGCTGGCGGTTGGTGCGATGGGCCTGGAGATCGCAGATCTCGGTGAAGACCCGGCCCAGTCCGCCGATGTAAATCGGTTGGTGTGGCAATTTGCCGGCTTTGATCATCAAGGCCAATTGCGCAAGAATTTCCTGAGTCCGGCCCAGAGCAAAAGTCGGGATCAAGACCGAACCGCCGCGTTTTAACACAGCCAGGATCGCATCGGTCAACCGTTGCGCTTCGGCTTCGCGGGTAAAACCCTCGGCTACGCCGCGATTTCCCCGGGTGGTTTCCATGATCAACACATCCGCGCGCACATCTTCAAAGCGTGCGCCCTTTAAAATCGTCTGGTCATGAAAACAAACATCGCCCGTGTAAAAAAGCGTCTGCGCTTTCCCGCGTACCATCACGCCGGCGGAACCGAGCGTGTGCCCGGCATCGTAAAATTCCAGCGTCGGCGAAATCGTGCCGGAGCGGGTTTTTTCGTAAGCGCCCCATTCCACTTCGCGGTTATATTTGAAGCCCTGAAAGAGCGGCGCGATGTCGTCCACTTCATCGTGGGTGTAGAGCGGATATTCTTTGATGCCCAATTCATCGCGCTGCCGCGTCATGACGTTGACCGAATTGTGCAGCACGCGCTCGACGATAAAATAACTCAGTTCCGTCATCAGAACGTGGGCCTTGGGAAAATGGCGCACGGCGACCGGCAGGGTGCCGACATGATCGTGATGACAATGGGTCAGGGCGATGGCATCCACGTTTTCGCCAGTGATCTTGCCGTAGAGCGGCATGGAATCGCGGCCTTCACGCTTGGGATGAGTGCCGGCATCCATCAGGAGGCGGTGGTTTTCCATTTCGACGAACCAGGCGCTGGCGCCGATATTGGTATCAGGATTTAAGTTTATTATGCGCATAACGAGAAAAAACGAACAGTATAACTCAATTCAGGGTTTCCCCCGCAAGGAAAATAGGAAAAAATGGTTTTCATTTTTTTGAAAATAATATTTGAACAAATGACGAAGATGAGCGTCAATATATATGAGTCTCAGAACGGATGACTCGGACGGGTTTTTGGTTTTCCCTCCGGGTTTGATCTGAGACAGGGTTGGTTAGTTTGGTTGTTGGGGAGGGCGGACACTGCAATGGTGTTCGCCCTCTTC
This sequence comes from uncultured Verrucomicrobiales bacterium, assembly GCA_903927905.1. Taxonomy (GTDB): domain Bacteria; phylum Verrucomicrobiota; class Verrucomicrobiia; order Limisphaerales; family Palsa-1400; genus CAIYOY01. The sequence continues at coordinate 13,056 of CAIYOY010000210.1, read as the reverse complement.
CATTTTCCGGGACAAATCACTTGGACCCACCAGCTCCATTCATCCGCTGCATCATCAGAGTTTTAACGTCCGTATAACGCGCAAAGCCTTCTGGGGGTTCAAATTGCGCTTTTTCCGGTTTCGTCGTCTGGACTTCCTTGAATTGAATGACCACCGCCCGGCCTTTTTCCATCATCTTCACCTGAATAGGCAGGTCTTTGAGATCGGAAGCCTCCCAAACCGTCATTTCCTCCTGCTGCCCGCGCGGGTCGGTCAGGGTGATTTTGTTGCGGGTGCAGGCATGGCCGTTGATGGTTTCCTTGCCTTCGGCGGCTTTGGTGATTTTTGGCTCGTTGGCGCTCATCAGAGTTTCAGGCGGCAAGACGATGTCGGCATAGGCTTTTAACCCCGGATAAATCAGATAAAGCCGTTTCAAATCCTGCCGCATCACCGTGCTGGCGCGATCCATGCCGGATTGTTTCAGGGCCACGATTTCATCCTCGGCCAGACCGGGGCCTTTGATGTTGGCCATATCCACATCGGCGCGGAAGTTGCCATCGAGAAAAATCATGTTCATGCCATTCACGGTCATGAGGCTTTTCCCGGCTTCATCGAACATGTCCAGTTGGGCCTTGGCGGAAAAGTTCTGTTGCGCGAACAGTCGAAGAAACGAAATGTTGGCCACGCCCGGCGCTCCGCCTTGGGCGGACAGGCGCAACGATGGCGTCAAAAACAGCAGGGCTGCTAATAGGCTGGCCAGAGGTTTCATCACGAGGGAAAAGGATAGCGGAGCGACCGGGTTACTCCAGAAGAAAAGCTGATTATCGATTGGTTTGGGCGAATAATTTTGACTGGCTTTCACCAAATTACGGATGGGCGAGGCGAAAAAATAAATTCCCCGACAACGGCGGAATAGCTAGACTTTTATTAATTCCATCGTTCGAAATACCGCCAATGGTTGACCAGTTTGTTGTGGCCAAATCTGAATTTTGCTGCAACGTCCAATTTGTCCAAGAAGACGGCCATAAAACTTTCATGCCATCGCCCGAGGGGCCGATCGCCAATGTGGGCGCATTGATTAATACCGAAACTGTGGAGTAATAGCCATTCGCGCTAATTAAATCCGTTTTACCATCTCCATTAATATCTGCCGCCACGACCCAAGTCGGCTCAACTCCCACAGTAAGAGTGGCGTGAAAACCGAAAATGCCAATGCCGTTATTCGTAAGCACCGTGAGCGTATTATCAATTTGATTCACAGAGATTAAATCCAGGTAGCCATCCCCATTGATGTCCGCTGCTATAACTGACCGGGGCGCACGACCCACAGTGAGGGTCGCATTTAAACCAAAACCTCCACTGCCGTTATTTGTCAACACCGTCAAAGTGCCGATTGTGTTTTGATTTGCAGTGATCAAATCCACTTTACCATCTCCGTTAATATCTGCTGCCGTCACGGACATCGGAAGAGAACCGACAGCAAGCGTAATTCTCGGGTAAGCAAACCCATTACCATTATTCATCAGAATGTTTAGTGAAGCGCTATTTTGAATGGCACAGATCAAATCCAACTTGCCGTCTCCATTTACATCAGTAGCGATGACCGAGCTCGGGGCCCCGTCCACATTGTAAGAGGAGTTGGAACCAAACACACCGCTTCCATTATTGGTCCATACTAGGAGCCAACTCGCATTACCTTTGGAATTTGCGCTGATCAAATCAAGAGTGCTGTCACCCTTGAGATTGGTAACCACCAATGAACGCGGATAACCACCAACATTAAGTGTGCCATTGGAGCCAAAAATACCATGGCCATTGTTTGTCAGCAAAGATATGGAATTTGAGACATAGTTTGCGGTGATTAAATCCAATATGCCGTCTCCGTTGATATCAGCAGCAGTGATAAATTGTGGGGTGTTGCCCACTGTGAGCGTGGCATTGGAGCCAAAGATTCCATTGCCATTATTTGTTAGTATCGTCAGCGTATTGGTAAATATGCTTCCACAGATTAAATCAATTTTACCGTTCCCCCTGATATCCGCAGCCACAACGCAATGAACTGAACCACCTGCAGAATAATCAACAGCAGGTGCAAAACTTTGGCCAAAGGTTTGATGCAAACCTATGAGCCAAATCAATGCTGGCATCAAATGGATATTCAATTTCACAAGCTACTCAAGGATTGATATCGGATAGGTTATCCGATGATTACTGTTTATATCAATTGAAATGAATGAAGTGATTATTGAACGTCTGTCGCTAAAGTGGAGCGAGTAACCCATCTCACTTTACTGAGAAGCTTTGCGCAACCGTGACGTCAGGAGGTTGATGATCTCATGCGCGGAAGGAACTTTGAACAAGAGGGTCATCCCGAAATAGACGGCAGCAGCGGCGGTGATCGGGACAAAAACTTCGCCCAGTCGCTGGAGAAGATGTTCGTGGCCAAAGTGCGCCTGCCAATAACCGGCGCTCCACCACGCAATGAGTCCGGCCGCCAGCGCCGAGACGCCCATGCGGGGCAGTTGGCTGAGAAGGTCGGTCATTTCCAGGGTTTTCAGTTTTTTGCGCAAGGCAAAAGAGAGGAGGACGACGTTGCAGATGGAACTGATGGTGTTGGCCAGGCCGAGCGAGCCAGCCCCCATTTTGAAGCCAAAAAGGAAAACCACGGTGAAGACAAAATTGACCGCGATGCAAAAGAGACTGATGTGCATCGGGGTTTTCATATCGGAGAGAGCATAGAAGGCGCGGGCCAGGATGTTGACCATGGAAAATGCGATCAGGCCGGGAGCCAGACAGAGGAGGGCGAAACTGACTTTGTTGGTGGATTGGGCATCGAATTTCCCGTGTTGAAAAATCAATCGCACCATCGGTTCGGCCAGCGTGAACAGCAGCACGGTGGCCAGCAGATTCACAAAAACCAGATGGGTCAGGCCCTGCCGCAGAGTGGTTCGAAATTCACCATAATTTTTTTCCAACGCCAATGCAGACAAAGTGGGAAGCAGAAAGGTGGCCAGGGAAATGCCGAACACGCCTTGGGGAAATTCCATCAAACGCACCGCAAATTGGAATTCAGAAACGATCCGGCTGTTTTCACCGAAGGCCATCCCCTGGGTCACGGTGGAATTGATCTGAAACGCGGCCACGCCCACGGAAGCAGGAATCATTTTGCGGACGACTTCGCGGACGGAGGGGTCAGACCAGGGAGAGACCCATTGATAGCGGTACCCTTCGCGGCGGAGGGTGGGAAATTGAAAGAAAGCCTGGGCGATGCCGGCGATGAGGACGCCGATGGCCAGGCCGTACATCTGCCAGGTGATTTCCAAATGCGCGAAGTGGACGATCAACACGGTGGAGATCATCACCACGTTGAGCACGGCAGCTCCGAGGGCCGGGATGAAGAAATGGCCGCGGGCATTGAGCATCCCCATGAAGACCGCAGCCAGGCAGACCACGATCATGTAAGGGAACATGATGCGCAACAGTTCGTACATCAGACGGGTTTCGGGCTTGAGCGAGGAAAAACAAAGCATCCCCGTGGCCACGAGGATGGCGATGAGGCAGATGGCGGCGGAGACGAGGATCAGGCCGGAAATGACCGCGTTGGCGGCGCGCCACATTTCGACTTCACCCTCGTTTTTTTCTTTGGCTTTGAAGACCGGAATGAAGGCGGAACTAAGGACGCCTTCACCCAGCAACCGGCGGAACAGGTTGGGGATGTTGAAGGCCATGAAGTACGCGCTGGCAATGCCGGTCGTCCCCATCATCCAGCCATATAACTGTTCGCGCGCCAAGCCCAGCACCCGGCTGGTCAGGCTGGCCAACCCCATCGCTCCCGAGGATTTTAGCATCTTGGACACTTTTGTATTTTCGATTTGGGATTTACGATTTACGCGCGCTCATGACAGTTGACGGTTGTGGTAATGCAGGATTTTCATGTCCGGTGTGTCGAGGATTTGTGCAGCCAGATCGAATTGCGATTCAAACGCCGGAAAAAACGCGTCGCCTTCTATCATGCGTTTTACGATGGTGAGGTAGAGGTCGGAACATTGCCCCAACGTTTGCGCATAGATTTGCGCGCCTCCGCAAATATAGATTTCACGCGCTTCATTGGCGCGATCCATCGCACTCAGATCGGAAATGGTGCGTATACCAGGATAAGAAAAATTGTTCCTACTGAGAACGATGGTTTCGCGATTGGGCAACGGTTTGCCGATGGACTCGAAAGTTTTGCGGCCCATGACAATGATCTGGCCGGTGGTCATTTTTTTGAACCACTTGAAATCCTCCGGCAAATGCCAGGGAATTTTATTCCCCTGGCCGATGACGCGGTTCTCGCTCATGGCGGCGATGGCTTTAAATGGTTTCATTGCTTTTGCAGCACGACGAACAGATTATCCGCCAAACCCAATCCCGCCAGCATTTGTTCTGCGGCGCGATACAGGAACTTGACCGGTTTGAGCGCGGGTTTCTGTTTCCACGAAGTGGTGCGCTTGAGCAACGCGGCCCGTTCCGCATCAGACACGGCGGCTCCACGACGTCGAAAATCCTGGACGATGACGACCGGATTAAAGTGCATGGTGCCGCGCGTGATGAGTTTCATGGATTGAGTTTCCGTAACCAGCCGTTGGAGCGTGTCCGGCGTGAAATAGTTCAAATGTTGTGGATAAATGTAACGATATTTCATCCCGAGCAATCGAACGGCCAAAGATTTCATATTCGGCACGAGTATAAAACAATAGCCTCCCGGCTTAAGCAAACGAACCGCTTTTTCCACAAACGGCTTTGGTTCCGGCAAATGTTCCAGCACGGCCCAGAAGGTGATGGCGTCGAATTGCGCGCCGCCGAAATCGTGATCCGGGAATGAGCCGGTGACAATGTTCACACCTCGACTCTGCGCATAAGCCAATGCCGGCGCGCTCACATCGGTGCCGAGAACCTGATATTGACCGGGGTTCCGCTGATTGAGTTGATAAAGAAACGCGCCCGTGGAACAGCCGACATCAAGAACCTTTCCACCGGGACAAAATTTTCTGAAAAGCCGGAGTTCCCGCTCAAATCGAACGCTGGCGTAATCGCTTTCCAGCTTTTCGGGCGACAGATAATAGGGAGTGCCCAGATCATTGTAAAATTGCCCGGCCATTTCCGGCGGCGCAGTCCGGGTAAAAATCATGGCGCAGTTTTGGCAACGCACCAGAGACAGGTCTTCCTTTTGCCATAAGGACGAGGTCTTTCTTTCTCCGCAAACCGGGCAACTGCGATCCGAAATGGGAATGGAGCTCATCGCGGTCACACCGCAATCGGCGCTTTGATCCCGGGATGGGGATCGTATCCGACCAGTTCAAAATCCTCGTATTTAAAATCGTGAATATTTTTGATGGCCGGATTCAATTTCATCTGCGGCAACTTTTTTGGTTCGCGGGAAAGCTGGAGTTTGGCCTGCTCAAGATGATTGGAATACAGGTGCAAATCTCCAAAGGTGTGGACGAAAGTCCCCGGCTTCAAGTCGCAGACTTGCGCGACCATCAACGTCAGCAACGCGTAAGAAGCGATGTTGAACGGCACCCCTAAAAACAAATCGGCGCTCCGCTGATAAAGCTGGCAACTCAATTCGCCGTCCTGCACAAAAAATTGGAACAAAGCGTGGCACGGTGGTAGCGCCATTTTCTCGATCTCGCCGACGTTCCACGCGCTGACCATCAAACGGCGGCTGTTGGGGTTTGTTTGGATTTGTTTGATTACCTGATCAATCTGATTGATGGAACGCCCATCCGGTGTGCGCCAATCGCACCATTGCGCGCCATAGACACGGCCGAGATTGCCTTGTACATCGGCCCATTCGTCCCAGATGGTGACGCCGTGGTCGTTGAGATATTTGATGTTGGTGTCGCCGCGCAGGAACCAGAGCAATTCGTAAAGGATGGATTTAAGATGGACCTTCTTGGTCGTCAGCAACGGAAAATTTTCCTGCAACGGAAAACGTGCCTGGGCACCGAAAACCGAGAGCGTGCCGGTGCCAGTGCGGTCCTGCTTGAGTTTCCCCTGTTCGAGGACCAGTCGTAAAAGTTGTTGGTATGGCAGCATAGCGCGATGGCGAGAACAACCTTGCGACAGATGGACGGAATGAGTCAAATTCAAACGATGACCGTTTTTCGATTTATCACATTTTGCTGGATCGCATTTGTCGTCTATTGGTGGGTGTCGGCTTGGAACGTGAAGAAAACGGCCGAGCGCACCAGCGCGGCCAGCCGATTGCGCTACAAAATTTGGACTTGGATAGGAATCATTTTGCTCATCGGGCCGTTCCATATTTATCCATTTCAGATGATGGTCGTGCCGCGTTCCTGGCTGACTGCCGGGTCAGGCTGCATCCTGTGTCTGGCTGGCCTGCTGCTGGCCGTCTGGGCGCGGCGCACCCTGGCGCGGAATTGGAGCGCGGATGTGACCTTTAAGGAAGAGCATGAATTGGTCACGCGCGGACCGTATCAATTCGTGCGGCACCCGATCTACACCGCCTTGTTGCTCATGTTTTTAGGAACCGCGCTGGCCGATGAAAAATTGGGTTCCTGGCTTTCCCTGCCTTTTTGTTTTATCGGTTTTTGGCTAAAATATAAAGATGAAGAAAAACTGATGCTGCAGCATTTTCCGAATGAATATCCCGCCTATATGAGCAGGGTCAAAGCCCTGGTGCCATTTGTTTTTTAAAAATTGACAATCAGCGGGTTTCGACCGCCAAATGGGAGCAATGCCTATTCGCATCATACAACATCCGCTGGCCCAGCATTACCTCACTCATCTGCGCGATGAGACAACCAGCCACGCGCTTTTCCGCACGCTGGCGCGCAAGCTCTCGGTATTGCTCGCGCTGGAGGCGACGCATGGATTGAAAACGACGCTGCGCAAGATCAAGACGCCGCTGGAAGAGATTCAATCACCCGTCTTGGATGAAGAACTGGTGATCATCCCGATCCTGCGCTCGGGGTTGGGGATGCTGGAGCCGATCGTGGATCTGTTTCCAAAAATTTCCGTCGGTTACATCGGCCTGGAACGCGACGAAGCCACCGCCGTCGCCAGCTCCTACTATCGCAAACTGCCTGATTTAAAGGGCAAAACCGTTCTCCTCGTTGATCCCATGCTGGCCACCGGCGGTTCGGCCCAACGGGCGCTCGATGATATTTACAAGCTTGGCGCGGCGAAGGTGATCCTGTTGTGCATCGTGGCTGCGCCCGAAGGCGTGGCCCTGGTGGAAAAAGCATTTCCGGCGGTCCAAATCTATACGGCCTCGGTGGATCGCCAGCTTAACGCCAGCAAATATATCATGCCCGGAGTGGGCGATTTCGGCGACCGGCTCTACGGCACTTCGTAGGATTTTTGTGAAGTCGGTTCTGATTTTTTTTGCGGTCGCGGTCATAAGCTTGACGGGATTCTGCGTCGAACGCCGTTTTGACGTCGCCACCCTCTGCTGCAATTGCGAGGACTACCATTACTGTGAATCCCACTTCGACCATTTAAACCAGCGGACTGCCGGCGGCCATTGTCTGGTCATGGGCACGGATGCGCATCGGTCGAAAATCACGGCCAATGGAAATGTCCTGGCCGCGTATTACGATACCTTGACCGAAAGCTGGAAGAAAATGTCCGGGGCCGAAAAAGCCGATGTCATCCATCAAACCGTCCTGAAAAATTTCACCAAAACCGGGCCGAAACCCGGTTGGTTGATCCTGAACGAGATTTCCGCTGGAACCTGGCCAGCGGAAGAGGAATATCGCCGCTGGGTGGTGGCGGTGGCTTCCACGCTGCGGCACAAATACAAATATTCCGTTGTCATCTGCGCGCCGTTCACCCATCCGGGGGCGCATGATGCCGACTGGCAGGCGCTCGCGGCGCAGGCTTATATCGGGATCGAATGTTACCTCGGTGGCAAAACCATTCAGGACCACACAAATTCACTTGACTGGTGTGAGCAGGAGTATCGGAACGCCAAGGAGGGATTTGAGAAGCGCGGCATACCAGCGGCCAGCCTTTTTTTAGTGGAACATTTTGCCCACACTACCCCGGAAAAGAACTGGGGCCGCCAAGGCGTCTCGCGGACCGAATGGGAAAAGGCGTTGACCGTCCGAAGCCAGGCGGCGCATCGCGTGGCCTTTGCCGGTTTCGTGAGCTATGCCTGGGGTTGGAACGCGATGAAAGTTTCCGACGAGGAAGTCATGCACTTTGAGGATCTTTATCTGCGGCAGAAACTGCCGTGAACTCAGGTCTTGCGATTGCGCGCGAGTTTTTTAGCGAGGCGCAGCGCGGCAATCATGCTGGAAGGATCGGCGATTCCCTTGCCCGCGATATCGTACGCCGTGCCGTGATCGGGTGACGTGCGGATGAAGGGCAACCCCAGAGTCCAATTCACGCCGCTTTCAAACGCCACCATTTTCAGCGGGACCAAACCTTGATCGTGATACATCGCGACGACCGCCTCGTAATCACCCCGGTAAACTTGGTGAAACAGCGTGTCGGCGGGATAAGGGCCGGACACATCAACTCCCTGCGCTTTTAATTTTTCCACCACGGGCCGAATCAAAACAATCTCTTCATCGCCCAATTCCCCGCCTTCGCCGGCGTGCGGATTAAGTCCGCAAACGGCAACACGTTTGCGCGGCAGACCAAGATCAACACAGGCTTGCGCGGCGAGCTTGATCGCCAACTCGATCTGTTCTGTGCGCAAATGATTGGCCACCATTTTCAACGGGAGATGCGTGGTGGCCAGCGCCACGCGCAACCAGCGGCCTCGGTCATCATGGCCGAGCAGCATCATGGCGGTTTGGCGGGTGCCGGCCATTTCGGACAAAAATTCAGTTTGGCCGATGAACGGCTGGCCGATGCGGAGAATCGCTTCCTTACTCAACGGTGCCGTGATAAGTGCGTCCATTTCATGGGACAAACAGCGTTGCGCCCCGTCGGTCAACCAAGCAAGCGCCGCTCGCGCCGCAGTCGGAGAACCGGGCGCAAGATCGGAAGGCAGCGGATCGGGCAGGGGATTGTGCAGGAAAAAACGCCCGCCTCCAGCCACGTCAGAAAAATCGCGCAACGGGAGATTTAGGCCGAGTTGCGTGTTGAGTTTGCGAACCAGGTCTTTGTCGCCCACCAGCAGATAGCGGGCTTCATCGGCAGCAGCCTCGGCGGCCAAGGCTTTGAGCGTAACCTCGGGTCCGATGCCTGTTGCATCCCCCAATGAGATGGCAATCCAGCCGGTCATAAATTAGTTGAGAGTTGATGGTTGAAAGTTGAGAGTTGAGGGGCTCAACCAAAAACCGTCAATAATACTGCACGAAAGATTTATTTTTCAGGCGGTCCAGCCACTTCTTCCGCAAGCGCGAACCTTCCTGATTTTTTAGAACCGTCTCAATGTCATAACGCACTTCCGACAAGGGCCGGACGCGGGCGGAACGGGCGTCCTCGACCAGCAGCACATAGCAGGCTTCCGGCAATTCAATCACGCCGCTATGCTGGCCGGGCTTGAGCGCGAAAGCGACATTGGCCAGATCCGGCTTCAAATAACTGTGATCCACCCAGCCGCGATCGCCGCCTTCGATGCGCTGCGAACCGGAGGAATAAACCCCGGCCATTTCCGCGAAGGGAACGCCGCCGTCAATTTTATCGAGGATTTCCTGGGCCACTTTTTTGGCCGAACCGGCGGCGGTGTCGTTGGCTTGGGGGATGACGATCATGCGGAGCTTGACCTGATCGCCCACTTTGAAATCGTCCTGGTGCGTCTTGTAATAATCTTCAATCTTGGCCGGTGAGATCAGAATTTTCTCGGAGGAAACATTGTGCCGGTTCATGTAAGCCAGCACGATCCGTTCGCGCTGTTGCTGGCGAAACATTTCAAAAGTAATGCCTTGGGCTTGGAGCGTCTTGGTCAGGCGGGCGCGGTCCCCGTAATATTTGTTGCGGATTTCATCGCGGATGGCGTCGTCAATAAATGCTTCCGGCAGATTATAACCGGCCTTCTTGAACTCTGCGATGATCAGCTTGCGTTCCACCAGCTCTTCAATCTGTTTGTCGCGCAGCTTTTGCACTTCCCGTTCCAACCCGGCCGCATCCCGGCCATAGGTCTTGACCATGTCAATCACAATGGGGGCGATGCCGCTTTCGATCTGGTCGTAGGTGATGATGGAATCATTGACCACGACGCTGACGCCGTTGATCAATTCCGCGCGCACGCACAAGGCTGAACCAACCACCGCTCCGCCCAACAGATAAAAGAAACGTCTCATGAATGTTCAGATACTACAAAGCTGGACTCCGAGTTCAAGATAATCCGCGCGGGTGATCCATTCGATGCGGTCCTTGACCACGGTCCAACGGCCATGCTGGAGCCGGACGGTGTAGGTGTTGCCCGTCGCACTCTGCCCGTTCTCATAGAACCCGCCGGAAACCATCGCTTCCGCATCGGTGATCCAAGTGACGGTGCCGGCGCGGAAAATCACCCCGTTGGCGCCGGTTTCAACGTCAGTCACGCCTTCACCCTGATGATGCACCTTGCCCTGCGAGATTTTTTTTACGATGGGGTGGTTGCCGACAAAGCGCTGGAGAAATTCATCGGACGGATCAGAATCCTGGCCGCTGACATCCAGGTAAAAAGCGGACGCATCGGGTCGTTTCCACTCGGCAAATTGATAGCGAAAAACCGCTTCACGGACATCCGCTTCCGCCCGGCTGCGATCGGTGGAAGGCACCGAAGCGCACGAGGCGAGGAATAGGACCAAAAATAAAAAAACAGCCTGTTTCATACACGGACCGATTAACTTGATTGGGTTTTTTGACTAAAAAACAACAGAACCCGATTTAGCGCCAAAAGGCAAGACGCAATTATAGAGTCCAATCCCGTTCCGGGCCGGCTTTGTCCGGTTTGCTTTCCCGGATGGCTTTCACCTCCGGCACAGTGACCAGATCATCGAGCAATTCGCGCAGATGCAGTTTGGGCAAATGCAGGCGCAGGGTCAGCCGATGCAAGTTTTCGCTCAATTCCTGCCATTCCCCCGAAACCGTGCTGACAGGATAATCGGCCAAAACCCTTTTCAATCGGATGGCGGTGATCCCGTTCATCGGCGCGAAATCAAGCTCCACCTTCACTTCCGGTTGTTGGCAGGCCACGCGGATTTCATAAAGGGACACCAGCGAAAGAATCAACCGCACCAGCAGACTCAAACCCAGCGCGCCTCCGGCATAACCCGCTCCGGCCACCAAGCCAATGGCTGCCGTGACCCAGATCGTTGCCGCCGTGGTCGCCCCGCTGATGATGCCTCGTCCGTGCATGATGAGGCCCGCGCCGAGAAAACCGATACCCACCACGACTTGCGCCGCCACCCGGCCGGAATCACCAGTGGTCGTGGTAAAAAATACTGACGCCATGGTGAACACCGCAGAACCGAGGCAGACCATGATCATCGTGCGCAACCCGGCGGCCTTTTCCCGCCGCTGCCTTTCTCCGCCGACAATGGCCCCGCACACGACGGCCACGATGGCCAGAGCCACCGCACCCAAGGGGGAGGGGATAATCATCCGCCAATTATCGAAAAGCAGATTCATGATGCGGAATTCTGGCGTATCGGCCCAGGCAAGTCGAGCAAACATAGGTGACACCTGCTCGCCGCAGGGGCAGATTTTAAGAAAAACAGGCCGTAAATTCTGAGGGGGGTACCCGGACCCGGCTACATTTGATGACCTCTGCCGTTTAACAATTGGCGCTGCGTCGCAATGGCAAAATGCGCGTGTTCTGAGGTGAAGAAGAATTCCGTCAACATGACGTTTTAATAAGCGGGATTTATTTTAAAATCGAATAAATAAGCGCAAATAGTAAAAAGTTGCTCGCTCACCAGGGAAAAATCCGCCGGAAACTCCAGCTCAAGATCCGGGCAGGCCCCGGGGACAAAGCCGTTCACGGACGGCGGTTTTAAAATCCCGTGTTTACGTGACTTGCGGGGATCGACTGACCTGTCACATTTCTCCTATACAGAACAAACTTTTACCGCTGCATGGCGGCTTGGTTTTGCCTGTTCTTTGGCGCAGCGAATATTCTGTCCCGAAGCAAAAAAGTTCAACAAACAAAAAAACAAAACAGAAAGCAACAAAATGAAAATAGCACTCACCTTAGCAACTGTTATTTTGAAAACAAAAAAACACTTCCCGGCTATCGCCCTGGCCGCCCTTGGCTTGGCCGCCACCTCCGCCCGGGCCAATAATCTGTTCGGCATTGACGTGTCGAGCTTCCAAGGTTCGGTCAATTGGTCGAGCGTGCACGCCAATGGCGCAGAATTCGCCTTTGCCAAAGCCACCGAAGGCAACTACTACCATGACGCCTACTTCAACGGCAACATGAACAACGGCAAGTCCGCCGGCCTGAAGATGGGGGCCTATCACTTCTGCCGGCCAGACCTGAATTGCGTCAGCACGGAAGCGAATTACTTCTGGAGCTTCGCGGGCGGCAAGATCACCGCCGACGGGAAATCCATTTTTCCGGTGATTGATTTCGAGACGTATAATGGCCACTCCTGCCAGAACAGCTATACGGATTGGATGAACACCTGGTCCAGCGATGTCCAGGCCAAGACTTCGAACTTTATGCATCCCATCCTCTACTCCAGCGCCGGCGCCGGCATGTGCGATGTGACCACGGCCTGCACGCTTGAAGCATGGGTCGCCAATTACAACGGTGAGAACCTTTACACCGGCAATCCGTGGAGCTGCTGCACGAGTTGCAATTTTAAGTCACCCGGCACCCAGTATTGGGTCTGGTGGCAAGTCAGTTCCAGTGGCAGCATCGGCGGCGTCTCGGGCAACTGTGACTTTGACGCTTACTTCAGTACTGTGGCCCACATGTCCGCCAACGACCTGGTGAGGTAATCAGAACGTCCGCCAAAGCGGGCATTGAATTCATAGCCCGCGCAAATGCCCAAGCTGATCCGGCTGGGATTTGCGCGGGTTCTTAGTCGTGCTGCGGGAGAAGAGCAAACATCGCTTCCACGGGTGCTTGAGGGACATCATTCAGCTTCACGCCGCGCGGATGCTCAACCTGGCTCCAAGTCC
>CAIYOY010000209.1 GCA_903927905.1 uncultured Verrucomicrobiales bacterium | reverse complement strand
TCTGCCGCTTTTTAGTCGCACCCACGTTTAATCATAACCTTCGGGAGGCAACGCGCCCTCCTACTTCAACTTTTTAATGCCCTCTTTGTAAACGTGCGGGTGGAGCACGGCCACGAAGGGAAGATTCCGAAAACGTTCGGCAAAATCCAAACCATAACCGACCACAAAATAATCGGGGATTTCAAAACCAACATAATCCGCTTCCACATCTTCCACACGGCGGGCGCTTTTGTTCAAGAGCACGCAGGTTTTGATCCGGCGCGGTTTCAAGGCTTTGATTTTGGCGTGGACCCGTGAAAGTGTTCGGCCAGTGTCAAGTATATCATCCACCAGCAGCACATCGCGCCCACGCACATCGAGGCGCAATTCTTTGGTGAAGACCAGATCGCCGGACTCGGTGCCCGCGCCATAACTGGAGACACCAATGAAATCGAGGCGCAAGGGCAGCGACAGGCTGCGGATCAAATCAGCCAGAAACATCACCGTGCCGTTCAGCAGCGAGACCACCACCATTTCGCGGCCGGTAAAATCGGCCTGGATTTCTCGCGACATCTGGAGAATGCGCTTTTCCAATTGCGCGTCGGTGATGAGGATGCTTTCCACTTCCTTGCGCCAGCGCGGGGGAACAGAAGGTTTGGAACGGCCCGAAGCCGGGCGAACGGAGGGTTTCATATATTATGGGGAGCCAGCCGGATTACGGATGCGGCACGAATTCCATCTGCGCGACGACCTTTTGGCCGCGCTCGGATTCGACAAATTTGACAAATTCAACCGCCATCGGCGCTTCCTTCTGTTTGTTCAAAACGAGATGCAATGCGCGAGCGTAAGGATATTGCTTTTGATTCACAGCCTCGGCTGTAGGGGCCACACCGCCGACGGGCACGGGTTTGACTCCGTCTTTGGTCGCCGTGGAGACACTGCAATAACCAATGCCACCCGGATCCTGCGCCACGGCTTCGGCAATCGCAGTGTAATTGGTAAATAATTTCAAGGTCAGCGCATAAGGCTTGTTTTCCATGGCCAGTTCCTGGAAGCCGAGATAGGTTCCGGAAATGGGATTGCGCACATAAAGATTAATTGGCAAATCATCGCCGCCGACTTCCTTCCAATTTTTCACGTTGCCGGTAAAAATATCGCGGATCTGATCGTGGGTCAGATTTGAAACCGGGTTCTTGGCATTGACCACCACGGCCACGCTGTAAGAACCGATGATGTGATCGTCAAAATCAATTCCGCGATCTTTGGACAAATACAATTCATTAGTGCTGGGCGGGCGGGAACTGGCGGCGATGTTGCAACCGCCTGGCACCATCAAAGCGCCGAATCCGTAAGTGCTGCCCTTGAACTCCATGTCGAAGTCAACGTTGGGATGGTCCTTGCGAAATTCTTCCACCAGCTTGGGCGCGAGTTCTTCACCATAAGTGTTGGAGCCGCGAATGACAATTCTCGTGGTCGGGGCCGCCACCGGCGTGGCGGTGTCGCCTCCGCCGCACCCGCCAATTAACATGGCCAAGGCAAACAGGCCCGCCGTGCGCGCGGCGTACAGCCGGGTTGGAACAAGGGAGTGGAGGCAAAAAGTTGTTTTCATAGACAAAAGTCTGGCTGTGTTAAATTGCTTTGAAATTGTCAGTTACGGTACGGGTCAATGTTTACCGTTGTCGGGCCGGCAGTCAATCCGAGAATATCAAGAATGGGGCCCCGAATCATTACGATGAGGTGGCTGCGGGCGTTTTTCGGGAAAGTTTTAGGATCGTTGCCTGATCTCGACCAAGGGGCCGGAAGGCGGAGACGCAATGAGAAATTTCAACTTGTTAACTAACACCGTTGCTCCGGTGTCATCACTTTTAATCGCGGCCGAGCGACTTGCCTTACCCACACTTAACATTACAATGACGCCATGATAGTGACCAAATTGCTCCACACCCGGTACCGGGTCAATGATCTGGCCAAAACCGTTAAATTTTACGAGCAGGTTCTCGGCCTGACCGAAATTCGCCGGCATAAATCACCGCGCGGTTCGGAGTTGGTTTTCCTTAAAACGCCGGGCAGCGAAGAATTGATCGAGCTTTGCTCCTTTCCCGCCGGCGGGCCGGTCCAAGTGCAGCCCGATCTGACCCATCTGGCCTTCGAGGTGGAAAGCCTTGACGCATTTGCCCAACATCTCGCGTCGCTGGGCCTGAAATTTTCCGATGGCCCGACCAAACGCCCCGGCGGCGGAGCCTTCGCTTTTGTGGATGCGCCGGAAGGTTACGAAATCGAATTGATCGAGGAACCGAAAGGGGCGGAACTGGCTGGCGGCTACTGATTTGAACGTCGGCTTTAGATTGACAACGGGGATAAAATCCGCTAGGCTGTTTATCATATTAATGCGCGCCAACAATTGAATCTTATGACCATGAAAAACTCGTTTTTCCTCCTGCTGACCGGCGCGTCCCTCCTGGGCCTCGCCGGGTGCGCTGATTATGCCTACGATCCGACACGTTCCACCCCAACCGTGACGCCGGGCGATAAAATCCAGATCGTCAGCATCACCGCCAAACCTGAGCACCCGGTCGTGCCGCAAACCACCCAAGCCGCCATCCGCGTAAAAAACGTCAGCGGCAAGACCCTGAAAGATGTTGAGTATGTATTTGACATTGGGGCCACCGGCGAAGAAATCGCCCGGGGTAAAATCGCCTCGCTGAATCCCGACGAAACGGTGGAAATTAAAAGCCCGGCCATTCCTTTCGAACAAGGCACCTATCGCATCGAGGGAAAAGTTTTTCTTCCCAAAGGCCAGGAAGAAACCAAATACGAAGACCGGATGAACAACGTCAAAGCGGTCTCGGTCACGGTGACACACTAATCCCTGTGGCGTCCAGGCGTCCCCGCCTGACGTAGAGGGGGGGCGTCCCGCCCCTTGGAACGGCGTGGCCAAGCCTGTCAATTTCATTTCAGATAATGGTGCGACCAGCCATAACGCTCCCGTCAGTTATGTGCAAACCATCATTGCGGCCCGCTTAAATTTAGTTTAGGTATTCCTTCATTCTATGCAGGAACAAAGTCTGGCCGGTCTTAATGTTCTGGTTCTGGAGGATGAACCCTTGTTGCGCAAACAAATGGTCGCGTCCCTCGAGCGGCTGGGCGCGGACGTCGCCGCCGCCGGAACCATCGCGGTGGCCGAACGGCTTTTCACCGAGCTCGCCTTTGATTTCGCCATCATGGATGTCAATCTGCCCGATGGACTCAGCACCGATCTCCTGAAGAAAAAAACCATCCCGGCCAATACCGGAATCATCGTCATGACCGCAGAAGCCGATGTCGCCGGAGCGGTCAACGCCATGAAACTCGGAGCGCTGGATTATCTGGCCAAACCCTTCGATTGCGGTGAGTTGCCCCTGATCATCAACCGCGCCCGCCGCGCCCGGCAATCGGTCCGCTTGAATGAACAGCGCCGCGAAAAAGTGGATCGCGCCGGGGAAATTTTCTTTTTCGGCGAAGCGCTGGTTTCCGTTGAACGCCAATTGCAAAAAATTCTCGAAGCCGATGCGCGGCTGCAAGGCGCTTTGCCCCCGGTCCTGATCCAGGGCGAAACCGGCACGGGCAAAACCACCGTGGCGCGCTGGATTCACAATCACGGCCCGCGCGCCGCGCAACCGCTGGTGGAAGTCAATTGCTCCGCCCTGCCGGAAACGCTGGCCGAATCGGAATTATTCGGACACGAACGCGGCGCGTTCACCGATGCCAAAACCGCCCGCATGGGTCTGTTTGAAGCGGCCAACGGCGGCACCCTCTTTCTGGATGAATTACCCAGCTTATCCCTGCCCTTGCAGGCCAAAGTCCTGACCGTCATCGAAGATCACAAAGTTCGGCGCGTGGGCGGAACCAAACCCATTGCCGTGGATGTCCGTTTGCTCGCCGCCACCAATCTTTCCCTCACTAAAGCCATCGAAGAAAAGAAATTTCGCGAGGATCTGTATCATCGCCTGGATCTTTTCCGCATCACCATTCCGCCGTTGCGCGAGCGCGGGGCGGACATCGTCAAACTGGCGGAACTGATGGCCCTGCAGATCTGTCAACGGCACCGGTTGCCGGAGAAAAAAATATCCGAACAAGGCAAACGCAAATTGCTCCGCTATCCCTGGCCGGGCAACGTCCGCGAATTGGCGCATGAGTTGGAACGCTCGCTCGTTTTTGAAGAAGGTGAAACGTTGAATCTGGACCGGCTGGCCGTGACGGGCGATGCAGAGCAGACTGACGCCAAAGATTGGCTGCGAACGGATTTCGTTTTTCCGGAAGAAGGGTTTTCGTTGGAGAACGGCATCAATCGCCTGATTAAAAAAGCGTTGCAGCAAACCAATAACAACGTCTCGGCCGCCGCCCGGGTGTTGGGGGTGTCGCGTGATTATATTCGTTATCGGTTGGATTCGGACGAAAAGAAGTAGTGGGCTACTATGAATGAAGCATACATTATAGCGGGGTCGGAGCGCGGGTCTGTGACCCGCAGCGGCTTCGCCAGACAGGAGGTCGTGGAAATAATCAAAGTGTGTTTACAATATCACGCTGCTGCGGGTCACAGACCCGCGCTCCGTTAAAGCAGCCCACTACCCAAAAGGCAGTTGGGGAGAATCCCCCAAATGAGTCCGCTTAAGCTCCCTCCTTTTGGGTGTATA
>CAIYOY010000208.1 GCA_903927905.1 uncultured Verrucomicrobiales bacterium | reverse complement strand
TGATCTGCGGAGTGCGACCGTCCCGGTCGCAGCAGGGTGATGCGGCAGGAGTCGCTGAGTAATCCTGGATCCTTCCTTCGTATGAACGCCGCTGCGACCGGGACGGTCGCACTCCGCTACCATTTGACGGCCACGCTTTTCTTTTTCCCGAAGCGATCGTTGAAGTGCAGTTGTTTTTGGGCCACGCCGTATTCGTGCACCAGTTTGGTGATCTTCACGTCGTAACAACAATATTCCGCGATCTCCAGCATCTTGCCTTCTTTGAACCACTTGATGGCTTGCAAACCTTCGCTGGTTTTTTCCACGCCGAAAGTCGCGTTGGCGATGGAGTCAAGTGAAAGCCGGTGACCCAGGGTGGCCTGCAGATCCACCAGCATGTCGAGCGATTGGATCTGTTCGATGTCGAAGAATGCGTTGTGGCCCAACAAGACTTCGTAATCGAAGCGCAGGGTGTTGAAACCAACGACGAGGTCGGCGCGGCGCAGCTCTTCGATCAGTTCGTTGACTTGTTTCTCGCCGTAAATCTTGTAATCGCCGCGCGCCGTGCTGT
Source organism: uncultured Verrucomicrobiales bacterium (assembly GCA_903927905.1). Classification (GTDB taxonomy): domain Bacteria; phylum Verrucomicrobiota; class Verrucomicrobiia; order Limisphaerales; family Palsa-1400; genus CAIYOY01. Next base: position 14,887 of record CAIYOY010000208.1, on the reverse strand, counting down.
AGGTGACGCCCACGCTCATGCGCATGTCGCGGATATTGCCCCAACCGCCGACTTCATCGGCGGATTTCTGCGTTTCGAGATCGAAATAGACGATGTTCTTCATCGTGCCGGAGCATTGGTGCTGACGGTGCTGACATGAGGACGCATATAGAATGCCGGCCGAACTTTTTCCATCACTCCAGAATAACACATCAGTCCGACCAAAATTCCGAGCATAAGGCCGATGACAATCACCCACGGGCGGAACAGGCGTTTGCCGGCAAACGGATCCACCATATTGCGAGTGGCTCCCGGCGGCAGCACTGCGATCTGGGTCAGCGAACGGCCGAATGGCACGTTGATCTTCGCCTTGGCGTTCACGGCCCAACCGTTGCCGTCAAGTAACGGCCCAAGATTGCGACGGCGTAATTTTAACCAGGCCATGATGACCGACGGCATGGAAATGGCTAAAATGATCGCCAAACACGCCAACGGTATCTGCCACCAAACGAGTCCCAAGATCCGCGCGAAGATGGTCCCCAATGCGCCCATCAAAGTGCTCAAGACCAACCCGATCGCAGCCAAAGTCCCCATATCCACCGCGGGTTTTGCCGGCACCGGGGCCGCAGGTACCGCCGCCACTGCGCCTTGTGCCGTGGTGGACAATTGAGCATTCACGTCGGCATCAGCCGCCGCCGCTTTCTTGGCCGCCTGTTCTTCGATCATCCGCACCAATTTTTTGTACGGCGACCAAAAGGCCTGCCTGATGCTCATGGGATTATCCACGATCTTCGTGATCGTCGCGTCCCAATCCTGCCCCAGTCGGTCGTAAAAAATTCCGTTCCGGCCCACCATCAGATTGTCGGAATCACCATCGGTGAAGGCGGCGACAATATGCCGAGTTTCGCCCGTGGCTTTGCGGACGCATTCGCAATAGGCCAGATAAGTCCCGGCCAAACCGGCAATCGAAGCGTGTTTGCCCGCGTCCACCACGCGCATGCAGAGATCGCAACTGCGCTGGTCCATGTAAAGTGTGCCAGCCTGGAAAACCGCCTTGTCCTGACGACTGTAAAAATCGTAGAAGGACACGAAGTTTTTCAACAGCTTGAACAGATCGCGATGGTAGCGCGCCAGTTTGTCCACGGCGGCAATGGCGTTGGCCTCCGGCTCCAGGGCCTTGTCTTTGGCCAGCAGAGCGTTGATCGCTTCTTTTTTTCCTCCCGCTAAAATTTCCCGGACGCGTTTCAGGCCGAGCTTTTCAACCGTTGCTCCCAGCTTGGCTGCTTCCCAGGCTTCATAGGCGGCCAATCGACCGGTGATTTGCGCCCAATCGGTCTCGGTGATGGTTGTCCGTTCCCCGAGAATCGGTTTGACCGCGTCCGCTTTGAACTCCGCCATCGCTGCGATCCAAGCAGGATTCAGCCCTTCATTCAAGGGCAGGGCTTTGCCCGCTTCAATCCGGGCCACCGGAAAACCAATCAGTTCGACGCCGCTGGCCGAAAGATCCTTGGTGGCGAGCGTAAGATAATCTTTTTCCTCACGATTGATTGCGGTCAAAGCCCGCGCATCAAAAGCCGCCAGACGGCAACGGGTAAAATAATCATCCACCTTGGGCCGAACCGCTTTCACCGCCGCAACTACTTTGGACGTGGCTTCGCCCAATGACATGATGGCCACGCCGGTTTCGCCCGCCTTCCACCAATCGGAATAAGCCTGCGCCTCGGCAAAAAAGAGATCCACTTTGGCCTGGCCCACGCCCGGTTTGCCGCTCCGATCCATTTCCGTTCCTACGCAGGCCATGATATCGGCGAGGACCAACCGGATGGACGCATCTTCCGTCACTTCGCCGTGGATGATGCCGTCGCCGTTGAAATTGGTTTGCGCAAAAATCTTCGCGGTGTCCGCCGTATCCTCCGCCGTGATGACCCCTTCATCTTTTTTGCCGAGGTTGGCGAGGATCTCGCGGGCCGAGGACAAAAGTTGTTTTCCTTCCGGCGTGGCGTCGTTGATCGCGGCCAGCGGCAGGGCGGTGGAGGCTTTTAAAAGATCATCCGGATTCTTCAGGCAACCGCAGGCCCATTTGGTGGCGGCAATGATATCCGGCGCGCGAATCCGACCGTCTTTGTCGGTGTCCAGCAAGGCCAGCGTTTTGGCGTCAAACTCCAGGCCGACCGTCGGGCAGGCCAGGGCGACCCATAATTTCTGGTCGAGCTGGTCCAGTGCCAGCAGATCGGCGCCACTCTGTAATTTAACCTGGTCGAAACCGCCGGCTCGAAAGAATTCCCATGGATGATTGGGCATATTTAGCTTAATTGTATGATTGATTCAGTTGAATCTTATTATTTACAGAAACAGGTAGATGTAAACCGCAAAAGAAACCGCGCCCAACCCGGCCAGGGCGGCGATGGACCAGAGCAGATTTCGTTTGCGCGCGGCGATGGCGAAAGTGGCGATGATGACCGCCGCCTGGGCCGCGAGCATCCCGTAGAAAAAACGCTGGCTGCGCAGATGGTGCCGCTCGGCTGAAGCGTTGTTTTTGCGGACCTGAATCTCATAGACATTGGCAATGGCCTGATTCAACCGCGCCTCGGCATCATACCGCAACGAAGCATAGCGCAGGCGGGCCGCCGTGAAATCGCGCCGGATGGATTGGCTGGCGGCGGAACTGTCACCAGCCAAATTTTTCTCCGCTTGATCCACGGCTTGATTGACTGGCTTAAGCAGGGCGTCCAGGGCGCGAACCTGATCCTGCGCGTCACGCAAAGCCCCGGCCAGATTTGTTTCATTTACTTGCGCGACCTTGGCGGCGACGGTCGTCTCTGGTTCATCGCCCGCAATGGCTTCGATGGCGGCTTTCACCGCAGGGTCCAGGGCTGGGCCGGGTGGCAGTGGCGGCAGCGCTCCCTTTTGCACCAGGTTGGCCGTTTCCCGGCCCCCGGCTGAGTCAAGCGCAGGATTCAGCTTGATCAGCGCCTCTGTATCCAGTGGATGGACTTCCGCCGTGTTGGCTAAAACGTCCAGTGTATTATGCTGCAACGCGCTGCGCAGTTTTTTGGCTTGGAAAAAATTCCACTGATCGCCCGCCTTGGATTGCTGTTGGGCGGCGAGGGAGCGATCATATTGGGCCCGGGTCATCTCGCTGGAGGCCAGCCCGGCCAGCATGGTGGCCACCACGGTCATCACCACCGGAGTGGCGCCAAGCACCTTGCCCCATAACGTCGGCGGCAGATCGGTTTTTAAATTTTCTGGAATTTTTGCGCTCATAAAATCGGTTTTTGTGTCCCGAGCATAGAACAGGATGATGATTTTCCCAATCAGAATTTATCTTACAATTTTTTAAGTACCCGAAGCAGGAAAAGGTTGTTCTTAAAGCTTCTTTTTATAAAGCTGTGTCATGTTCACAATTCGGCTCATTCTTCGCGGTCTGCTGGTGTTTGGCCTGTTTAATCCCGCCACCCACGCGGAAGCGGCCAAAAACCCGCAAATGATCATCCGCCTCGACGACATCGGTTTTTGTCACGGGGCGAACCTGGCCTGCCAGCGCGTGGCTGAAGCCCACATGGTCACTGCCGTCTCAGTCATCGTCAACACCCCGTGGCTCGATGAAGCGGTCGCGATCTTGAAACAACATCCCGAAATCAGCGTCGGCATCCATCTGAATTTGAACTCCGAATGGAAGGAATACAAATGGGGGCCGGTCACGCCCTATAACCAAGTTCCCAGCCTGGTGGATGAATTTGGGAAATTTTATGGCACACGCAAAGCGCTTTTTGCCCATCGGCCAAAACTCGAGGAGGTGGCGAAGGAGCTTCGCGCTCAAATTGATCTGGCGAAAAGGAAGGGGCTGAACATTTCCTATATTGACAACCACATGAGCGCAGCGATCGCCACCCTGGAGTTTCAGGAGGAAATGGAAAAGATCGCCAAGGAATATAATATCGGTATTTCCCGTTACTTCGGCGAAAAAGAAGTTCCCATCGTTTTCAGCGATCCCATCGAAAGCAAATTGCCTCATGCGCTGAACAACCTCGGCGTCATGACCAATAACGCCCTTTACTTGCTTGTCTGTCATGTTGGCACCGATGATGCGGAAATGCAGGCCATGAGCGATTTGAACATCACCGGTCCGCGCAGCATGGCCAAACATCGCCAAACAGAAGCGGACGTTTTATGCAACCCGGCCTATCAAACGGCGATCAAAGCCAGGGGCATCCAATTGATCGGCTACCAGGACCTGATCCACACTGTTCCGGCCAAGCGGCCCTTTGTCTCTGACAAATATGAAGATGTGGTGAGAAAAGCGCTCGAGAAATAATCACGAGGCGGTTCATACCTTGACACGGCGAGACCCGGCGGTATGCTCAAAGCCATTGCTCTGCATGAATCGTAATTGTCTTTATCTGCGCGGGTCGTTTAACCTCCGTTCCGCACTCTAGCCGCCGTGTCTTTTGTCTCCTGGCAATACGCGCTTTTCCTGCCCGCAGTGGCGGTCTGTTACTGGCAATTGCCGTGGCGCGGGCGCATTTTTCTGCTCTTGGCGGCGAGTTATTTTTTTTACGGGATGTGGGATGCGCGCTTTCTCGCTCTGCTCTTGACCACCACGGTGGTGGATTTTTTTGGCACCCTGGCGATCGCCGGAGAAAGAAAGTCCGTCTTGAAAGTCATCGGCATCGGGCTGCTGCCGCTGGGCTGGTTGCTGGGTTGCTTGGCTTGCTCGCATACCGAAGCGACGGTGGCCAATGGGATCATCGTGGCGGCGGCTCTCTTCCCCTTGACGTACGGAGTGCTTTATCTGCTCCTTTGGCAACTGCCGGCTGGAAAACAACGGCGGGCCTTTTTGATCCTGAGTCTGGGCGCCAACCTGGGCGCACTTTGTTTTTTTAAATACTTCAATTTTTTCGCCAGTTCACTCGCCACACTCCTGGCCAAAGCCGGCTGGAATCCGGGGTGGACGCTCGCGCATATCATCCTGCCCGTTGGGATTTCGTTCTACACTTTCCAATCCATCAGCTACGCGGTGGATGTTTATCGCGGCATCGCCAAGCCTTCGCGCGATTTTTTCACCTTCGCCACGTTTGTTTCGTTTTTTCCGCAATTGGTCGCCGGGCCGATCGAGCGCCGCAATGATCTGCTGCCGCAATTGGAAACCGCCGCAAAATGGAAGGTGGACGATCTCCATCACGGTTTGCGGCTGATTCTGGTCGGCTTGTTCAAAAAAGTATTTGTGGCCGATAATTGCGCCCTGCTGGCCAACTATGCTTTCGATGCCAAGATAAACCTGAACGGCCAATGGGCTTTGCTTGGGGTGCTGGCGTTTGCTTTTCAGATCTACGGCGATTTTTCCGGCTACACCGACATGGCGCGCGGTTCGGCGCGGCTCCTGGGCATCCAGCTCAACCGGAATTTCAGTTTTCCCTATTTCGCGGCCAGTCCGTCTGATTTCTGGCGGCGCTGGCATACGACGCTTTCCTCCTGGTTCCGCGATTATGTTTATATTCCATTGGGCGGCAATAGGCAGGGCACGTTTAAAACGTTCCGTAATCTTTGGATCGCCATGCTCCTGGCCGGGTTGTGGCATGGGGCCAGTTGGACGTTTGTTCTCTGGGGGGCATATTATGCCGCGCTGTTGACGATTTATCACGCGTTGCCAGCGTTTGATGCAGAAAATAAATCGCGCGGACGGGTCATCTTTGGAGCGGCTTTGATGTTCGCGTTCACGCTGGTTGGTTGGGCGATTTTTCGGAGCAAAGATCTGGGGCAACTGGCCGGATGGTTCGCCGCCTTCGGCCATTGGCAGGCCAGCATGACGGTGGATTGGATGAAGCCGGGTTTATGGTGGTTGTTTCACGTCATCCCATTGCTATTGCTTCAGGCCGCGACTTGGAAGGCGCGGGATGAAGCGGAGTTGGGTGGTTGGTCGTGGCCGGTACGAGGGCTGATTTACACGCTGCTCATTTTGCTCGTGGCCAGTTCAGCCGCGCCGGACGCGGAATTTATTTATTTTCAATTCTGATGAAACGTTGGCTCACGCCCGCATTTTTAATGATGTTGTTGCTGCTCATCGGCAGCGAACTGGTGATCCGCCTTTTCTTCCAGCGCAGCATGTCGGGGCGTTTTGAATATGGTTATCATCCCACTGCTGGGTTTGAGGAGACAAGCGATGGCTTGGTCCATCTGGTGCGCTCAGGAGGCCGTCGTTTTTATCCGCAGACATTTTCCAAGGAACGTCCGCCCGGCACCCTGCGCGTGATGGTGTTCGGTGATTCTGTTCCGCAAGGCCCAACTCTGGCCGGTTCCTACGCCGGGCAACTCGGCGAAAAATTGCGCTCGCTCGGCCTTAAAGCCGAATCTTTCAACCTGGCCATCGGCGGCAACGGCGCGCAACGCACCCAGATCATTTTGCGCAAGGCGCTCGAATATCACCCCAGCCTGGTCATTTTGCACGTGGATAACGGCGATGAATTTGAGGACGAACGCGATTTCCAACGGGCCGAGGCCTTCAAAAGCTGGCAGCCCAAAAATTGGCTGATGAAAAGCGCCTGCCTCAGCCGCCTTTATGAATTCAAGACGGAACAGGTTTTCTGGCGATGGGTGCCGGCTGAAGTCCGCGTCCTGACCGCCCTCAACGATACCGGCACCAAAGGACTGGCCGGGAAGAATCCCGAAACCCGCCGACGCTGGGATGAGCGCACCCGGAAATATACCACCGAAAGCGTCGCCCTCGCCCGGGCCAGCGGGGCGACCGTCTTGTTGCTCACCGAAGCCCGGATGCAGCGCGATAATAATGGCGATTTTTTCCTGGATGATCGCGGGCTGGACGATTGGGTGCCTCACCTCGTTGGTCCCGGGGTTTACAGCTTGTCCATGAAAGAGATCTTGAAGGATAAAGATTACGCCCCGCTCTTCAGCGATGGCACTCATTTGCGACCACCCGGCCACGCCCTCATGACGGATGTGATCGTGGAAAAATTGCGGCGGGAAGCGGTTCTTGTTTCATCGCCCAATTGAAAATCGTTTAACGGTTTTTTCGCGTGTTCTTCGCAGCGGGCAGGAGTATTTCCAGAAACCTGTTCCCTCACTCGCTTTATAATTGCACCCTTCACCAGGGGTGCGATTAAAAGCGATGGTCAGGAGCGCGGGATTTATCCCGCTTAAAGGCGGCCGGCCAAGCGGCGTTTTCCTTGCGGTGCCAGCTCTTTTCGATTTCACGCGGAAGCGGCTTGAAAGCCGCGCTCCTATCGCCCGTTGACCTTCACTTTTAAACACAACCTCACCCGGCGGAGACTTGCTTCAAGCCAGCCGGCCAGCTACTCTGTCATGTAATGCTGCTGCGCGCGTGGTGAAATGGCAGACACGCCAGACTTAGGATCTGGTCCCGCAAGGGGTAGAGGTTCAAGTCCTCTCGCGCGCACCATTTGCCACCACCAGTTTGATCGTCTATCTGACCAATCGCACCCGATAATATCCCGCCGTGCCATTGGTCGCCGCGCCAGCATCGAGGTAGTTGGTGATGGTGCCGGTGGTGATGATGTTAAAAACATCAGAAAAATTGGTGCCAATCCCGGTGCCGGACGGATCGGAAAATTTCTGGATGGCATTCGTCCGCCCGCTGCCGGTCATCCAGGTCACCCGCACATCGTTCCCTTCGCGGGTCGCGCCGATGATGTGGAAATAGGAAGCGCTGTTGGTTGGGTCGGTGCCGGTGAGAAATTCCGTCATGTTATTCTGGCCGTCCCCGTCCGGGTCCGCAGTCGCGCTGGCCAGGGGATTGGTCGTGCTGCCGAAATAAAATACCTGCCAGCTCTGGAATGTGGTCCACGCTGTCACATAATTAGGTTGGCTGTTGGTGTTCGCGCCACCGGGGCCGCTGACCGCCAGGGTGACACTGTAAATTCCATTGCTATAACTGTGAATCAGCGTGGTGTTGGTGGTGTTGGTGACGCTGCCGTCGCCAAAATTCCAAAAACGATTGGTGATCGCGCCCGTGGAAGAATCGGTAAATGTAACCGCCAGCGGCTCCGTACCAGTATTTGGGCTTCCGCTGAACGCGGCCACCGGTGGCGCAATGGATACGGTCACATAATTCAAGCGGCTGTTCGTGCTGGACCCGCCGGGGCCGCTGGCCACGAGGGTGACGTTATAAGTCCCGTTGGTGTAAGTGTGCTGGACCGTGGTTCCGGCGTTGTTGCTGGTGCTGCCATCGCCGAAATTCCAAAAACGATTGGTGATCGTGCCGGTGGAAGAATCGGTAAACGTCACGGTCAACGGTTCCGTTCCGCTGGTGGGCGCGCCGGTGAAGCTCGCCGCAGGCGGGACCAGGCTGAAGGCGACGCTCAGATCATCCACCGCCAAACCCGGTGAGGGATAAAGCGAGGGCATAAACCAACGCAGCCAGAGTTCCTGGCCGGGTTGAAGGTTGATGCCGTTGACCGCATTTGATTTGACAGACTGATTCGCCGCCGAGGTGCCGTCAATCGCGCCTGTCGTGCCGGTTTTCAGATTGGTGAAATTCAGGCTGCCTACCGCCGTCCAAACGAAGTTGCTCGCGGCATCCACGTTCGTCGTGCTGACACCGGTCGTGCGATAAAAAAATTGGAGGATGTTGCTGCTGGTGGTTTGACGCCATTGTTTGCCGGTGAAGCTAATGGTCATGTTGCTCACCACCACCGAGGTATCGTTGGTGAAGCGCGCGCCAAACGCCACGTTGGCCCAATAGGTTCCGCCGCTGTCCGCCGTCACTCCCAGGGAACGATCCGTGCTGGCGCTGGCGCCATAGTCATGCAGGCCGTTGTTGGCGCTGCTGCCGTTGTCCACGTTGGTAAAATAACCAGTCGCGCCGCCGGTCTTGTCCGCATACCAACCCTTGATCGTGCCGTTGTTCGTCCAGGAATATCCGGTCGCGGTCGTCGGCAGCGAATCAAAGCTCTGCGTGTAAATGAAGGTCGTGGGCAGGGTGGTCAGTCGGATTCCTAGCGACGTGTCATTGGTGGCGACGGTAAGAATGAGATTGGTCGTGGCTGATCCGAAGGTATTGGTCACCGTGACGCTGTAAGAACCGGCATCTGCGGCGGCGAGATTGCTGATGGTGAGCGAACTGCTTTGCGCGCCGAAAATATGACTGCCGTCGCTGGCCAGGTTAATATTTCCCTGCATCCATTGGTAATTCAGGCTCGATCCGGTGGCGCTCACCGTAAAACTGGCGGTATCACCCGCGTTTTTTGCGACCGTGCCGGACGGTGACAAGCTGGTGATGACCGGGGCATTGTTGGTGACCGTGAGGCTGGCGGCCCGCGTGGTGTTGTCAGCACTGTTGTTCAAGTTGGTAAAGGCAATCGTGTCAGTATAAGTGCCCGCCGCCAGACTGTTGGCATTGGCGGTAATGGACGCCGTTACCGTGGTGCTCGCGCCCGCCGCCAGGGTCCCGCTCCGGGCGGAGAGCGTCAGCCAACTGGCCGTGTTGGTCGCCGTCCAGCTCAGCGATGAAGCGCTGGCATTAGTCAGCGTGTACGTTTGACTGCTGGGACTGAACGCCCCGCCGCCCGCTCCGCTGGAATTGAAGGCCGTGGCGGGCGTGACCGCCAGCGCGGCGCTCGACGCCGCCACCACGTTGTAATCCCCCACCAAGGGATAATGATCGCTGCCGGTAAACGTCGCGCCGCTGCCGGTCAGCACAATATCAGTGTAAACCGTGGCATCATTTGGCACGGTGTTGGTGAGGTCATCCAACGAATGATTGGAGGAACTGGTCGTGGTGCTGCTGCGGGGCAGCGAGCCGTTGTTGCCGAAGGTCTCGAACGCATACGGGTATTTCGAGGAGGGGAAATTGGCGCTGTCGTATGGGTCCGAGGTGTCCGGTGCCAATTGCACTCCGCCATTGGCGTTGTAAGCGGCGAACATCAGGGCATTGGGCAATTGAATATCAATCCGCGAAGTCAACGAAGCCGTCGAATCTCCGTACAGATAAGTGGCATTGTCCCCGGCGACATTTCCCCAGGTGACGGTAGTCGGTGGCGTGGTTTTGGACATGGGATCGTAGCCCTGGGTCTGATTCGTGTTGGCCCAGATCGAACTGGTGTCGCTCCAGTTGATGCCGTCAGACGTCGTCTGTCCGGTCAGACATTTATAAGCGTTCTCCCCGCTGCCACTGAATAAATTCCAATCCCCGGCAACCAGAATATGCGAACCGGCGGGCAGATTATATTTTTCGTCGCTGCGGATCTCCTGTGCCTCGGCGTAGCGCGCATCCCCGGTCGGATTGTCACTGCTGCTCCGCGCGTGGCTGACGTACATGTAAAAATCTGCGTTCGAGGTGTAACCGACCGGTCGAAGCTGATACACCATCGGCGCGCGCGGAACTCCGTTGACGCCACCACCGGGAGAATTGGCCGCCGTATAAGTGCCGTTGGATTGCAGAAGCACATTTTGCCCCGTCAACAGCGCCCGGGCCGAGACCACCTGAATCGTTAGGGTGTTATAAATCAATCCATCCGGCCCGCCGCCGGTGCTTGGGTCGGTGGTTGGATCGTAAGCATACGTTCCGGTGCCATAAATGGCGTTGAGCTGCGCCACAAAATTCGCCAGGGTCGTGGAGGTCAACTCTTCGCAGCTCATCACGTCCATCGGCTGGGCGTTGGTGCCGATGTGGTGCAGCCCGATGCCTTGAACCACCGTGGGCAGGCTGTGGGTTGAACCGGTGAGGTTGTTGTCGCTGGATTGATCGGCGCAATCAATATTATAGGAAACGATTCGCAGCGTCTTGCCCCACGCTCCGAACGCACAAAAACCGATTCCCATTACTGCCGCCAAAATATAAAAACTTCGATGCAATTTCACATTAATTCCTGTCACTGAAATCGCTTTTTTTCGCTCGCACTGTCTCGGTAAAGGGAAACGTGTTTTGTAAGGAACACTGATGCTCACTAGCATGCTGCCAGCCGGGTGAGAAATTGTCAATCAGCCTTGGGTGCGATTTAAAGTGCCGGTCAAACGGGCCGAAGGCTTGGGTAAATGATCACGCGTCAGGTGCGCGCCACCCGCTGCGGCTGGTCCCCCACCCCCACACAGCCGCGCTCCGTCCGAAAATTGACCCGCACTTGCAATCGCACCCATCAGCCTTTGCCACAAAATGGGTCTGCGGAAAGGATTAATGCATGTCCATCACCATCTCAATGCCCGTAATTAAACGGATCGGAGAATTTCACATCCGTTGTCAGGTTGGTGTCCGTCAACGTTTTCAAAAATGACACCAGCGCGGCTTTTTGATCGGCGGTCAGATTCAGGCGGCGCGGGGTTCCGGGACCGGGCGGCGGATTGCGCAACGGCGGGGAAAGATTCGGGTTGTCCACCACGCCGGAATTATAAAACTCCACCACTTGCTCCAGGTTGGTGAAACGACCGTCGTGCATGTAAGGCCCGCTGATGGCAATGTTGCGCAACGACGGAACTTTGAACTTTCCCTGGTCGGTGGTCAGGCCGGTGATGCCGCCCACGCCGAGATCCACGTAGGGGAATTCCAGGCCGTTGTTGTTCAACGCCGGTCCCGGCACAAAGTTGTCCGTGCCGTGGCAGGCGGCGCAGGTGGCGTTGCCCACTTGGCCGAAGAATATTTGGCGGCCGAGATTTTCCTGCGTGGTGAAATTGGTGAACCCAACCGGCACCCCGGCGTCGTATTTGGTTTTCGTCGAAATGATCGAGCGGACGAACTGCGCCAGCGCGAGGGAGATGCGGTTGGTCGTCACTTCGGGCGTGCCGAAGAAGCTGTTGAAAAGATTGGTGTAATACGGTTCGGCGGCCAGGCGATTGGTCAAGGCCGGGAGCGTCATGCCCATCTCGATCGGGTTTTGAATCGGCAGGAGTACCTGGTCTTCGAGGGTGTTGGCGCGTTCATCCCAGAAAAAATGTTTGCGCTGATACCAGCGGTCATTGGCGATGCGCATGGCGTGGCGCGAACCGGTTGAGCCGTCGTGCCCCACGCTGAATTGGCGTGGATCGGAAAATCCATGCGACTGCTGATGGCACGACGCGCAAGAAATGGATTGGTTGGTGGAAAGACGCTTGTCATAGAATAACACGCGGCCGAGCGTCGAGCCGAGATCGGTGGTCACGTTGTTCGTCGGCATGTTGTCCTGCGCCAAAATCGGTTGGACAAAAAAGCTCGGCGGCAGCGGCGGGGAAGAATAATTGTAGGTGGTGCCGGGCAGCAGAAGCGCATTTGCCGTGGTGTTGGCAATGGTCTGGCGCGTGGAATCATAATAGGCCCGCAGAAAATATCCCGAGCCCGCGCCGCCGGTGAACTGTTGTTGGAAAGTCCCGTTATAGACCTTGATCATCCCAACCTCCGACCAGCTTGTCAGATTGCTCGAGCCTTGCACCACCCAGACGTGATTGCTCGCATCGGTGATTTGGGTTTTGATCGAATTTAAACTGCCGCCGGGATTAGCCTGCAAAAGCGCGGTTGGCGCATCCACCACCACCGCCCAGGAAACGGTCGCCGCCGAAACGATTGCCAGGGTCAGGACATAACTTAGTGGGTCGCGCAAAATATATGTCTTCATGCGCCAAATCGTATGCTTTCCCACCTTAAGGCAGCATTAAGAAGCATATTTTGGCGCAACTTCTTGATGTGAAGCGCATTGGAGCGCCGAGCATTGCTCGGCTTGATTGTGGGCCATATTATACACGCCGAGCGATGCTCGGCGCCCCAATCTGAAAACATCCTAAAATTAGCTCTTGCTTCCCATTTCCCATATGCCTATATTTCGCGCTCTTTTCAAAAGAAAGAATATATACATTTATGCGTCGTCCTAAAGGCATCAAAACAAAGAAAGCAGTGACCAAACGGTTCAAGATAACCGGCACTGGAAAAGTCATGCGCATGCGCGCTGGCAAACGGCACTTGCTCCAAGGCAAAAACTCCAAGCGTCGCCGCAGCCTCGGCACCGGCAAAGAGGTCCATCACACGGACACCTATCGCATCACCCAGAACCTGCCGTTCTCCCATTAATTTTTAGCACCATTTACCTATGCGCGTAACAAATTCACCCGCTTCCCGCAAACGCCGGATCCGCACAATCAAAGCCGCCAAAGGCTTTCGCTTAAAGCGTTCCGCCCTGTATCGCTATGCCGCCGATGCCCTCGATCACGGCATGCAATACGCCTATCGCGATCGCAAGACCAAGAAACGCAATTTCCGCGCGCTCTGGCAGATCCGCATCAACGCTTCCGCCCGCGCCGCCGGCACCACTTACAGCCGCTTCATGGAAGGCTTGAAGGCCGCGAAATGCAGCCTCGACCGCAAGGTTTTGGCCGACATCGCCGCGCAAGACGCCGCCGCGTTCACTGAATTGGTGAACGTCGCCAAGAACGCTCTGGTTGCCAAGAGCAAAGCTGCCGCCAAAGCGTAAGCTTCGGCCAGTCTAACATTTCCAAGCGGGCGACCAGCAATGGCGCCCGCTTTTTTCTATGTCCCTATTGAACGACATCGAGCCACTAAAACAAACCGCCCTGGCTGAATTAAAAGCCGCGCCGGATTTGGCCGCGCTCGACCAGGCCAAGGGCGCATGGGTGGGGCCGAATGGCAAGTTCACCGGACTGATGAAACAGCTTGGGACGTTGCCCAAGGAAGAACGTCCAGCCGCCGGGAAAATCATCAATCAATCCAAGGCCGAGTTGGAAGCCGCTTTGACCGAGCGTCGCGGGGAATTGGAAATGAAAGCGGCGTTGCCCAAAGAGCCGACTGATTTTACCCTCCCGGGTCGTCGTCATCCCGCTGGCAAGTTGCATCCCCTTACCCAGGTCACCGAGGAAATTGTGCGCAGTTTCCGCAAGATCGGTTTCGCCGTGGCCGATGGCCCGGAGATTGAGGATGAATATCACTGCTTCGACGCCCTCAACACCCCCGCAGATCATCCCGCTCGGGATGCTCAAGACACTTTTTATTTGGACACGCAGGATCGGATGCTGCTGCGGACGCACACTTCGTCGGTGCAGATCCGGGTCATGCAGAAACAACCGCCGCCGGTGCGGATAATTGTTCCCGGTCGGGTATATCGTCGCGACAACCCCGACGCCACACACAACCCCACTTTTCAACAGATTGAAGGATTGTACGTGGATAAAAATGTGACCGTGGGAGATTTGAAAGGGACGGTGGAGTTTGTTTTCAAAGACTTATTGGGGGCCGACACTAAGATCCGTTTTCGTCCCCATTATTTTTCCTATACCGAACCTAGTTTCGAGATAGATTTCTCCAGCGCCCTGACGAAAAAAATGGGTAAAGAATGGCTGGAGATAGCTGGATGTGGTATGGTTCATCCGCAAGTGTTTGAAAACGTCGGCTACGATCCGGCGGTCTGGACCGGGTGGGCTTTTGGCTTTGGCATCGAACGCATCGCGATGATCCGCTATGGAATCAACGATATCCGGCTCTTTTACGAGAACGACCTTAGATTTTTGCGGCAATTTTAATCAGGCAGGATATTTATTGTCTTGCTAAACAAGGCCAAAACCGGCCACAACAATAGCGAAATGGCGGACAAAACGACAGTTTTTGTAGTGGAAGATGAGCCGTCCTTGCGCGCGCTCGTGCGCAAGGTTCTGGAACGTCATGGTTACGACGTGGTGGATGCCGCCTCGGGTGTGTCCGCGCTGCAAATCTGGGAACAAAACAAAACCAAAATCAACCTCCTCCTGACCGACATGGTCATGCCCGATGGCATGACGGGCCGGGAATTGGCCGATCGTCTGCAAAAGGATAATCCCAGTCTCAAAGTCATTTTTACCACCGGTTATAGCGCTGATCTTCTGGGCAAAGATATTGTGCTGCGTGACGGTTTTAACTTTCTGCAAAAGCCGTACCCTCCTTCCAGGCTGATCGAAACCGTCCGCAATGCGATGCTGGCGGCTTAAG
>CAIYOY010000207.1 GCA_903927905.1 uncultured Verrucomicrobiales bacterium | reverse complement strand
TTTTTGATGGCCGCATCTTTGGCAGAACCCTGGGGCAACGTGTCAATCCATTGCGATGCGGAATTAGGATCTCTGACCAGCCAGCTTCCCGCCACTGTAGATGTAGCCGTGTCGAGTTCTAGACCAGCCGGAATGTTTGAAATCACCTGGGCTACTTGATTTGGATTCTTGTTTGCCCAAGAATTGATTACATTTAGCTCTGCTTGAGATCTGGTTGCATCAGATAATTGCGAGGCGACGTTCCAGGCAGCCTGCGGATCCGCCGAGGCATAATTACCAATGGCAGCCAAGGTTGCGGAGTTTTGGACCGCGCCCAAGGGCAAGCTATTTACCCACGTTAACGCTGATTGCGGATCAGACCTTGCCCAGATACCTGCGGTTTTGGTGGCGAGTGTTGCTAAAGATGGATCTGTGGCGAAATTTTGCATGAGATAAGTAGCAGTGCCACTGGGATTATTTTCAATCGATGATGAAAGTACCCCCTCGATGGCCGTGCTTCGTATTGCGGTATTATCCACCGGCAAGGACACCGCCCAAGCTAAAGCGGCTTGGGGGTCCTGTTTGTTCCAATTGAGTGCAATTGACAAAATATCTTGGTTGGCAATGTTCGCATCCTTGTTCTGCATCACGAAAGCCGCAGCCGCAGCAGGATTGGTTTTGCTCTCCTCTTGCAGCGCGACCAAGGCGGCGGAATCGTAGTTCGCGCCGGTGAGGTTTTGTCCGGCCCAATCCAGCAACTTTGCCGGGTCGAATTGCACCCAATTATTAAGAATGGTAGAAAGAAGTTTGGAACGGTTTGAGCCAGTGGGCAGTTGCAAGGCGTCATCCGCCGCAGCCGCCGGGTCATTTTTACCGACAACGCCGATTACATCCGCAATTGCTGCATCTTGGATACTGCCGGAAGGGAGTGCCTGCGCCCAAGTCAGAGAGGCCGAAGGGTCATGCAGCGCCCAGTTTTGGGCTATCGTATCAATTGACTGGTTGCGCGCAGTGCTGGGCGTCATGTTGGCTGCTGCTGCGGCGGCGGCGGCTGGGTTCTGTTCGACCCAGGCCGTAAATATGGAGGAATACAGTGTGGAGGATTGTTGGCCAGGAGGCAGACTTTGCAACGCCGTTAAGGCGGCCTGAGGATTTTGTTGAGCGTAGTTTTCGAATATTCTATCAATGGCAAAATCTGCGCCAGGCTGCCCTCGGAATTGAGTCAAGGCAGAGAGAGCGGCGGTGGGATCGTGGGCCGATAAGGCGTCAAATGGCTCTTGAGTGCACAACGACTTCTTGCTGGGTTCGGCAGTCTTCAATACCCAGTCGATAGCGGCTTGGGGATCCAATTCTGCCCAGCGATGCATCAGGCTGGGTAGGACGTATGAGTTGTCAGGTGTCAGTCCTTGCTTGTTTAGGTCGTTTAACAATGCTTTCACCATGTCTGTGTCGAGGGTCGCAATATAATCAACAATCGTGTGTGCTTTGGCCAACCGCCCAGGCGTGCGAAGAGCTTCCGCAAGTTTCTTTTGGACTATTGTGATTTCGCCAGCGGTGGGAGGGCCGGATTTTTTAATTGAGGCACTTCCGGCCGCTGTGTTTTTAGCCAGCGAGGCGGAGACCTTCGCCCTCGCGGCGGCGGCTAAATACCACCCCGCGACAAACGCGATGGCGATGGCCACGGCGTGGAACGTCAACATTTTCCAACGGTGAGTGAAGGCGCTGGAAAGTGAGGAAAATTTCCGATTGGAAAAATGCATGGGGGAGTTAGATGAAATCAAGGGGTTGCGGCTTTGCCCGTGATTTTTTGCAGGGCAGATTTTTGGACGGAGGAAAGTCCAGTCAGATTATCCAGAGCGTTTTGTGCGGCGGCAGTGGCGGCGGCCTGCGGAGCAACCTTGGCCAGGACGGTGATGGCCGTGACGACCGCATTGTTTTGCGCATCGCCCGATGGAAGTTTTTGAGCCCAGTTGAGCGCAGCTTGCGGGTCGTAGGTTCCCCAACTCTTTGCTACTTGGTCGGCGAGGGTGCTGAAGGAAGGATCGGCAGCAAGGTTTTGCTGGAGGTAAGCTGCGGCAGCAGCCGGATTGGTGTTGGTCCAGCCAGTGAAAACTCCATTGATCGCCGAATTGCGCAAACTGACATTGTCCGAAGGCAAAGACTGCGCCCAAGCCAGCGCGGCCGACGGATCCTGCTGCCCCCAGGCTGCGGCAAGTGCCGGAGTCGCTTGAGCAAGGACGTTGGGATCGGGATTTTGGGTCAGGTAGGCTGCCGCCGACGCAGGGTCGGAATTGCCCAGTTGTCGAAGCGCCAGAATGGCCGCATTGTTGTATGCCAAGCCGGTAAGATTTTGGTTGGCCCAGGTCAGTAAGGCCGAGGGATCGACTGCCGACCAGTTTTGAATAATGGATGAGTACGCGAGACCGGGTGCAGAGGGGGAATTAGCGAGTACATAGTTTGCCGCAGCCGCCGGGTCCTCCGCGCTAAAAGTATTCAAAATAAGATTTATTGCAATCGTTTGACTTTGGCCGTCCGGCAGCGTGTTGGCCCATGCCAGCGCAGCCGATGGGTCTGACTTGGCCCAAATTTGGGCAACCTGTCGCATAGAGGATCGTTGCGCAATACCAACCGGCAGGTCAGCTAGCGCAGCAGCAGCGGCGGTCGGATCCTGCTGAGCCCATTGACCAAAGACCACGAAAGGCAACGACGAAAATGCGGGGTTATCCGATGCGCTTTGCAGCGCAACCAAGGCGGCGCGTGGATCCTGCTCTGCATAATTGATTAGGACGCCCACGGAAAGTCGAGTGATATAATTGGCGGGCAATTTGGTGAGCGCATTGAAAGCGGCGGGCGCGTTCTTAGCCGAATAAGCGTCAAAGATTTCACCGATGCAAAGGCGTTGCACCTCCTTGTTTGGGACGGTCTGCAACCAAGCCAAGGCAGAGTCAGGGTCAAATTCGGCGCTATGGTAGGCCAGGCAGGACAAAAGTTCCTGGGTGGATCCGGTCAACGGCTTGGCCGCATATTCGGCCAGCAATGCCTGGGTAATTGAAGCGTTCAGCTTTTCCACATAATCCAAGATCAACCGTTCGCGATCAGATCGGTCGGGTGTGCGGAGAAGTTTGGCCAGGTCAGCCTTGGCTTGGGCCAAGGCGTCTACGGGAGAAAGCGCGGAATTTTTGGCTTCCACCGCAACCACAGTTTGGGCGAGTGGTGAATCATGGGCCATCGCACGGTCGGAGGTAGACCAGCCGGCGGCAAAGGCCGCACAGAGGATCGCGGCGGTGAGGATAACCTTGGTACTGGTAGTCATATATAGTGTTTTAAGCAGCACAGCTAAAGACGTCGTCCCGCTGGTGCTGGCGAGCGAAGCCCCGGTCACTTGCGCGGCCATCCCCAATGGCAAGGTGGTGGCCCCGTTGGCTCCCAGCGCGGAACCGAGCAGCAGTGCAGTGGTGGTTACGCCTTGTCGGGAAAAATATTGCCGCATTTTTTCCAAGGCGCGATTGGCCCGCTGGCCCGCCGTCTTTTCATCGAGATTCAGCAAGCGGCCAATTTCGCCGTAGCTTTTGCCTTCGAAAAAGCGCAGGATCACGACATCCTGTTCCGGGCGTTTGAGTTGGCGCATGGCTTCGTCCACCAAGGGGGCCAAATCCTCCCAGTTGGAAGTATGGGCAGGTGACATTTCGGCATCTTTCATGGCGTTGGTTTCCCGGAGTTGGCGTCGCTGCTCCACCCGAATCGCGTTAAAGGCCGCATTGCGTGTGGCGCGGTAAAGCCAGCCCGACAACACTTGCCCGTCCCGGACAGTCCAAGCCTTGCGGGCGAGTTGGATGAACACGGTTTGGGCCACATCGGCCGCCGTTTGCGGCTCACGGGTCAGCCGTTGCGCGGTGGCGAGCACAGCGGGCAGGTGCCGCGCCACCAATTCGGCAAAGGCCTGCTCCGAATGGTGTTCGACGTATTATCGCAATAAGGCCCGGTCGTCCATGATGGGTTTATATTAAAGACACCACCCAACTGCAGAATACTACTGAATAATGAATCCGTCTATAGCTTCACGCCCAATTCAATCCCCACCGGGCAATGGTCGGAGCCGGTGACTTCGGGCCAGATGAAGGCGTTGCTGACTTTTTTGGCGAGAGGTTTGGAGACGAGAAAGTAATCAATGCGCCACCCGATGTTGCGGGCCCGGGCGTTCATGCGGTAGGTCCACCACGAGTAATGGCCTTTTTCGCCGGGATGTTTTTCGCGGAAGACATCCACAAAGCCCGCCTCCAACAAAGTTGAAAAATTGGCGCGTTCCTCATCGGTAAAACCCGCGTTGCGGCGGTTCGACGCCGGATTCGCGAGGTCAATTTCCTCGTGCGCAACATTGAAGTCTCCGCAAACCACAACGGGTTTTTCCTCCGCCAATTCTTTTAGAAATCCACGCAGGGCCGGGTCCCATTCTTTTTGCCGGTAGGGCAGGCGCAATAATTCGCGCTGGGAATTGGGCACGTAAACATTGACGAGCCAGCAGCCCGCGAATTCAGCGGCGAGCACGCGGCCTTCTTCGGGGTGTTTATGCGGCTGTGGAAAATCGCGCAGCACGCGCAGCGGTTTGAACTTCGACAAAATCGCCGTGCCCGAGTAACCCGGCTTGGCGGCGTGGTGCCAGAGTTGATGTTCGTAGGGCAGCGCCAGCGCGGGAACATGCTCGGCAGAGGCTTTTATTTCCTGCAAGCAGAGAACATCCGGGACGCGCTTTTCGATGAAAGACAACAAGCCCTTGCCCAAGACTGAGCGCACGCCGTTGACATTCCAGGAAACAAGAGTGGGCATGGGAAAGAGAGTTGCAAATAGCAGGTTAAAGGTTGCGCGTT
>CAIYOY010000206.1 GCA_903927905.1 uncultured Verrucomicrobiales bacterium | reverse complement strand
CCGACCATCGGCCTGCACATGGCTGATGTCAAGCGATTGGTGGAAGTGATCCAGCGCCTGGTCAACGCCGGCCATACCGTCGTCGTCATCGAACATAATTTAGATCTGATCGCCGAGTCCGATTGGGTCATTGACCTGGGCCCCGAAGGCGGAGAGGGTGGGGGACGCATCGTGGCCGAAGGAACTCCCGAGCAAATTGCGCAAAATAAAAAATCGCATACCGGCGCCTATTTGCGGCATATTTTGAAGGCATGAGCGCGGTGTATGAAGAGATCATCGAGGGCGAAACGTTGCGGCGCGGCATTCCCGGTGCGCGACATGAAAAGATTTGTGAATTGCTTCATGCGCGAGTCGCGACCGCCCTGGCCGGCAATAGTACCGCCCGCCTGCTCAGTCCGCGTTCGGTAGTGCAACTTTCCGCTGGCACCATGTTTCGGCCGGATCTCGCTTTGGTCACTGCCGCCACGGGAAAACTCTGGCTGGCCGCTGAGATCGTCAATTCCGGCGATCACCAGCCCGACACCGTTTTGAAAAAGGGCATCTACGAACAATTCAAAGTGCCCCGGCTATGGATGATTGATCCGCGCTACGACAATGTGGAGATTTACCACGCTACGGAATACGGCCTCGCCTTGCGCCGAATATTGGCCAACAAAGAAATTTTGGAAGAAACGCTGCTGCCCAATTTCCAAATCCGGATTGCCGATTTATTTACGGGATAGCCAGCAGGGGAAATCAACCACTCCAACCAATTACCAGCTTCCAAAAATATTGGCCACCGAAGAAGCCGGGTGAACATCCATCTGTCCGATGCTTTTCCAAGTGACCGAACCATTCAGATAACCGATGTTGCCGCCGACCGCGCCAATATCGGAACTCTTCTCGCCGGGCAACCCGGTGGTGAAAGAAGAATTTTTGGCGGTAGCTGAACCGGCGACCGTATGCGGGGCGATTTTCATTTTGGTGGTATCCTTGGTCCAATAATTGGCATCGGCCAAAAGCTGAGTGGTTCCGGGATCGGTCAATTTGGTCACCGTCGGCGTGGAATCAGGCCCCTTTCCAGAAGCCAATGCGCTGCTGCCGGCCAGATAACTGTAACCAATGATATAACCATCAAGATCGTGGTTGGTTTGGCCGCCAAACAAAATGTTGGGACAATAAAGGGGTCGCTCATCGCCGAGGTATGACACGATATTCGAGTAGGTCAGATCGGACATCCGGATGGTATAGGCTTGCCCATGGTTATTAACGGGGCTGGGCAGAATCTGTTGGTTATCGTCGCCATACATGTGCAGCGCCATGATGTCTTGATGAAGATTGCTTTTGCAAACCGCACGACGGGATTTTTCTTTGGCCGCAGCCAGGGAGGGTAACAGCAACGCAGCAAGGACAGCCGTGATGGTGATGACAACCAAAAGCTCTACCAGAGTAAAAGCTTTGGCTTTTGCACGCCTGTAGTTCCCGGGTTGTTGGCACATGGGCATACGTCGTCGTTGCAACTTTGAGATGGCATTAATATGCGTCCCTCCGGCCACCATGGCAATAAAAAAATGGCAAATTTTTTTGTAAGGGAAAGCCTTGCAAGTGGTTTGACTCCAACGCACAACGGATTAAGTTGTTCCCGCCAATGTCTGATTCAACGCCAAATGTCATCCGTCTAAAGGGTTTAAGACAGAATAATCTGAAGAATTTTGACCTCGATTTGCCTTTGCGCCGGCTGGTCGTCATTACCGGTTTAAGCGGCTCCGGCAAGAGTTCTCTCGCCTTTGACACCCTCTTCGCGGAGGGCCAGCGCCGCTACATCGAAACCTTCTCCCCTTACGCTCGCCAGTTCCTTGACCGCATGGACAAACCGCAAGCCGACCACATCGAAGGCATTCCTCCCGCCATCGCCGTGGAACAGCGCAACAGCGTGAAATCCACCCGATCCACCGTCGGGACCATGACCGAAATCACGGATTACACCAAAATCTTCTGGCCGCTTTTGGCGCGGTTGTATTGTCGGCAGTGCGGCCAGCTTGTCCAAAAAGATCCACCGCAAAAAATCTGGGAAATCGTGCGTGCGGAATTTACCGGCAATGTTCTGGTCACTTTTCAATTGGCGTTGAGCGAAAAGTTTTCGCTCGAAGAATCCTTCCAACTGATCGCCCGGCAAGGCTACCAACGTTTATTGCTGAACGATAAAATCATTTCCCTACCCGACGCCGTGGCTGCGTTGGTGACAACGCGGCAAATTGAAGCCGCTCCGCCTAAAGAAGTCACCGTGATCCAGGACCGCCTGGCCGTGACCGACAAAAGCCGCGCCCGTTTTGTCGAAGCCTGCGAGCAAGCCTATCACTTCGGCTCGGGTCGGCTGGCCATTCGTCTGGAAGCGACCCCCGCGACCGTAAAATTATTTTCCAACAAATTCCACTGCGCTGCCTGCGACCTGGTTTATCGCGAACCCGTTCCTTCGCTCTTCAGCTTTAATCATCCCACCGGCGCTTGTCCCGCGTGCAAGGGATTTGGCCGCATCATTGCCATTGATTACGATGCCGCCATTCCAGATAAAACCAAAACTATCGCGGGCGGCGTGGTCAAGCCATGGCAAACCGGGCAGGGGGCGGAATGTCAGGACGATATGATGAAATTTGCCAAGAAAAGAAAAGCGCCCATCAACGTGCCTTTTGCCGATTTGCCAAAAAAATGGCAGGACTGGGTGGTGGAGGGCGATCCAGGTTACGGCCAGGATGAAGCCCACAAATGGCCGCGCTGCTGGTACGGCGTTAAAGGTTATTTCCGCTGGCTCGAATCGAAGAGCTACAAAATGCACGTCCGCGTTTTGCTCTCTCGTTATCGCAAATATGAAATCTGCCCGCAATGCCACGGCGCGCGCTTTCAGCCCGAGGCATTGCTGCACAAAATCGGCGGGCCAAAGGGCCTGACCATTGCCGATTTTTATGGATTGTCCGTGACCCGGGCCCTGCCGTTTTTGGATGAATTGCTCGTTGGGCGCGCCCGCCAAAAAAACGATCCCATCAACCTTTCCTTGCAGGAAGTTCGTTCGCGGCTTGGTTACTTGGATGAAGTTGGCCTGGGCTATTTGACTCTCGATCGCGCGACCAAAACCCTTTCCGGCGGCGAAACCGAACGCGTCAATCTCACCACCTGCCTCAGTTCGCGATTGGTGAATACTTTATTTGTGCTGGATGAGCCCAGTGTCGGTCTGCACGCGCGCGACACCGAGCGGCTAATTCAAATTCTCCACCGTCTGCGCGATGCCGGCAATACCGTCGTGGTGGTTGAACACGAAGCCAGCGTGATGCGCGCCGCCGATCAAATCATTGATCTCGGCCCCGGCCACGGAGAAGCCGGCGGCCATCTGGTCTTTCAAGGCCCGTTGAAAAAACTTTTAGCTTCAAAGGTGTCTTTGACCGGCCAATATCTCAGTGGCAGAAAGCGCATTGAAATTCCAACACCGCGCCCAGTTCCTTCCTCGGCTGAATTGGTTCTGGAACACGCTCGCGCACACAATCTAGCCGACCTGACCGTGCGGATTCCGCTCGGCCGATTTGTCTGCCTGACCGGCGTGAGCGGTTCGGGCAAAACCACTTTGCTGCGCGATGAACTTCTTCCAGCGCTGATGTCAAAGATGCGCCAAAATGAAAGTGATGCGCCGGTCACTGACGAGGCCGAGGAAGAAAACCCATCTTCCACCTTCCGTCCGCCATCCTCATCCCTGCGCGGCGCGGAAGCTCTCGGCCAGGTAGTTTTTGTAGATCAATCTTCCCTGGGAAAAACTCCACGCTCCAATCCAGCCGTGTACATCGGCGCGTTTGATGACATTCGCCAATTTTTTGCCGCCAGCGAAACGGCGCAACAACGCGGATTTTCCGACAGCTCATTCAGTTTCAATTCCGCCCAGGGCCAATGCGAACGCTGCCGGGGCGCAGGGTTCGAGAAAATTGAAATGCAATTTCTCAGCGATATATTTATCCGCTGCCCGGAATGCAAAGGACGGCGCTACCGTCCGCACATTCTGGAAGTGAAAATAAAACCGCCCGGCTCGCCTGCTTGGAGCATCGCCGATTTTCTGGAAGCCACCGTGGATGAGGCCGTTGTTTTCCTGGGACATTTTCCTGACTCCAAACCGGCCCGCCGCGCAATTACATCGTTAAAGTTGTTACAAGAAGTCGGATTGGGTTACTTGCGGGTGGGGCAGCCGATCAACACCCTGTCGGGCGGCGAAAGCCAACGACTCAAACTCGTCGGCCACTTGGCCGAGGTAAACGTCCAGGCCGATCAAAAACCGATTTTATTTCTTTTTGATGAGCCGACCACCGGGCTGCATTTTGAAGATGTGCGCGTGTTGCTGAAGGTTTTTCAACGATTAGTGGATTCCGGGCATTCAGTTTTGGTGATCGAACACAATTTGGACGTGATAAAATGCGCAGATTGGATCATAGACCTCGGCCCGGAAGCAGGCGAGGGTGGAGGTCGAATAGTAGCCGAAGGTACACCAAATAATGTGGTGTCGAGCAAAGAAAGCCACACTGGCGCATCTTTATTAAAAGTGATGTAAGTTGCTTTATTAAAATGGTTTAAGACTTAAAAAGGGTCAAAATGTCACGTTTATGTTAAAAAGTCCTTTTGACATGCGGCGGCGACTGTGTATCCTATGGCGGCGGCGGTTCCTCGGCCTCGGCGTTATTTTGACGCACAGGCGAGAAATCACCGCCTTTTTGCACTGAATGTTGCGAGACCTTTAATGGTCTAAGGTGTTTTATGAACCTAAACAATGTTTATGGTGTCTAACTATTTATGCTGACGAAGACTGAATATCGGGTGAATCGGAGACGAAGTGTTCCCAAAGCTGTGCGGCCTGCTGGAAAAAAGCAGGTGCTGGCCAAAAAGGCGCGTTTTAATTTCCAAAATGGCAACCAAGGAACGACCAAAACTTCCACTCCGGCCAACGGCCATACCACCAACGGTAACGGTCATGCCAAAAATGGCAAGAACGTCAAGAACGGCAAGACTCCAAAAAATGGCAATGCTAATTTGATTCCCCCTGCGCTGCCGGTGACGGAATTGCAGGCCGATACCGCTTCAGCGGCTGCCGTGATGATCCGGGAAAAGATCAAAGAATTGCTCCGCCTCGCGCAGGATCAGGGTTATCTGACCTACGACGATATCAACGACGCCTTGCCCGATGATATTTCCACGCCGGAAGTGTTGGACGAAATTTATTCCAAGTTGCGCGGGTTTGAAGTGGAAATTGTCGAAGCCCCCGATCTTGATGGTCGGCGTAAACCAGTGGAGAAGGAAGAGGAAAAAGAGGAGCAGGAAGAAGAGACTGGTCGGCTTGATATTTTGGATGACCCCGTCCAGATGTATCTCCGTCAGATGGGCAAGGTCCCGCTGTTGACCCGCGAACAAGAAGTCGCGATCTGCAAACGCATTGAAGAAGGCGAAACCGAAGCGCGCCGCATCCTGGCGACCTTTGGCTTTACCGGTAAAGAACACATTGCCCTCGCCGAAAAACTTTTGGCCGAACCGCCCAAGGAACGTTTTGACCGCGTGGTCGTGGACAAGAAAGTGGAAAGCCGCGCCAAACATCTGACCGCATTGCGCCGGCTGATCCGCCGCGTGCGCGATCTTGATGACAAGATGGACCACGCTTTTGAACAATCGCGCAAAGGCGCGTCGAAAGCGACCCGGCAAAAGTGGCTGAATAAGTTCCGCAAACTGGACAAAGTTTTGCAGGCCACTTATCCCAAGTTTTTTTATAAGCCCAAAGTGGCCGAGGAAATCATGACCGTTTCGGACAACGTTCACGAAAAAATCCAGACCTCGTTGCGTGCCATTGCCGAGTTTGAAACTCACCGCAAATCGGCCTCGAACACTCAGGCCATTGCCGCTGAACGCACCCGACTGACCGCGTTTGAAAAATTTGTCCGCATGCCGTACGAAGAATTCGTCGCGGCCCATTCTTTGATGCGCAAAGCGGCCACCCGTGCCGACGATGCCAAAAGCGAAATGGCCGCAGCCAATTTGCGCCTGGTCATTTCCATCGCCAAGAAACACACCAATCGCGGCTTGTCATTCCTCGACCTGATTCAGGAAGGCAACATGGGCCTGATGAAAGGTGTCGAAAAATTTGAGTATCAACGCGGCTACAAGTTTTCCACTTACGCCATCTGGTGGATCCGCCAGGCCATCACCCGCGCCGTCGCGGACCAGGCCCGCACCGTCCGCATCCCGGTTCACATGATCGAAGTCATCAACCGCCTGATGCGTGTGCAGAAGCGTTTGATGCAGGAACTCGGCCGCGAAGCCGAACCCGAAGAAATTGCCGACGAGCTGAACATGCCCGTCGCCCGCGTGCGCGCCATCCTCAAGATGGCCCAGCAATCCGTTTCCTTGCAGGCCCCGGTCGGCGACGGCGACGACGCCAGCGTTGGAGATTTCATCGAAGACAAGAAAGCCGCCAATCCGAGCGACGTGACCAGTTACAGCCTGTTGAAAGACAGCCTGCACGGCGTCCTCGCGACCTTGACCGAGCGCGAACGCAAGATCGTGGAAATGCGTTTCGGCCTCGTTGACGGCTACGAACGCACTCTGGAAGAAATCGGCCAGCAATACAACGTGACCCGCGAACGCATCCGGCAGATCGAGGCGAAAGCCTTGCGCAAAATGCGTCACCCGACCCGCCTCCGCCATCTCCAGGGATTCCTAGAGAAGGAAGAGAACGTGTTTTGATTATGCTGCTCTTGGGGATGTTCTGATTCGATTTAGGGGGATGTATTATCTGATTATCCCAAAGGGATAAAATAATTTAGCCCAGGGTTGTGCGCTTCGCACTACCCTGGGTCATCGTTCCATTAAAATTCATCAACACTGAAAGTGTTGCATCAATTGTGGCAATAAATCTGCCCGTTTTTGATTTCGCGTATTCTGAGTATTTCGCGGTTAAAAACTCTTCTCTACCGACCTCTGCGTTCTTTGCGATCTTTGCGGTTAAAAATCACCCCTCAGTTTTCTCCGTTCGCTCCTGTTCAAAATCTGTGTTTATCTGCGTCCATCTGTGGTTTCTACTGCTACTTCCTAAACACCACAACCCGATTCGTATTCGTCCCCTTGGCATTATTATCCACGCCCCAGCAATTCGCGGTTTTGGTGAATTTCTGGTCGTTGATTAAAATCAACACCGGCTTCAATCCCGCAGCCAGTCCGCACGGGACAACCGCTTCTTCCAATTTTATTTTACCGGCTTTGACTTCGCCAACTTCAAAAGCCACATGACCACCAGGTTTGAGGACGCGGGATAATTCGTGGAATACCGCAGTCATCGCCTCCTGCCATTTTTCCAATTGTTTTGGCACGGTCAATTTGACTGTTGCCGGATCAATACCGAGGAACCAGCAACGCAGCCAATTGTCCCCGGCGTAATCCACCACGTCCAGAAACGGCGGCGAAGTGACGACGAGGGAGACGGAGTTGGCGGGAATTTCCTGCGTGGCGGAGGCGGGGTTGTTTACCAGCAGCGCCTGATCGGCCACCATGCTTAATGCCTTCCGCGTTTTCTGGTCGCAATCACTCAACAGAAAACGGCTCTTTTTCAAAATCAACTTGGCCACATCGCGTTGCGGTGGAATTTGATTTCGGTCGGAGTTGATTTTGCGCTGGGATTTTACCGACACCGCTTGATTAGGGGGCAGGGTGTACACCGAGAAAAATCCCGGCGAATGGCCGGTCAACCGGTTTAGCGCGACCGCAGAAATCCATTCATCCAACGCATCCAGTTTCTTTTTTTTGCGCCGGGCCAGCAGATATTTTTTTAACGCGGAAATTTCCCGCAATGTCTCTGGATGATAAAAAACCAACAAATCCTCCGGCGCTTCCTCCGCGTCCGTAAAATCAATTTCACCGAGCCGCACCGCGACTTCTTCCAGAGTGGGCGGGCGCAATCTTCCACCCGCCAAAACCAGACTCAGTGGATTAATATCACAACCATAAGGCACCCGTCCGAGCAACGCCGCTTCCATCGGCGTGGTTCCTCTTCCCATGAAAGGATCATAAACCACCTCGCCCGGTTTCGTCAGACGTTCGATAAAAAACCGAGGCAACTGCGGCTTGAAACAAGCACGATAAGAAATTTCATGCAAAGAATGGGCCGCCCGCTGTTTGGCCGTCCAAAACTCGTTGACATAGGTGGGAACATGCAACGGCTTGCCTTGCGGCGGCGTTATCGTTGTTTTTATTTCTTGGGTGTTTTTGCCAAACTCCTTGAAAGCAGCAAGCTGCTTGGCCAAGGATGCCTTTGTTGGCACAAACTCCTCACGCAGCACGGCAAATCCAAATTCTAAATTTTCTTCCATTAACGTCACGCAATTAGTTTAATTAGTTGCAAAGCTTTTTCGCGGGTAATCTTCGTCGTGGAGCCAAGGAACCTCGACTGCCACCATCGTTCGACAACATCACGAGGAATG
>CAIYOY010000205.1 GCA_903927905.1 uncultured Verrucomicrobiales bacterium | reverse complement strand
CTCATTGGCATTCTAGTTGACTCTGACCACGGCGGATTACGTCCCGCCCACCACGCTCGCAGCCCCTTCCCCAAAACTTAACCCTCACCTATGTCCATGCCTGAACCCTCACCCATGTCCTTGCACCATACCTCTCGCCTGCCGTAAAGCCGGTGCGTCCCGCCCGGCGGATTTGCACATAGCTACTTCGTTGTCACTGGCTCAAACCGTTTCAATTCGATCGAGGCGCGAACGATCTCGCGCAACTCATGCAACGAACCAATTTCCCCGGCGGCCCGAACCTGACTGAGAAGATTTCCCAACACCGTCGTCTCCACCGGCCCGGCCACCACGGGACGCCGACAGGCGTTGGCCGTGAATTGGTTGAGGAGATCGTTGCGCGAACCACCACCGACCACGTGAATGACTTCGATGCGGTTGCCCGCGAGTTCTTCCATACCGGCGAGGACTTCACTGTATCTATGGGCCAGACTTTCCAACGCGCACCGCACCAGCGCGCCTTCGGTTTCCGGCACGGGCTGGCCGGATTCACGACAGGCGGCCTGGATGGCGGCGGGCATGTCGGGCGGATTGACGAAACGGGTGTCGTCGGGATTGATGCGGGAACGCAGGGCCGGGGATTGCTCGGCGAGGCGAACCAATTCGGCGTATTCGAAATCGCGTCCGCGCGTGGCAAAAGCGCGTTTGCATTGCTGCACGAGCCAGAGGCCGGCGATGTTTTTCAGCACACGATAAGTTCCATCCACACCGCCTTCGTTCGTGAAATTCAATTCCTGCACGCGATTTCCCAGCAGGGCTTTATTTGACTCGATGCCCATGAGCGACCAGGTGCCGGAACTGATGTAGGCCCAGTCGGTCTTGCCAGTGTTGGCGGTGGGAATGCCCGCGACGGCAGCGCCAGTATCGTGCGTCGGCGGCGCGATGATTTCGACGCGGCCCAACCCGGTCTTTTGCGAAACCGATTCGCGCAAGGGGCCGAGTTTTGTTCGGGGTTGGACCACTTTTGGAAAGATTTTTTCGGGCAGACCGAATTTTTTCAGCAACTCATAAGACCAATCGCCGGTGACGGGATGGAGACATTGCGTGGTGCTGGCATTGGTGAATTCCACGACGCGTGAGCCGCACAAACACCAATTGAGGAAGTCCGGGATCATCAGAAAACAATCCGCCGCCGCGAGGAGGTCAGGATTGGTTTTTTGCAGGGCGAGCAATTGGTAAAGCGTGTTCAGCTCCATGAATTGCAGACCGGTCTGCTGGAAAATTTCCGCGCGCGGCACTTTGGCCAGGGCCTCATCCATCATCCCGTGTGTTCGCGTGTCGCGATAATGATAAGGCAACCCGAGCATCTCACCATTCTTGGTCAACAAAACAAAATCCACACCCCAGGTATCAACACCGATGGAAACCACCGAACTGCCAAACTTTTTCCCAGCGATGGCGAGGCCGGTTTGAATCTCTGACCAAAGCCGCAAAATATCCCAGCGCAAAGTATCCCCAATCATGACGCCGCCATTGGGAAAGCGATGCAGTTCTTCGAGACGGATCTGTTTCCCATCCCAAAGCCCCGCCATGACGCGACCACTTTCCGCGCCAAGGTCAATGCCGAGATAGACTTGTGGATTCATATATTTAAAGCTTTCCCATCTCAATGGGTTTCATGGAAAAAATAGATTCCTGGTTTCCACTCGATGTAATAATTTCGGTTGTCTGGTATCACTTTAAACGAACTTGAGCCCACACGAATTCCCCAATGGCCAAAACCTCCTCCCCAAGTCAGCCAAACACACCCTTGGTTAGTTATTGTGCTGTAATCGCAATTTGCGTCTTCGAACGGAGATCCTTGGCTCGAAAGGTTTAGAATCTTTACGGGAATGCTATTGGTTGGCAGGAAAAAGGACGCTGACAAGTTTGTGTTTTGCAAAGTTGTCACAGCCCATTGTTGCAGCACAATTGGATCGACAGTTTTTTTTACATCTTCAGCAAATAGAGGAAGTCTGGTTTCATAAATGGGTTTCCACTGGGAAATTCCAAATACAATGAGGCAAATAAGAATAAAAAGAATAATTCTTCCGATCAATGGGCGGCGTATGAGCAGGAAGATGATTAAGCCCAAGACAGCAAAGACAATGACAGCCCAAATCAACAGTACTATTGCCATAGTGTTTTATCTACTTTCAAACTGGTAATTGCCTGAACCAATTTCAAAGACGGCTGCGTCTTTATCCATCCGCACAAATTTCACTTCTTTCGATTTGCTGACCGGTTTGCCGCCTTCTGTGACGGAATCCGCCTGTTTGGCGGGAACAAAAACGGTGGCGGTGGTATTGGGCGGGATGGTGACGCGCAGGATGAATTTATTGTCGTCAGCTTTCCAATGGCTTTCGATGCGGCCGTGGATGCTCTGGTAGGCGACGTCGGCAAAACTGATTCGCCCATCATGATAGGGCGCGATAATGATATGGTTGTAAGCCGGGCCGTCGCTACGGATACCGCCGAGGTTTTCCACCATCCATTGATAAACCGCGCCGAACGAATAGTGCGCGAACGAATTCATGCCCGCATCCTGAAAACCTTTGTCCGGCGTCCAACCGTCCCAACGTTCCCAAATGCTGGTCGCGCCCTGCTTGATGGAGAAACCCCACGACGGGAATGAATCAGTGTGGATAAGCCGGGCAGCAATATCGTTGCGACCAATTTTCGCCAGCGTCAGCATCAGGCTTTTCGTGCCGATGAAACCGGTGGACAAATGCCAGCCGTGTTTTTCGATGTTCTCAACCAATCTCTCCGCCGCCTGGGTTTGCTTCTCGCCATCCAACAGATCAAACGCCAGTGCGAGGACGTAGCTCGTCTGCGTATCGTTGCCAATGTGGCCATTGTCCGCGACGTAAGCTTTGTTGAACGCCTTTTTGATGCCCTTGAAAAGATTGTTATATTTGGCCGCGTCATCGG
Source organism: uncultured Verrucomicrobiales bacterium (assembly GCA_903927905.1). Classification (GTDB taxonomy): domain Bacteria; phylum Verrucomicrobiota; class Verrucomicrobiia; order Limisphaerales; family Palsa-1400; genus CAIYOY01. Next base: position 8,664 of record CAIYOY010000205.1, on the reverse strand, counting down.
TTTTGCCGAGGATTTCGGCGGCCCGGGCGAGGAGCTTGGTGCTGTAAGCAAAGTAAGCCGTATAGATGACAGTATTCGTCGTATCGTCCTTGATGTTCAGCCAATCACCGAAGCAATGAAAACTTTTCGGCGGCAACAAATCAGGCGTGCTACGGTTTTTGCAGAACTCGATATACTTGACCATGGAGTTGTAATGCTGCTCGAGAATCCGTTTGTCGCCATAGACCTCGTAAATCGTCCACGGGCAGATCACCCCGGCATCCGACCAGGCCGGGCCGCCGTCGTCCCCGGCGACCTTCACCGGCGCGACCATCGGGAATTGGCCGTCTTTGCGCTGACCGTCTTCGACATCCACCAGCCACTTGGTGAAAAACGCGTGCACATCGGCATTCAATGTCGCGGCCCGCACATAAACCTGCGCATCCCCCATCCAACCAAGACGCTCATCGCGTTGCGGACAATCGGTCGGGATATCAATGAAGTTGGCGCGTTGCGTCCAATAAATATTTCTGTGCAGACGATTCAACATCAGATCCGAGCAGTTGAATTCGCCCGCCACCGGCGTGTCGCTGCTGAGGGCCAGACCGGTGATGGTGTCTTTGTTCGGCGCGTGTTTCAGACCGGTGATTTCGACGTATTGGAACCCGTGAAAAGTGAAGCGCGGTTCCCAGGTCTCTTCGCCCCCGCCCCGGCAGATGTAAATGTCCGTGGCGCGCGCGCCGCGAAGGTTGGTGGTATAGACGTTGCCATCAGGGCTGAGACGTTCGGCAAAGCGCAAAGTGATCTTCTGTCCCGCTTCACCGGAAACTTTCAGCCGCACGATGCCGGCGAAATTTTGGCCGAGATTAAAAACATAAACGCCGTGTTTCGGTTCCGTGATTTTTTCCGGTTTGATCTGCTCAAAGACGTGAACGGCCGGTCCGGGGTGCGCTCCGATGGCTGGATTCACTTCTGCGCCGGTATTAACCGCGTCCCAATGACTGTCATCGAAATTCGCCTCATCCCATTTTTTAACGAGCCGGGCATCGTACATTTCGCCCATGAGAAAATCTGTCTCGCGGATCGGCCCGGTGCCGGATTTCCACTTAGGTCCGGTGACGATGGTTTCGCTGGTGCCATCGTTGTATTCGATTTGCAATTGCCCCTTGAAGCGTGGCTGTTTGCCGTAATGATTCCGAACCTGGCCCCAGCCGATGTAGCCGCTGTACCAACCGTCGGCCAAAATCGCGCCGAGGACATTTTTCCCGCCCTGCAAATTTTTGGTGACATCATAAGCGCGATAGTGAACGCGCTTGGCGTAATCCGTCCAACCAGGAGTGAAACGATCATCGCTGATCCGTTTGCCATTCACGTGCAGATCCGCCGTACCCAGCGCCGTCGCGTAAAGCATCGCATGTTTGACACTCTTGGCCACGTTGAACGTCGTGCGCAGATAGGGAGGGGGCGGAAGCGCGACAGTGGTCAATTTCAATTTTCCCCACGGGCCAACGCCGTAATCACCCACCACCTGGGCAACGGGCCATTCTTTCGGTTTGATCGGGCGATTGTGCCAATACGAGCCACCCTCTTTGGCCGACCGCCACGTTGCATCCGTGTTCAGCGTAATCGTTTTTCCATCGGTGGTAGTGACATTGATTTTGGCGATCAGGCCCGCAGGGCCTTTGGAAGTATTTTCCACTTCTGCGCGAATCATGTTATCGCCGGATTTAATTTTCGGCGTGAGATCAATCTTGCGGGCGCGATGCACATCCTCGTCCCCTTGGGCGACCTGTTCACCGTTGAAGTTGAAGATGCACTTGTCATCACAGCCCAAATAAAGCTCCGCGCTTTTCACCGTGACACCGGAAGGAATATGCAGCGTGCTCATGAAATAACGTTTGGCCTTGGGGAAATCCGGGCCTTTGTCGCCGCCGAACCATATCCACTTCGCCCCTTCCATCGGCGCTTCCGTCGAACTTGCCTCGCGCATCTTATCGTAACCGATCCATTCGCCGCGCCAGTCCGATTGTTGGAGCAGTCCCATCGTCCAAAAAGCGGGCTTGCTCCAATCGGATTTTTTCCCGTTTTTGTCCCAAACGCAGACCTTCCAATAACAACGCTGCCCGGAGGTCAATGGTTTGCCGCCATACACAATGGATGAGGTATCGTGACTGCCAATTTTTCCGCTGTCCCACAGGTCGGCGCCTTTTTCGCCAAGTTTGCTTTCCGCGCTGGCGACGATGATGCGATAGGCGCTTTGGCTTTGCGCGCGTTCGCCCGTTTCGATGCGCCAACTCAGGCGCGGCGATGTCTCGTCAATTCCGAGAGGATTGGGCAGATACTCGCACTGCAAGGCTACGGCTTCCATCCCGCCTTTGCCGATCCGGAACAATTTGCAACCGGAGAAACTGATCACCGCCACAACCAACAAAATGGCCAGTCCGAGTTTTTTTGAATTAAAAGCGAACATAAATATATGACGATAGGAGTGCGGCATTTATGCCGCTTCAACTTAATACGCCCGTTTGCGTTTCTACACCGAAGGGGTCCGCGCCTTTGCGGGACCACGCTCCGTTTTCAGCTTAGAAATCAAATTGATCAATGTTTTCTTTATTAAAGATAAACGGTTTGCCGAGCAGGATATTGTCGCCCTTGATTTCCATTTTGCCAAGCGGGCCGGCGTCGTAGCTGGTCGCGCCGGCTTTCAGTGTGCCGGTGGCCAACCCGTGCGCGGCATGAACCGCCAGGTAACCTAGGTCTTCGGTCTTCCACAAAATGACGCTGTCGGTTACGCCTTCTTTGACGTAACGACGGTTTTCGCTGGGCAAACCGAGGCCGATCACTTTGACCGCGCCGGTTTTACCAGCTTGTTTGACCGCTTCCGCCGCGCCGGGAACGGCGGGCGAACAGATGGCCATGATGAGTTTGAGATTCGGATTGGCGCTCATGAGCGCGGTGGCTTCGCTTTGGGCCTTGTCCTTCATGTCGTCACAGGGACGGAGCGCGACCATTTTCATTTTGGGATGTTTGGAGGAACGACATTCTTCGATGTATTTTTCCCATTCAATCATGTTCCCCGCCGTCAAGCTGGCGGAGATGATGGCAAATTCGCCCTCATCATTGCACAGACGCGCGGCTTCATCCATGAGCGTGGAACCGATGCCTTCGGGCGTGGCTTGATTGACAAAGAAATCGCGGGCGTCCGGCTGGGCATCGGCATCATAGGTGACGATTTTGATCCCTTTTCCCTTGGCTTTGCGCAGGGCGGTGGAAATGCCGTCCTTGTTTTCACAGGCGACGGCGATGGCATCCACGCCAAGGGTGATCCAGTTTTCGATGATCTCATTTTGCTTCGCGGGATCTGGATCGGTCGGTCCGTCAAAAATCAGATCTACGCCCAGGTCCTTGGCCGCTTTCTGCGCACCCTTGCCGCAGGAGATGAAATAAGCATTACCCTTGCTCTTGGGCATCATGGCCAGGGTGATTTTTTTGCCGCTGGCCGCTGCCGGAGTGGAAGCTGAAGATTGCGGTTCGGAAGATTTGCTGCAGCCAGTGACGAGAGCCGCGCTGGCCAGAAGAGACAGTAAAAGATATTTCATGCCGATTTTATGGGTTGAGTATTGCGGAAAGATTGCCGAAAGTGATGGAGGGATGCAACTTTTTTGCTTAATGCATATTAATTCCACTGTCCTATTTATTTTTTCGCTTGCAGGCTTCTGTATCTAATTCCCGGCCTGAATATATGGAATTCCAGTCTTTCAGCTTCGGTGGCCAATGTGGCTTAAAGGAGGATGCTGAAATATAATGACCATCCTGATAAGCTACTTTGTCAGAATACAAAAATGAAACAATCCATGTCGCGAGGTTTTCATCCTGAACATTTAATAGCGTGTGGGTTAACTCTTCTAAAACCGCATATACCTGAAAATCAAAATCTGCCTGAAATAACTGAGTTACCCGTAAAAAATTGAGTCGCCAAAAGTCATAGCGGCCAAACCTTTTCGCGGAACTATGCAGATCAATCCAGCAGGCGTAATCATTCCCGGAGGGTCATCTGTCAAAATTAAATTAATTTGTCTCCAACGTATTGGAATTGATTTAAATCGTGTGAAAGCGAGACCAATCGCTTTACAGAGTTGGGGAAAGCCGTCATGTGGCTGTATGTTGCATGAAACATGAATAAATTCACGCACTTCTTCCGGCAGTGCTGCTTCGATATCTTCAGGTGTCGGGGGTGCCATATCCTTAGAGGTGTTTTCTTAGCATTAGGGTTTCGAGGCGAGGTCTTCACGAATCGTATGAAGCCCGGCGCGAATTATACGATGAAATAACTGAATACGTTCTGCGAATAATTCCCTTGATTCTGTTTTGGTGTCTTCGTTGAGTTTAAGGACGCGGACAAGTTCGCCAAATATCTGGAGATCATCAGCCATTAAGACAGGGTTGTGTAAAAGTTCTTCATGACATTCATAACAAAGCAACGATGTCTGACGTTCCACGCCCCACGGGCAGGACTTGAAGGCGCCCTCTCGTTGATCACCCGGGCGATTGCCAGAACGTCCGAAGAATCTCTCAGCAACGTAATGGTGTTCAGTGGCATGAGATCGGCCATGAGGTGTGGGCTGTGCATACATCCCATTTCGATGTGTGAGGCACCCACAAATAGTACAACGAAAATCAATATTGTTTTTTGTAGGCATGGCTCAATCCGGCATTCCCGTTCGCAGATAAAACAAGGAAGCCCAGAGACGTCCGGTTTCGCCTTTGCTGATCAGATCGGCCGGGGTTTGGCCTTCGAATTCATCCATTTCCGCGAGCAACCAGGGACCGATTTCCGAGGGCTTCATCAGTTGCTTGAGTTCCGTGTAAATGTTTTGGATTTCGCGTAATTTCGCGGCATAAACGGGGCTCATGGGATCGCCCGATTCCCAATTAACTATTGCCCGGTCGGAGGCATTCATGACCCGGGCCAGTTGATTGCGGCTCCATTTCAAAGCAGCGCGCAGGTCGGTCAGATTGAGCCGGCCTATTTTTGAGGTGCTGGCCCGTTTGGCGGGCGGGTCTTTGAGCATCACGTTCATATTTAAATCATCGCCTGCATTATGAAATATTTCAAGAAATATTTCATTATAGCCGGTGGAGGTTGGGGACACTGAGGGTTTCGTTTTCGGTCAGATTTTCCGGGAAGATGACGATGACTTTGCCCGTTGTGACTTGTGACTCAGTGATGATTCCTGAAAGGCCCAGTTCAAAAGCAGCCCGTCCGATGGCTTGGGTAGCCGCTTCGCGACGATTTTGAATAGTTCGCCAATGGGTTTTCTCAGCCTCGCAAAACGAAGAAATGATGGCCTTCATCTCCGCACCGGTGAAATCAAGGAGACGAGCGACTTTGACATTGACCCCGGCCATGACCATGGGAAGCGACTTATGGTCGGGGAGGCGCATCCGCCGTCCTCGCGCAAAAAATTCCTCCAGCGCCGCTTCTGCGGTTTCGCAAAGATAAACGGTGGGAAAGGATCCGATGGGCGTCCAGCGTGCTCCGTATAATTGACTTCCGGCACCGGAGATGATTTCGCGGGCGAATTGCGGATCGGTGCAACGGTAGCAAATTCCCTTGTAGGGGAGGCCCAGTTTTGCAAACGGTAAGAGCGCATCTTTTATTTCGCCGAATTTTGGATGCGGTTTAATTGCCATAATGCGATGACGCCCCGATGGCTCAAGTTTTGTGAGGAGTTTGCCGATGGCGGGACAACGATGCAAACAATTTTGGAATGACCGAACTGGATAACGCCAGGATCAGGAGGAGTCCGGTCAACATGCCCGCTGCTTCACGCGGTTGGCGGGCGTGGACGAGGCCGTTGTTCAAAACGGCAATCGCCGCCACGCCCAGCAACGTGCCGTGAACCGTGCCAATACCACCGAAAATACTGGTGCCGCCGAGGACGACCGCTGTGATGGCGAAAAGTTCGTAGCCCGTGCCCGCGTCGGCTTTGGCCTGGCCAACTCGCGCGGTATATATAATGGCAGCCACCGCAGCAATGGTTCCGGCCAGCACATAGGCAAACGCGATGCGGCGTTCAACAGGGATTCCGGCGTAGCGCGCACCTTCGGGCGCAAACCCAATGGCGCGAAATGATCGTCCGTAAGTGGTTCGATGCACCAACAGCCACACGCCAATGGCCACGAAAATAAAGATGGGGACTTGTGCCGGAATGCCGAGGAACCGTTCCTGACCGAGAAAGAGAAAGGACGCCGGGAAATTGGTGATCGTATCCGTGCCGTGGGTGATGGCTTCGGCGAGTCCGCGAAAGAAAGAGTAAGTTCCAAGTGTAACAATGAGCGGCGGCAAGCGTAACCAAGTGATGAGCGTGGCATTCAGCCCACCGGCCAAAGCCCCGATGCCTATGGTGCAGATCGCGGCAACAACCGGCGACAAATGAGCGTCGCGCCAAAGTTTGCCAAACAAAATCGCACATAACCCCACCAACGAGCCGACAGACAAATCAATCCCCCCCGTGAGTATCACAGGCGTCATGACCAGCGCGAGCAACCCGATTTCGACCGAGTGCCGGATGATATCGAAGGAATTATCGAGCGAACCGAAGTGCGGACCGACGTGGTTAAAGTAGAACCATTCCAACGCCAGCACGGCGAACAAAATGGTTTCGTGCCGGAAAAGAACGGAGGCAAAATGATTAATGGCAAAATGATTTTTATTTTTCATTGGTGAGCGTTGCCAGTTCGATTTTATGATGATTCAGATTGATCCACTGAATGTAGCGTAAAGGTGTATGCTTCAGAAAACGTTGTTGATGCTCTTTCATGCTCGATTGCCCTTCATTGATTGCGGTAAAGGCAAACGCAGTGTCTTCGGTCAACAGGTGGACGGATTGCTCGCCGAGAAATCGTTTGCTGGAGAAGACATTCACGGGACGAACGACCGCCTCCGATCCTCCCAGAAAATGAGTGATGGCATCGCGATACAGCGCCAATTCCAAGTGGGTGCCCCAATCATTTAAAAGAGCGAGAAGTTTTTCGCGCAGCCAAGCGCTTTCCGGGTTGGCTGCCAGCCAATTGGATTCAACCAGAGAAAACTGCCTTCTTTTTTCCAGAGTTAATTTGGTCGAAAAAAACTCATATTCCACACTGGCAGGCCGGAGATTCACCAAGCGCCCATGTTGCAGGCCAGTGAGGAAAAGGTAATGAAGGCTTTGGCTTCTGTGGGCTGGAGCTATTCTTTCGGCCGCTTTCGCCTCTAACACCACGCCGTGATTGAAAAGTAGGTCTATCAAATAATCTTTGCGAAACGTGTCATGCGATACAGTTATCCTGACCTCTGGTTCAGCCGAACCCAATCCATTGATCGTCCACCGCGCGGCAATCTCCTTTTTGTAGAGGGCTTCATCAAAGAAACGGCCAAATTCATTATGAACATCAAATACGATTCGCATCAACTTCTCATCCACAAGGTGGAACTCAACCTGTTCAAACCGCCGAATATCTGTCGCAACCTCAATTGGCATAACATTCGATTCTTAAAATTATTTTGCCATTAATCATTTTGCCTTTTGACTCCGCTTGCTACGAATACCATCTGCTACCACGGCGAGCAAAATGATGGCGCCTTGAATGGCTTTTTCCCAATACGATTCGATATGCAAATGAGTCAGCGCCGGACTGATGCAGGCCAGCAAAAGCAGTCCAACAAAAACTCCCAGCAAATTGCCGCGTCCACCGGAAATGGCGACCCCGCCGACGACCACGGCGGCGATGGCTTTGAGTTCCAGTCCCGAGCCGGATTTCGGATCCACTTGCGGCGATTGCGCGACATTCATCATCGCCGCCAGACCGACCAACGCACCCATGAAAACGAAGGTGAAAAATGTGACCCACTGCGGCGGAATACCGGCGAGCCGCGCGGCTTCGGCATCGGAGCCGACAGCATAAACAAAACGTCCGGCGGAAAGATATTTCATGGCCAGCGTCAGCAGCACCAGCAACATCAGCGCGATGCCGATGAGCGTCCATTGGCCGGTTACTTGACTCAGTCCAAACCATTGAATGCCATCCGGCAGGTTGACGAATTCGCCCTGACGTTTCCAGAGAAGGGCATTGCGCCACGTCACCATCGTGGCGAGTGTGACGACGATGGATGGCAAACGCAGCCCGGCGACTAAGAGGCCATTGATGGCGCCAAGAATTGCGCCGATAAGAATCGAAGCCGGAAGCACCAGTGCGAGCGGCCATTTCATCGCCGCCAACAACCCGGCGCAAACACTGCACACCGCAAATTGTGAGCCGACGGAAATATCAATCTGTCGGCAAATGATAATCAGCGCCATGCCGCACGCGACCACCAGCGTCGGCGCTTCACGAGTGACGAGCGAGAGCAACGGTTGCGGCTGATAGAACGCGGGTGCCGCGACTGCCAGGAAGAGCAACAATGCAGCCAGCGCAATCGCCACGGAGATTTCACGAAAATAGCGCTTCAAGTGTTGCTTTCCTCCAATGATGTATTGCCAGTGCGTGAATAAAGTTCTGTCAGATTCGCATCGAACGTTGGCAAACATATTTTCCCCATCCACTCTTTTGTGGGTTTACAACCAGGAAGATGAACAGGTAATTCCTCGACGAATTTTTTCCAATCATTCATGTCTTCATGGACTTCCAGACTTGTCTTGTCTG
>CAIYOY010000204.1 GCA_903927905.1 uncultured Verrucomicrobiales bacterium | reverse complement strand
CCCCGTGTTCTAACTTTTTTCCGCTTTTGACCGCACACTCTTTTCCGCTTTTGAAAACTACACGACACAACGGCACCGAACGCTTGACTTCGGTGGTGATCAGCCCGACGAACTATCCCGGAGTCGGCGTCGGCGGCTCGGGCGGCAAACTGATCTTTGATGCGAAACACTAACTGCAACGCTCCGCCCTGACGCTGGCGGGCGGCGTGCTCTATGTCAACTATGCCGGATACGCCGACACCAACCCTTATCACGGCTATTTGCTCGGCTACAATCCTTCCACCCTTCAGTTGCTGACCAACTATATGTTTGTCACCACCCCGAACGCCACCACCAACCAGTGGGGGTCGGACGCCGGGGAAGGCGGCATCTGGATGGCGGGCAGCGGATTGTCGGTGGATTCCAGCACCAATCTTTATTTTGAAGTCGGCAACGGCACGTTCACCGCCACCAACGGCACCACCAACGTTGATTTTGGCGATTGCTTTATCAAGCTCTCGACCACCAACAACAAACTGGCCGTGGCCGATTTCTTCGCCCCGTACAATCAGTCCACCCTGGCCAGCAACGACACCGATCTCGGCTCCAGCGGCCTGCTGCTTCTCCCGGATCAAACGGGAACTCAACCGCACTTGCTGGTCGGCGGCGGCAAGGAGGGAAAAACATATCTGATCAACCGTGATGCCTTCACGACGAACAACAACCATTATAACTCCGGTGGTTCCACCGATGCTGTTTTGCAGACTCTGCCTGCCGGTAAAACCGGGCGCTCCACCGGCTCGCCAGCCTATTTCAATGGCTGGGTTTATTTGGGCGGTTGGGGCATCTCTGGCGGCTCCAATATCATGGCTTTCGCGGTCACCAACGGATTGCTTTCCACCAGCGCGGTGGCCACCGGCACCCGAAAATTTTCCTTTCCTGGAACCACTCTCAGCGTCAGCGGCAACGGAACTAACAACGGAATTGTTTGGTCGTTGCAACACGCGGCCCCCGGCGTTTTTAGCGCTCTCAACGCCACCAACCTTACGGAACTTTTCAACAGCACTCAGTTGATCAGTCGCGATGGTTTGACCAACAGCGTGAAGTTCACCGTCCCCACCGTGGCCAACGGCAAGGTCTATATCGGCAGCCAATATTCCGTTTATGTTTTCGGTTTGCTGGGTGGCAATCTGGCTATCGCCACCAACGCTTATACTGTGGTGGAAGCCAACACCAACGTCACCGTCACCGTCACCCGGACTGGCGGCACCAACGGGGCCGCGCAAGTTTCCTACTCCACCTACGATGGCACCGCGACCAGCGGCGCTGATTATGTTGCCACGACCGGCACCCTTTCCTGGGCCAACGGCGACACCGCCAATAAAACTTTCACCATCCCCATCCTCGACGACAACCTCGCTGAACCGAATGAAACGATCAATTTGGTTTTAAGCAATTCTGCTGGCGCTTACCTCAGCTCGCCCTCCACCGCTGTCATCACCATCCTGGAAGATATTTATGAATCCTGGAAATACACTCACTTCACGACGAATGCCAATAACGCCGCCATCTCCGGCGATCTGGCCGACCCCGATGGCGATCACATTCCCAACCTGCTCGAATACGCCCTGGCCTCTGATCCAAATACTTCTGGCACCGAAGGAAACCTCACCGCCGCCATTGTCAACAACCAGTTGCAGCTCTATTTCCGCCGCAACATCTCCGCCACCAACCTGACCTATATCGTGCAAACCGGCGACACCATCGGCCACTGGACCCCTTTGATGACCTACACCCTTGCCAATGGCTGGTTTGCCAATACTGCCGGAGCGACCTTCACTGAATCCGCCGCCACTGGCGTCTCGCCTGATCGTTACGTCAATGTCACCATCACCGACCCCAACTTCATCGGCGACCCCGCCAACACGAACCACTTTTTCCAACTCGCTGTCCATCGTTAGAGCAGTTTTTAAATTTATCGACTACGCCGGTGCGAAAATATTTTTTCAGGGGCGAACCTTGATTTACCTTAATTTACCTGAATTTGCCTTTATTTGTCTTAATTTTCCAGGGGGGAACCACGGATGGCAGGATAATACAGATGGGAGGAGTTTGAAGGGCCGCGAAAAGGCGCAAAAGGCGCAGAAATTTTTGAAAT
>CAIYOY010000203.1 GCA_903927905.1 uncultured Verrucomicrobiales bacterium | reverse complement strand
TGCGCTCTTTGCGTCTCTGCGTTTAACTCCCCTGTCTTTTCCTCCCGACGAAAGTTCACCTCGTTGTCACCGAAGCGCCATTAGGTTGACACGTTGCTCTGGCATTCTTTTCCCCATGAAAATCCTGGTGGTTGATGATGAATCCGATATGACCGAAATGGTGGGCTACACGTTGCGCAATCATGGCTACGAAGTGGCCACGGCGGCCAATGCCACCGAGGCGCTGAATCAGGCCCGCGTCCTGTTGCCCGATGCCATCTTCATGGATCTGATGCTGCCCGACCTGGATGGGACTTCGGTGTGCGAACTCTTGCAAAGTTGTCCGTCCACCAAATATATCCCCGTGATCATGCTGACGGCTTGCGCCACGGATGCGGCCAAATTGATCAGTCAGCACGCCGGAGCGGCCGATTTTATCACGAAGCCGTTCAGTCCGCGTGATTTGGTTTCGCGGTTGCAGGATGTTTTGAAGATGCGGAAGGCGGGTGTGGAGGTGGAGTAGGGGGAATGTCATTAACACCGGGTTTCAACCCGGTGGTCAAGTGAGCGCGGCGTGCAAAAACTGTTTCAACAGTTTTGGCTGCTTTAGTAAACGGTTAAAATCGTTAAAATTTCTGTATCGCTCCTCTCCACCGGGTTGAAACCCGGTGTTAATGAGAAGCGCGCAAAAACTGAGATGCGGAAGCTGGTCGGTGATGAAAAGAATCAGTGGCCCCATAAAACACCCCGGCTCGCGAGTACGACTCGCCCCACCGTAGGAACGCCAGCCTCATTTCGCTTTGCTTAGCTCCACGCAGATCAATTTCGTTTTGCTGCGGGCGTAAAATAATCCATCGGCCAAAGCGGGGTAAGCGCGCACGCCGGCACCTAGGATTTGGGCGTGAGCGGTTTGTTGGAATTTCTTTGGGCTGGCTTCGACTCTCAACAACTCACCTTTTTCGGTCATCAGCAATAATTGTCCATCGGCGAAGGTGACGGTAGAAGGGCCGATGGCTTCTGACCAAAGCACTTTGCCGGTGGCCCACTCGACACAACGCAAGGCGGCTGGTGAAAAACCGGGGTCGGTGCGTCCATGCATGCCGTAGAGAAATCCATCATGCAAAATGCTGGTGGCGTAGTGGCTGGACAGCGTGTCGTCGGATGACCAAAGTTTTTCGACTTTGTTCCCATCCAACTTCAATAAAGCTGCGCCCGTTCCATAACTGGCGGTGATGAAAACCTGGTTGCTTGAAACCAAAGGAACAGCGGCATTGACCGAGGCATCCTGACGCGAGCGCCAGGGAAAATTAAAATACACCAATCCGGTGATCGGGCTGAGTCCCACCAATCCGGCGCGGGTGAAGACAAGAGCTTCGCGCGTGCCGTTGATAGTGGCGGACGCGGGAGAAGAATAGCCCGCTTCATCATCCGTTTTTTTCCAACGCAGTTTTCCAGTCAGCTTATCGAACGCCACAATGCCCGCGCCGGGTTGTCCGCCGATGCTCAAAATAACCACGTCACCTTCCACCAATGGCGAACAAACCATGCCGAAAAAACCTTTGCCCGCATGGAACTCTTCCTGCGCGGGAACGCTCCAGATTTTTTTGCCGGTGGAAAAATCGAGACAGGTCACCACACCTTCCGCACCCATGGTATAGACTTTGCCTTCGCTGATGGCGGGAGTTCCGCGCGGGCCTTCGTCAAAGCCAAAGTCATCTTGATAATGGGTGGGATATTGAAAGCGCCAAAGTGGTTTCCCATTTTTGGCGTCTAGGCAATCAATCGTTTCCTGATCGTCCAAGCGATGAAATAAAATTAGTTTGCCCTGGGCCACAACCGGGCCGCTGAAACCCTGGCCGATGTTGGTTTGCCAAATCGTTTTCGGCCCCTCAGCGGGCCAGGAAACAGCGAGATTGGTTTCGGTGGAGAGGCCGTTGCGGGTGGGGCCGAGGAATTGGGGCCAATCGGCCGCGACTGCGGAGAAGCTCCAACATCCAACCACCAAGCTCCAGAGAAGCTTTAACCTCCAAATCGTAAACACGGCATGATCGTGCTTTGTTTTTTTGGATGTTGAATTTTGAAGTTTCATTGGAGCTTGGGGGGTTGGAATTTGGAGCTTTTATTTAAACCATCGCAACATTCCGAACAGAAACACCAGGACCAGCACCAGTGCCACCGTCCACCAGAACCATTTGATTCCCTGTGGTTTGATCTTTTTATCACCGAACTCGCGCTCAACAAATTCGTCGTAATTGAAGGAATCATCCGGCAGGTCTAAGCCACCGTAAGCAGCTTCTTCCGACCAACCAGTCTGCTCGTCGGCACCACATTCAGGGCAAGCCCTGGCCCTGCGCGGAACATCCGCGCCGCAATTGGGACAAACTTCTGGAGTCATGACGGGAATATTTTACCGCAAAGAACGCCGAGAACACAGAGAAAATAAGCGTGGAGTGCGGAAAAATTAGAGGAAGAATTTTAAAAGCTCGTCCTCACCCCGCAGCCCTCTCTTTGAGAGGGAGACGTTCGCCTCACTCAGTGCCACTGGATGTCACGCGTTAATTTAAGACAATTTAGGATGCTCCCCCAAATCATCCCCCGGGTCAAAAGGTCAGGCGGTCGCGCTCGACAGTTTCTGCAGATCGGCCGTGGTCAGCCATTCGGTGTTGTTGTCGCTGGCGTAACGGAAACCTTCCGGCAATGTTTTGCCGTCGGCTTTGAGCGCAGCGAAACGATGGGCCGGATGGACGATATACATGTCGTTCAGTTCCACTGCGTGCCGGGCTTCGTCTTCGGAGATCAGGACTTCATGAATCTTCTCGCCGGGCCGGATGCCGATGTTGACGATCTCGCATTTCGGCGCGATGGCGGTGGCCAGGTCGGACACTTTCATGCTCGGAATCTTCGGCACAAAAATTTCGCCGCCCTTCATCTGTTCGATGGTCTTGATGACGAAACGGACGCCCTGATCCAGTGTCAACCAAAAGCGGGTCATGCGCGCGTCGGTGATGGTGATCTTGCCGGTCTTGGCCTGTTCGCGGAAAAGCGGGATGACACTGCCGCGGCTGCCGACGACGTTGCCGTAACGGACGCAACTGAAATGCGTGTCGGCGGTGCCGGAATAATTGTTGCCCTGGACGAAAAGTTTTTCGGCGCAGAGTTTGGTCGCGCCGTAAAGGTTGGCCGGGTTGACGGCTTTATCGGTGCTGAGGGCGAGGACGCGTTTGACCTCTTGATTGATGGCGGCATCGATGATGTTCTTGGCGCCCATGACGTTGGTCTGGATGGCTTCGAAGGGATTGTATTCGCAGGCGGGCACCTGTTTCAGCGCGGCGGCGTGGATGACGAGGTCCACTCCGTGAAAGGCGCGTTCCAGCCGGCTTTGATCGCGGACATCGCCGAGGAAGAAGCGCAGGGTGGGATTCTGCGCCTCGGGAAAGACCTGGCGGATCTCGTGCTGCTTCAGCTCATCGCGGCTGAAGATGATTAATTTTTTGGGACGATACTCCTTGAGGAGTATCTCCATGCACTTCTTGCCGAAGGAGCCTGTGCCGCCGGTCAGCAGAATGGTGGAATTTTGCCAATTCATTCCGCTAGTTAAATCAAGCCGGAGGGAAATTACTACTAGAATTTACGAACGTTTTCCCCGGCGGCAGTGTAATTCTATTTCTTCGTGGCGAAACTTTCGGCCATGGCGACGGCTTTGAGCATCGCTTTCGCCTTGTTGACGGTTTCCTGGAATTCGGCTTCGGGGACGGAATCGTTGACCCAGCCGCCGCCGGCTTGGACGTAGGCTTTGCCATCTTTGATTAGGGCGGTGCGGATGGTGATGCAGCAGTCGAGGTTGCCGTTGAAGGAGAAGTAGCCGACGCAGCCGCCGTAGGGGCCGCGCGCGGTTTGTTCGAGTTCGGAAATGATTTGCATGGCGCGGATTTTCGGCGCGCCGCTCAAGGTGCCAGCGGGGAAAGTGGCGCGCATCAGGTCGTAGGGCGTGCGATCGCCGGAGAGATTCCCTTCGACCTGCGAGACGATGTGCATGACGTGACTGTAACGTTCCACGATCATCAGGTCTTTCACCTGAACGCTGCCGTAATCGCAGACGCGGCCAAGATCGTTGCGGGCGAGGTCCACAAGCATGACGTGTTCGGCGCGTTCTTTGGGGTCGGCCAATAATTCTTTTTCGAGCGCGTTGTCTTCCTCGACGGTTTTGCCGCGACGACGGGTGCCGGCGATGGGTCGGATTTCGACGCGGCGATCTTCGCAGCGGACGTGGATTTCCGGGGAAGCGCCGACCAGGGAGAAGCCTTCCAGTTCCAGCAGGAACATGTAGGGCGAAGGATTGATGGAACGGGCGGCGCGATAAATGTCGAGCGGCGCGGCTTTGACCGGCGTGGAGAAGCGTTGGGAGCCGACCACTTGAATAATGTCCCCAGCGGTGATGTATTTTTTCGATTCCTCGACGTTGCGCAAAAAGGTTTCTTTGGGAACGTTGGATTCAAACGGAACCTGCGGGACTTCGTTGGGCACATCCACGGGCAAATGTTCCGAGGGCTGCTCCAAGAGAGAGACGAGGCGCTCGATTTCCGCGACGGCATCTTCGTAGGCGTCTTCGGGTTTGGTTTTCTCGTCGAGCACGGCGTTGACGAGAATAGTGATGGTCTGGGCGACGCGATCGAAGATGAGCAGCTCGTCGGCGATCAGGAAATAAAGCACCGGAGTTTTGAGGTCGTCTTTGGGCGGACGAGGGACGACGGGTTCGACATCGTGAATAAATTCGTAGCCGATAAATCCAACCGCGCCACCCGTGAACCTCGGCAGGCCGGGCAAGGAAACCGGACGATAACTCTTCATCACTTGCTCAATCACGACGAGGCCGTCTTTGACACACTTGTCGCAATCGGGTTGTGGTTTGACAGCGTATTTTTCGATGACCTTGCCGTTTTCAATCACTTCGATGCGATTGCCGATCTGGCGGATGATGGCGCGGGGATTGCAGCCGACAAAAGAGTAGCGACCAATATGTTCGCCACCTTCGACGGATTCAAAAAGGAACGACTCACCCTGTCCACGAATTTTCCGATAGGCGGAGAGCGGTGTTTCCAGATCGGCCAGAATACGGCGCGTGACCGGAATCAGGTTGCCCTGTTTGGCCAGGGTCAAAAATTCACTTTGCGTTGGATAATACATGCCCGGACAATTTTATTTCTTCCCGTAAATCTGTTCGGGCGTCTGGAGTTGCGCTTCGGTGACTTTATCGGCTTGGCCGTCTTTTTCCACCGAGCGGAAGAAGCAAGAGCGATAACCTTCGTGACAGGCGGCGCCTTTTTGTTCCACTTGAATCAAAAGGGTGTCGCCATCGCAATCAAATGCGATGTCTTTGACGTCTTGGGTGTGGCCGCTGGATTCGCCTTTCATCCAGAATTTTTGGCGTGAGCGGCTCCAAAAATGCGTCTTGCCGGTGGAAACAGTGGCTTCCAAAGAGGCCTTGTTCATCCACGCCATCATCAAGACCCGGCCGGTGGCCTGATCCTGAATAATGGCCGGAATCAAACCATCCGACGTATATTTGAGTTTATCGTAAAAGCTCATGGCAGCAGGGTAGCGGGTTTGGGGGCGTTTGGGAAATTCAAAAAGGAGGTCAATCCTTCGGCAGAAAGGTAAACCCGGCAGCGGCAACGATCAGGGCGAAGGCGACCAAGTGGTTCCAGCGGATTTCTGTCTTAAGAAATGTAACGGCAAAAATGCTGAAGACGGTCAGGGTGATGACTTCTTGAATGATCTTTAATTCCACGGGCGAAAAGCGCGAATTTCCCCAGCGGTTGGCCGGGACCATCAGACAGTACTCAAAAAAAGCGATGCCCCAACTCACCAATATGGCCAGCCAGAGCGGTGCAGATTTATGTTTCAGATGGCCATACCAAGCGAAGGTCATGAAGACATTGGAACACGTCAACAGCACAATGGGCAGCCAGCGGGATCGAATGGCATCGTTCATAATCAGATCACAATCGGACCGGAATATTTTTTTCGGCCAGAAATTTTTTCACGTCGCCGACGGTGTAGGTGCCGTAGTGGAAGATGCTGGCCGCGAGAACGGCATCGGCTCTGCCTTCAAGCAGCACCGCCGCCATGTGTTCCAGACTTCCAGCGCCGCCACTGGCCACCACTGGCACGCCAACGGATTCGCTGATGCGGCGGGTGATGACGAGGTCGAAGCCGGCTTTGGTGCCGTCGGCATCTATGCTGTTCAAGACTATTTCGCCCGCGCCGAGAGCAACGGCTTTTTTGGCCCATTCAACGGCGTCCAGTCCGGTGGCTTTGCGACCGCCGTGGGAAAAAACTTCCCAGCGATCGGGCGCGACTTTTTTGGCGTCGATGGAAACGACGATACATTGGCTGCCGAATTTTTCCGCACCCTGGCGAATCAAATCCGGGGTGGCCAGCGCAGAGGAGTTGATGCTGGTTTTGTCGGCCCCGGCGCGAAGCATGGTGTGCATGTCTTCGACGGTGCGGATGCCGCCGCCGACGGTCAACGGCATGAAGCATTGATCAGCGGCGCGTTCGATGACGCTGACCATGCTGGCGCGGCCATGCGCGCTGGCGGTGATGTCAAAGAAGACCATTTCATCCGCGCCCTGTTCGTTGTAGCGCAAGGCGAGTTCGACGGGGTCGCCGACGTTGCGGAGTTCGCCGGCTTCGGCTTTGCCGAACTGGACACCGCGCGTGACTTTACCGTCATGCACGTCGAGACAAGGTATAACGCGTTTAGCGAGCATAAATCAAAGGCGGGCCACATTAGCACTCCGAGAGGCCGGGGGCTAGCGGGATTTCGGCGCGGCAAAACGGTCGCGCGTCGTCGGCTTCATGGTTTTTTCCAGGGCGGCGGTTTCAGCCTCGTGGCGGGTGGGCGCGGCGCGGAGGCGCAAGGCATCGCGTTCCTGATCCAGCCGGGTTAATTGTTGACAGATCCCATCCCTGGCCGAAGCCAGGCGGGAGGGTGAACTCTTGCTGGCCAACGCCGGACGAACGGCCTGGCGCTGACGCAAATAACCTTGCAGCGCGCTCTCATATTTATTGATCAGGCCGGCCAGCTCTTTGGTCACGCGCGGACGCAGATCGGCCAGGGATTGGAGAGTATATTGCACGGCGGTCAATTGCGCTTCGTCGTCCAATTGCCGGATGGCTTCCTGCAGGGTCAATTGCGCTTCGGTCGGCAGGCGATCCGGATCGAGATGGATCTGCGCCGGAACAGTGAGGGCTTGCTGCAGTTTTTTCAAGCCGTCTTCCCCGGTCAATTCGGTGGAAAGATCGCGGCCGGTGAAGTTGACACAGGTCAGGCCCCACCATTTCTCGACGTCGCGCAGTTGGGCGAAATGGGAATGAAACCCCTCGAGAAAAGCGATCTGCCAATTGGCATGTTTACCCAGCAGTTGCAGCGTCTGGGTCAGGCAGGCCCCGCCGTCTTTTTCATGGAGCAATGCAAAGACAAACAATTGCGCGCAACTCCGGTAAAAATTTCGCTCCTCCGGCACGGCCAGTTTTTCGGCGTCCGGCCAGCTCAGCTCATTAAAGGTGAGCGGTGCCTGGGTGCGCAACAGGGTGCGCACCGGCCCGAGGCCGTCCAGCTTGATTCTGTTGCCGAACGTTTCCGCCTTGGGCTCGATCACATAGGTGGGCAGATTGTTGGCCTGCACATTTGCGGCCATGCCTTCGACCAGCCAGAAAGGCAGGTCGGCGGAATCTTTGCCGGCCTGGCGATTGGCGATCTCCAACAAGAGCGAATGAGTCAAGGACCGGACCAATTGCCGGGGTGAAATATTTTTTGGGAAAACCAATTCATAGGACCATCCTTCCGGCCGATACTCGGCGGTCAGCCAGGGCAATTCGTTTTCATCCATCGCGGAATTGATGATGATGTTGATGCGGCCATGCCATTGGTCGGTTTGGTTGATTTCGCGCAACAACATTTCCTTGAGCCGTTCGCAGGCGACGATGAGGAGATTGGGATCCAATTGAATTGTTTCTTCCAGGCCGGTTTTGGCCGACAAGGTTGAGCTAAGCACGAAACCCCAGGTGCCGGCAACGGAGATCTGCGCGGTCAGGGGCGGTCTTTCCGGACGATTTGATTCGCGCACGGAATGAACGGTGAATTGCCCGGTGCGACTGCGCAACACGACCATGTCGCGGACGTCCTGGGCAGACGATTGCCCCGCCATCAGGCAAAGACCAAGCAGGATGATTAGGCGACGAAACATTTTTAACCTCGCGCAGATTCTAGGGCAAAACAGGGAGGGAGGTCAAGTTTTCGACGGTTTCGGCGCTGGGGCGGCAGCAGGCGTGGCTGGCTTGTTTTCCGCCTTGCTTTTTTGGGCCGCGCTGCTGGCGGAACTGTTACCTGCGGCGTTGCTGTCGCTTTTGGCTGCGGCTTTGTAGCCTTCACTGCGATAATCGGTGATGTAAAAACCGCTCCCCTTGAAAATCAATCCGGACCCGCCGCCCACGGCCCGCTTGACCTTGCCTTTGCCCCAGGTTTTGCGCGGGCAAAGTTCCTTGGGACAAACCTTCAAGGCATCATCCTTGATGGACTGATATTTTTCAAAAGCGTGCCCGCATTTGGCGCAGGCATATTCGTACGTCGGCATAGACGAGGTTAATAGTCAGGCACGAAGCCCAAATCGCAAGAATTATTGTTGGCCGATACCCGTAAGGCAATGACCAGAATGTTGCTCGACAAGCTGGCTGGAGCGAGTTCAAAATCCGATATAGAACCGAAATGAATATTTCTGGCATTACTTGGCGGGGCGAAAGCATTCAGGATGTTGAGCTTTTGCCCGACCTTCCGCTGGATCTCCTTGGGCTTTTAACCAAGACAAATGGCTTTATCCTTCATAATGGGGCGCTCCATGTCCGAGGCGCATGTCTTAACCCGGAATGGCATTCACTGCGTCAAGCTTGGTTTGGGCCCGATTCATTCAGCAAGCTATACAAAGAGGTGGAGGCTACGGATATTCCATTTGCTGAAGATCAATTTGGCGACCAATTTTTAATGCGAAACGGCGGCGTATTTCGTTTGGAAACGGAAACTGGGCAAGTTCAGCCTCTCTGTGAGAGCTTGCAAATCTTTCTATCCCGGGTCGAGGAGGATATTGTGACATTTTTAAATGTTGGTTTGAATCATCCGTTGGAACCCGGCCAACTACTTCACGCCTATCCTCCTTTCTGCGTTGAATCAAAATCGGGGGTGTCTTTAAAACCCTGTCCCGCTTCCGAGGTAATTCTTTTTCATGCTGATTTAGCCCGGCAAATTCGCGATGTCCCAGACGGCATGAACATTGAATTTAAAATAAAGGATCCGTAAATGACGAACTAATTACCGGCGGGTTTTAAATCGAGAACTTTGACCTCTTTTACAGCGTGGTCGGCCCAGAAACAGATTGCGCGACGTCCACAAATTATTACTTGGATTGGTCTGCCAATTTCATCGGACTCAATGTAATCACCAGTGCGAAATGGATTATCCGCCAACTCCTCAAAAAGCCGCAAGATCAGCTTTTTTTCACGACCGGAACAACGTTTCAAGGACTCAAAAATTTCTTTTGCAACAAGAACCCGGTAAAATTGCATTATTTTTTCCTAGTGCCAGTCAATCGTTTTTTAGCTTCCGGCAGAGCAATCCAATTTTTAGGATTTTTGTCATCAATGCGGCGAGCCATTTCAATTTGCCAGTCGGCGTCCTGCTGTAGGCGGAGATGAAGAAGATAAGCGGCCAATTCGTTCTGCCGCTTGGGCGGCATGTCGGCCACTTCACGCATAATTTCAGCCATGCTCATACTCAAATACTGCCAGATTTAATGACTTTGCGCAACTGCGACCGCAAATCAAAGCCCCTTCATCCCATTATCCAGCGCCGCAAAAAGCTGGTTCATGGTGGCTTCGGTTTCATCGCCCATGCTGGAAAGGCGGAAGGTGGTGCCTTTGATTTTGCCGTAGCCGCCGTCAATCAAAAAGCCTTGGTCTTTCACCGATTTTTGCAGCTTGGCTACATCCACCACGCGGCCGCCGGGTTTGGCACCGTTGTTGACACAGGTCAACGTCATGGATTCAAAGCCAGCGTCGGGATAAAACGTGAAACCATTCTTCGTCGCCCATCCACGCGTGGCTTCCACCGTTTTCTTGTGCCGCGCGAAACGGGCATCAAGACCTTCGGCGAAAATATCTTCGAGCTTGGACGCAAGGGCATAGACGTGGCCGATGCTCGGGGTGCTCGGGGTCATGCTTTGCTCGGCATTTTTCTGGAACTCGACGAAGTCAAAATAGTAACCGCGATCTTTGGTGGTGGCGGCTTTGGCCAGGGCGGCGGGCGAACAGGTGAAAACGGTCAAGCCCGGCGGCAACGCGAAGGCTTTCTGCGTACCGGCCAGGAGAACATCAATACCGAGGGCGTCGAATTCAATCTTCACACCGGTCATGGAACTGACCGCGTCCACAATAAACATCACATCTGGATATTTTTTCTTGAGCGCGGCGATTTCGGCGAGAGGACTCATCACGCCGGTGGAAGTTTCGTTGTGGATGAGAGTGAGCGCGTCGAATTGGCCGGTGGCGAGCTTGGCATCCACCTGTTCGGCGCGAATGGGCGAACCCCACGGCACTTGCAACGCCTCGGCTTCTTTGCCGCAACGCTTGGAGACATCGAGCCATTTATCGGAGAACGCGCCGCACATGCAGTTCAGGACCTTTTTATGGACGACATTGCGAATGGCACCTTCCATCACGCCCCACGCGGAGGAAGTGCTGAGGTAAACCAATTGTTTGGTGTAAAGCAACTGCTGGAGTTGCGGTTGCATTTTGGCGTAAAGGTCTTTGAAACCCTGGCCGCGATGACCGATCATCGGCGAGCAAAAGGCCTTGAAAGTTTTGGGGCTGACTTCGACCGGACCGGGAATATGTAATTTAACGTGTGCCATAAAATAGTAGCTGTTAATTCAGCTAGTGAAATTTTTCACAAGCTGGCTGCGATAGCAAGCGGAGTTTTACGCAAAACGGATGTTTGCATGACATAAGCTGTTGCCTCGGCCTTTCGGTGTCCGGTATTATCCGTTCGCATGAACACACAATGGAGGCTTTCATTAGCAGCATTTGCGACCCTGATCATGGTTGCTGGTGGCTTGGTCTGGCTGATGGTTTCGGAATCACGCGCTTTGGCCAGATCAAACAAGCAGTTGGCCGATTCTGCCGCTCCTCGGGATGATTCCGCCCAAACCTTCGCGCAGATTTCCGATGCTTTGACCGTGGCCAAGAAAGACCACAAGCAGGTGCTTCTTCAGTTTGGTGGTCACGGATGCACTTGGTGTCACTTGTTGGAAACTCTTTTTAAAACGGATCAGAGAATAGCCGGGGAGCTGGAGAAGGATTTCGTGGTGGTCCTGGTTGATGTATCGTCCAATGAAAATAATGGAAATAATAAAGGGGTGCGAGACAAATACGGGAATCCTGATCGAGACGGAGTGCCGGTCACCGTCTTCCTTGATTCTGATGGCAAACAACTTTTGGCCGAGAATATCGCGTTCGCAGATAAGGAAGCTCAAAAACATAAGATTGCCCGTGTTGACCCTGATAAGGTTCTGGCTTTTTTAAAAAAGGTGGCCGGGAAAAGCACCTAAATCCCCAAAAAAAATACCCTCCCGCCTTCGACCATGGAAGACGGGAGGGGCTCAGTAAGAAAGCGGGGCCTCAACCCGCTTTGCTTTCGTCCACCACTACATAGCGGCTTCCGTTGCCACTCCAGATATGGAGCAGAGTTGTCTTCTCCTTGGCGTGCTCGGTGAGCTTCACGGCCTCATCCGCGTTTTTCACCGGGCGACGATTTATTTCCGTAATCACATCGCCGGGTTTCAGACCGGCTTCGGCGGCGGCGGAATTGGGCTCAACCGCAGTCACGACCACGCCTTTGACCTGGGCGGGCACGTTCAATTCCTGACGCGCGCCGGTATCCAAATCACCCACGGCGACGCCTTTGAGCGTGTCCGAGGTGTCGGAGTCGTTGGCATCGTTTTTGGCGACTTCATCCGAACCTGGCAATTCTTTGACAGTCACGTCCAAGGTGCGGGGCGAACCTTCGCGCAGTAATTTTATGGAAACTTTGGCTCCCGGAACTGTGCGGGCCACTTCGAGTTTGAGATGGCGGCTGTCGGTCACCTGGGTGCCGTTGATCTGGACGATCACATCGCCGGACTGGATGCCGGCCTTTTCCGCAGGACCTTTCGGTTCCACATCAGCCACCAGGGCGCCTTTATTATCCTTCAATTCAAATTGCTTGGCCAAAACCGGGGTGACATCCTGGATGCGCACGCCGAGATAACCGCGAGTCACTTTGCCATATTTGACAAGGCTCTCCATCACACCGCGCGCAAGGTTCATCGGGATGGCGAAACCAATGCCCTGATTACCACCGCTGCGACTATAGATCGCGGTATTGATGCCGATCAGGCGTCCGTCCGCATCCACCAATGCGCCGCCGGAATTGCCGGGATTAATGGCGGCATCCGTCTGGATGAAGTCCTCGTAGTCCAACCCCATCGTCGCGCGACCCAAAGCGCTGACCATCCCCATGGTCACGGTTTGGCCGATGCCAAAAGGATTGCCGATGGCCAACGCGAGATCGCCGACTTCGATCTTATCGCTGTTCGCGATTTCGATGAAGGGCAGGTCTTTGGCGTCAATTTTCACCACGGCCACATCACTCTTCGGATCTTTGCCGATGACTTTGGCGGTGAATTCGCGGCCATCAGTCAAGTTTACGGTAACGGTGTCTGCGCCATCTACGACGTGATTGTTGGTCAGGATGTAGCCGTCTTTGGTCACGATCACGCCGGAGCCGACGCCGTGTTCGGCGGGAGTGCGGGACTGTTGCTCACCGCCACGACGCTGAAATTGTTGGCCGAAAAACTGCCGGAAAAAAGGATCATCGGGCATATTTAAGTTTCCCTGCGAGATTTCCTTGCCTTTGACGGTGGTGGAAATCTTGACCACGCTGGGCGCGACTCGTTTCACCACCGGCGCGAAGCTGGTGCTGAATTTTCCTTCCCGGGCTATCGGGCGGTCATCCACGGTCAGGTTGATGGACTTCGATGGTTTCTCGGATTTTTGGTCCGCCGCGTGAACTCTTTGATTGAGGGCGGACGTGGCCGCCACCAATGCGCCACCCAGAACCAAGGCAGCCGCTCCATTGCAAATTTGTTTTAAACTTATCATATTTTGATCACTCCACTTTGTTGTTAATTGCTTGTTCAGTGT
This sequence comes from uncultured Verrucomicrobiales bacterium, assembly GCA_903927905.1. GTDB lineage: Bacteria > Verrucomicrobiota > Verrucomicrobiia > Limisphaerales > Palsa-1400 > CAIYOY01. The sequence goes on along the minus strand of CAIYOY010000203.1, from coordinate 851 downwards.
GATCAAGATGACACGCGCCCATGACCGTTTCCTTTCTGGAACATTACAAATTGGAAAGGTGAAAACAGGAGCCGGATAAAAAATTGGCATTTTTGCCAAAGTGAATTACAGAAGACTGGTATGAAACCATTATCGCAAGAAGCCTTTGACCAAATTTTCGTCCAAGCCCGCACCCACACCGCGTGGTTGCCGCAACCCGTCACCGCCGAGACATTGCATCAGGTTTATGATTTGGCGAAATGGGGCGCGACCAGCGCCAACTGTTGCCCCGCCCGTTTCGTTTTCGTCCACACTCCCGCCGGCAAAGAAAAACTTCTGCCGTGCTTGGCCGAAGGGAACATCGCGAAAACCAAGTCCGCGCCCGTCACCGTGATCATCGCGCATGACATGGAATTTTATGAAAAACTTCCCAAGCTCGCCCCGCATGGCGATGTCCGTTCCTGGTTCGTCGGCAATGATGCGTTGATTCAAAGCACTGCATTCCGCAACGGCACCTTGCAAGGCGCCTACCTCATGATCGCCGCGCGTGCCCACGGTTTGGATTGCGGCCCGATGTCTGGTTTTGACAACGCCAAAATGGATGCGGCCTTTTTCGCCGGGACGAAATGGAAATCAAATTTCATTTGCAACCTCGGTTACGGCGACGCCAGCAAGCTTCATCCCCGCGCCCCGCGCCTGGACTTTGATGAAGCCTGCAAAGTGATTTAACTTGTGGCGTCGGGCGTCTGGTATGGTGCAAGGACATGGGTGAGGGTTCAGGCATGGACATAGGTGAGGGTTAAGTTTTGGGGAAGGGGCTGCGAGCGTGGTGGGCGGGACGTAATCCGCCGTGGTCAGAGTCAACTAGAATG
>CAIYOY010000202.1 GCA_903927905.1 uncultured Verrucomicrobiales bacterium | reverse complement strand
TTGTAACCGATGTTTCCAGCTTGGCCATGAATCGTTATCCCTGGGCCAATTGTCAAGGTCACACCACTACGGAATGAAATAATTCCATCGTTCGAGCTATTCCCCAGAATCACCGTGCCGTTGCCGCCTAATGTCTGATTGCCCTTGAAACCGAGTGTCCCAACATTACTGTTGGTCGGGTTGCCCAGCAGAATCGTCCCGTTCAGAGTTAACCCGTTGGTCACGGATAGGACAGTTGTAGAATATGTATTTCCCACATCCAAAGTTCCTTTTATCGTCACTGCATCGAAGTAAACAAAGTTTTGAATTACTACTGGTGGGCCATTGGAAAGACCAATCGTTCCGCCGGATATTAAGACAGCTTTAAGCGTCCCAACATTCGTTGTGCCAATGGCGAAAATCTGCCCGGTGTTGTAAACCGTGGGTGTTTCGAGGGAAAGGTTTCCAGCAGACCATGAAAGGGTTCCTTGATTGGTGATCTGACTGCGGATTTCTATGATTCCACCGCTGACATCCGCGATGATCGTTCCTTGGTTGACGACAAACATATTTGTTGTCGCCCGAGGAGACAGGATTGGATTGAAGCTGTAACCTATCATCCCATTTTGGCCTCTAATCGTCATGCTTGGTCCGATGGTCATGGAAGCTCCGTCAATGTGTGAATAAAGCGCGTTGTGGAAAGTTGGTTCGAGACCAAAGACTACTATGCCATTGCCCCCGAGCGTCTGACTGCCAGCAAAATCAATTTGACCGAAGCTATTATTGGTCAGGTTGCCCAGCAGGACTGTTCCATTGACCGTCAACCCATTGGTCGCCACCAAATTCGCCCCAAAGATGGAATTGCCTACATCCAATATTCCATTTACGGTCACGCCGTCCAAAATTCCATTAGAAACAATGATCGAAGTATCGTTGGTTGATCCGGCGATTGTCGTATTTTGAATGGTGCCATTCGTGCCTTGAAGCATGATTTGGGCGGAATTGGTCATCAGAACGCTGGTAAACGAATGGGTGCCTGCGGTGATGGTCAAGGTGCAGTTGGAAACAACCAGATCCTGCCCGTCGAAATCCATCACGGTGGAATCAAGGGTGGTATTGGTGGAGATGACGGTGGGTTGGGCGTGAGTCAAAATGGCGGAAAACATCGTCACCACAAAAACGGCAACAAAAACCGTGAACGAGCGAAAAGGCCCGCCTCGCTGAATCCGATTGGTTTTGCTTTTTGTAAAGCCCATGTATGGATTGGATGGGGCAATTATTCTGAAAAACTGCGAAATGGCAATGTTTTTCAGCAGTGTCTTAATTTGGCAGGATTTGCCAGACGCGTGTTAGAAATGACTGCGAGTGACAATGCGTTCTCCCTCTCCTCCAGGAGAGGGAAAAACATCTGCCCAGAGTGACGCCTACACTTCACCGTCTTTCGAGCATTATTCCTGCCCAACCACAATCCCCGCGATCTGCAAATCGCTCCCGGCGATGGCGCGGATCAGCAGTTCGACGGCCATGTCTTGTTGCGGACTGAATTGGACTTTAAAAGGTTTCCATTCGAGCGCGGGATGGACGACCTGATCAAAATAATATTTATGCGGTTCGACCAATTGGCCGAGGGTCACGCTGAAGTCAGATTTTCCGAGGCCGCGCGCCCAGCCTTCGATGGTCACGCGCCCGCCTTTTTTGCAGACCAAACGCGGCCCGGCGAGAAGTCCATAATTTGGCCCCGTACTGGTGACTTTCATTTCCACGGCCAGAGGCAGGCCTGGGGGAGCGTCATCAATTTTTTGGTAATTTATTTCAATGGGGGCCGAGACGCTGCGATCCACCCAACCCTTTGGCAGCCAACCTTGGGCGAGAATGCCGTCGGTGTCGTCGTCGCTGATGCCGTCGCCGTCGGGGCCGAAGGCGGTGGGGTGACCGCGCGGGTCGAGCTTGAGCGCGCGTTCCATGGTTTCGAGGGCTTGCGGGAGTTGATTCTGTTGCTGGAGGACATCGGCGCGAAGCCAGAGCACTTCCGGGTTTTTCGGATTAAAATGTTCCGCCAGTCGAGTCAAATATTCAGCCTGGCTGGGCAGTTTGGCGATGGCGCCGAGCTTGGCCAAAGCCAGCGGGTTGTTGGGCTCGATCTCCAAAGTTTCGATGAGCGAATTTTCATCGCCGTCGGCGAGGCGTTGTTGGACGAATTGGTCGATCGGGGTCGAGCCGAAGGCCCAGGTGCTGCGGTTGCCGCGCGGGGCCAGGAACCAGCGGCCCCATTGGGTGTATTGGCCAGGTTCAGCGTGCTCCAGCTCGGTGCGGGCGGCGACGATGTTGGTCGAAGGGTCGGGGATCATCTGGGTGGCGCCATTGTCAAGAATATAGCCGCCAAGGCCGTTGGCCAGATCGCCGAGCCATCGGGGGGCCTTGCCCTGGACGCCGACGAACCAGACGCGGGCGGATTTATCGCTTGAAGCCGTGACCAGCAAGTGGCCGTCGGCGCTGAAATGTGCATCGCGCACCCGGTCCTGGTGCGGCAACGGATCGGAGACCGCGCGACCGGTGGCGGATTCCCAAACGCGCGTGTTGTTGCCGAAGGTGGTGATGAAGAAATTTCCATCCGGACTGAAACAGGCCGTGCGAATGGTTTCGGCATGTTTGATCGGTTCGGTGATGGCGGTGCCGGTGCCGGCGTCCCAGACGCGGGCGAGCTGGCCGGCGACGGTCAGAACCAATTGATTGGTGAATCGGTCGTTGGGCGGAGAGAAGGCGACGATGGTCACGGGAGCATCGTGGACCAGGACGTTGGTGCCCAGACCGGTGGCGGTATCCCAGATGACGGCGGTATTGTCCCTAAAACCGGTGATGACCCGTTTGCCATCGTAGCTCAGATCCATGGAGAGGACATTGGGAGGGGAAACGTTCTGGCGACCATAGAATTCCGGTCCCGGTTTGCCAGTGGCGGCGTCCCACAGGTGAACGGCTTTTTGTTCGGACGAGGTGATCAGCCATTTTCCGTCAGCACTAAAAACAGCGGACTTGACCTGGTTGGGATGAATGATGGATGGAATCACTGGACGGCCATCGGCCAGGTTCCAGATGCTGGCCGTGCGGTCATCGGAGGCGGTGGCCAGCCACAAGCCGTCGGGACTCAGGCAAAGGGAATTAACAAAACCGCCATGCTGCATGATGTTGGTGGCGATTTTGGTGGAAATTTTTTCGGTTTCAACGTCCCAGACGCGGACGCCCCCGTCTTCCGCGCCGGTGATGAGATTTTTGCCGTCGGGCGTGAACAAGAGGGAAATGACCCGGCCTTTGTGTTGGAGAGGTTTGGTGACCGGGCGGCCGGAACCGAGGTCCCAGACGCGGGCGGTGCGGTCTTCCGAGCCGGTGGCGACCCATTTGCCGTCCGGACTGAAGATGGCGGTGTTGACCGCCTGGCCATGTTTGAACGGAGCGAAGGCCGGTTTGCCGCTGACGATGTTCCAATTCCTGGCGGTGTGATCGGCGGAAGCGGTGGCGAGGTATTTGCCGTCGGCGCTGAAAGCAATTTTGTTGACTGCACCGTTGTGCTTGAGCGGTTGGACGGCCGGTTTATTGCCGGCGACATCCCAGATCACGGCGGTGCCATCCTGGGAAGCCGTGGCGGCCCAGAGGCCGTTCGGCGAAAAAGCGACATCGCGCACCTCGTCTTCATGATGGAAGGTGTTGACCAATTTGCCCCCGTTCACTTCCCAAACCTTGGCCGTATGGTCCTTCGATCCGGTGATGAGCCAGCGATCATCGGGACTGAAAGCAATGGCCGTGACCCAGTCGTCGTGCTTGAATCCGGGGCCAACTTGCTGGCCGGTGGTGGTTTCCCAGATGCGGGCGGTTTTATCACCGGAAGCCGTGGCAAAGTAATTGCCGCTGACGCTGAAAGCGGCGGCGGTGATGCCCGCCGGACTGCCGTTGGTTAGCATGTGGTAAACCGGCGGGCTGAGGGAAACTCCGGTGTTCGCGTTCCAAACCTGGGCCGTGTTTTGGGCCACGACCAGGAGCCAATTATTTTGTTGATGAAAGGAAAGTGAATTGATCTGGCCCAGATTGGCAAAAGGGCGGATGGTTTGTTTGCCCGTGGCCACGTCCCAGACGAAAATGTTCCGGCTTGTGCTGCCCGTGGCCAGAAGTTTTCCGTCTGGGCTGAAGACCGCAGTGGTCACCCGGCCATCGTGCGGCAGTGACGGTCCGGCCTTTTTCGCGGTGGTCGTATCCCAAATTTGCGCGGTGCTGTCCTCGGACCCGGTCACGAGATATTTGCCATCGGGACTGAAAGAGGCGGCGTTGATCTTGCGTTCATGCTGGAAGGCAGCGAGCCGCTGTCCGGTGGTGGCATCCCAAAGCTTGACTGCGTTGCCGGCAAGGGTCAGGAGCTTTTTGCCGTCGGTGCTGTATTCAACGTAGGTGACTTCATCGTTGTGCGTCATCGGCGGGGTGGGAATGGCCCAACTGCGTTGCGAGAGCAAAGTGACCACGCGACCCACGACGGCGGAATTATTCGGATCAAAACGCAGTGCGCGCGAAAGGTAAGCCAGGGCTTTTGATTGGTTGGTGGCTTCAATCAAACTGGTGGCTGAAGTCAGATCGGAGGTGGACAAAGTTTTGACGGCTTTTTGTTCACTTTTCTGCGCTTCCTCTTTGGCCAGCACGGCTTCGTTCTTGGCCAGTTCGGCGTCCAGCTTCGCGCGATGCTCGCTTTCGCGGGCGGCGGCTTCCTGTTCCTTCGCGATTTTTTCGGCGGCAAGAGATTTTACCGCTTCGACGCGGGCTTTTTCTTCCGCCGCTCTGGCCTCTTCAGCTTTTCGTTGTTGATCTTGCGCTTCTCTCTTTTTCTCTTCGGCGATTTTGGTCTGCTCTAAAGCCATGCGTTCGTTTCGCACGGCCATGTTTTTCAACTGCCAAAACTGCACCGTAGTAAGGGTCAGGGCCGCGAAGGCGATCAGGGCGAGAGCCTGGAAAATTCGTTTGCGTTGGGCGGACCGTTGCAACGCGCGCTGGCGCAAATCGTCATATTGCACCCCCAGAATCCCGGCCAGCAATTTCAGCACCGAGTTGTTCTTGCCGTCTTTGCCTTTGCGCGCGTCGGCCGCGATCGGCTCCGTCGGGATTTCCGTGATGCGGCGATCGGCATCCACCCAAAAACGAACGGCCTCGGGAAAACATTCCTTCAGGCCCAGTTCCGGCCGGTGCGTGACATTCGGTTCCCCATCCACAATCAAACAGAGCACCCGGTCTTCACGGCCGTACGATTTAAAAATGCGGATTTCCTGGTCCACCCATTGCGACGCGACCGAGTTCGGCGAGCAGATGACCACCAGATAACGCGCCTGCCGCAGGGCATATTCGATGTTCTCGGTCAGTTTCGCGGAGCCGGGCAATTCATCGCGATCACGGAAAATGGGGGCGGCGCGAGGCGGAACCAGGATCCCGTCCCGGTTCGGTTGGCCGACCAGTTTTTTTGGGACTTCGTAGGTTTCGAGCGCTTTGAACAGCCAGCGCGCCCAGGCATCATCGGCGTGGCTGTAACTGATGAAAGCCCAATACTTGTATTCTTCCGTGTTGGCACCCGTTATTGGCTTCTCGTCGGACATGGTTTGATCAGAATTCGGATTAATTTATGCCGCTTTGTGTTCTGATACACAAGCAATTATATACAGAACTGCATTAAGATTTTTTTATCCAAAACTCGGCCAATTCCCGCCACCACGCCGCATCCTGCCCGGAAAGCGTGTCATGCGTGGCCTCGGGGATGAGCCACACTTTTTTTGGGCCGGCATACGAATCGAATAACTTCCTCCCAAACTGGTTCGGCACCACGATGTCCTGCCCGGCCAGCAACACCGCGACCGGCCCGTGATAATTTTGGAGATATTCCGCCGACTTGAAATTGTCGCGCAAAATCCATTTGGCCGGCAACACGCGGAAATGGAATTGCGCCACATCGCCCACATTATGATACGGCGCGATGAGCAACACCCCGGCCACCGCCGCCGGATGTTTCCCCGCCAGATACGAAGCCACCCCGGTGCCGAGCGATTCGCCGATCAAATAAACCGGGCCATCTTGGGTCAGCAATCCGATCGCTTCATCCGCCGCTTGGAAAAGACTGTCCAACGAAGGCGCACCAGCCCGGTCGCCGTAACCGGGATACTCGAGAATGAACACATCAAAGTTCCCGGCTTGATTCAGCGCATTGGCAAAATTGACCCGATGAATGGCGCTCCCCGCATTGCCGTGAGTGATCAGCACCCGCTGATGAGTTCCCTGCGCCGCCGAACTATACTTCCACCCGATGATCTGCCCGGCCGCATTTTGCCACGGCTCGAACCCGCAATTCTTCGCGACCTGCGCGGCGGTGCCATTGGGAATGTGGCTGGGAAAATAAAGCAACCGTCGTTGCAGAAAAAAAACCGCCAGCACCGCCAGCGCATAAAGAATGACCAGCAGCAAAATCATGCGCTTGATTCTCCGCCCCCAATTCGATTTAAGCATAAAACATTGAACACCACGACCCTTCAAAAGTGACACGTCCACCCCGCCTTTTCCAAGCTAATCCTACCCGCAGTGGTGGGCTGCCTGGGTAAAACGGTGGGGCGAGGCTACTGACGAGCCGGGG
>CAIYOY010000201.1 GCA_903927905.1 uncultured Verrucomicrobiales bacterium | reverse complement strand
TGGGGAGATTTGGCCAGCGAGCGAAACAAGGGTGAGACTGTCATTTTCGACCAGTTCCAGTATCTTGGCGGGAGCGATGCCGTCTTTGGCGGCCAGGTGGCAGGCCTCGGCCAAGACTGCCTCGCAAACGAGCGCACCGACGGGAAGTTGATCGAAGACTTTTTCAGCCCAAGCATGATGTTCATCCTTCGGACAGAACCAAGCCACCAATGGGCCTGCATCCATTAAAGTCGGAGTCATTTTCCGAAGTCGCCCAAGTGAGATTTATTAGTGGAGAGATCGGTGAAATTCCCGTGTCCGGTCACGCCCAGTTTCCGCATGGCTTGGCCGAGCGTTCGGCCGGGTGCGGTGGTGGTTTGTGCCGGGACGTTTTCGAGAATGGTCAGCAAGGCATGTGCCTTGGCTGGCAACGGTTCAGCGTTGCAGGCGCGCACTTGCCCCTCTTGCAATTCAACTTCAACCGTTTGATACTTCATGCCTTCAAAATACAACTGCCGATACCGGATGGCAAAAGAAATTAACTTGGGTTGTCAGCAGAGGCTCGGCGAGGTTTCTAAATCGCTTCCAGCACGGCTTGTACCCCGGCTTTGAGCGCGGCCACGCGGGTGGCGAGGGGAAAATCTGAGGGCGCTTCCAGGGTGTAGCCGAGTTTTGATTTGTGTTTGATCAAGTATAAGGCTTCGGGCCATTGCGGGCGATCTTCTGGTTTGATGGCAGGGCGGATGACGCCTTTTTCCGCCGGCCAACCTTCGATCTCAGACGACAAATCCACCGGGCAAACTTCCGCCGCGCGCGCGATCATTTTTGAGGCGAATGATTTGAGGCCCGATGGGTTGACTTCATAAAGATAGAATCCATTGGCCTCCCAATCTTCGTGCAAACAGAGAGCCAAATCAAAAGCCGGTTGTTGTCCGAGCCAGCGGATGTGCGCCTGGACTTCTTCACTCTGCAAATGACGATAGTCGCGGTTCAGGTCAAGACCCTTGGCATTCTCGCGCGTGTTGCGCGGGAAACCGGTGGGATTGAGACACGGACAAAGCCAGAGGGAAACATGCGCCGGCCAGCGATGTTCTTGTAATAATTGCAGCACGGCCAGCGGGCCGGCCGGTTCATCGCCGTGGATGCCGGTGGAAATGTAGAGGCGAAAATGGGTCGAGGTGGCGGTGTTCGCTTTGCGCCGGAGGGCGAACATTTTTGGCGCATCGAGAAAATCCTCGCGCGTCCAGCCATGCCGATCCGCGGCGGCTTTTACCTGGGTCAGGACGGTCTGGATGTCTATTACTTCACCGCCGTACTTTCCGATGTTTTTGCCAAGTCGTTGCATGGGTCTAAGATTAGCCGCCCGTCCGGGGCAATGCAATAACCTCAATATTCGCTCCTACTCACTTGACTCATCGAACCATCCGGCTTACTGTCAAAAAAATGAGGTCCGTTAATAAATTTGGAACCTAGTCATCATGTTTGCTTGGATTGATTACAGTATCCCAAAGCTCTTCAACGAGAAGAGCGTGATGCTTGTGATTGCCTTTTCCATCATGACGTTTTTTGTATCGCCCTTTTCACCTCTGAACAGACGTTTTCAGGATCGGGTCACCGCCATCTATCTGCCGACAATTTTCCTCTGGTGGTTCTTCTTTCAGTTTCAACTGGTTTCATTGACTCCCGGCGTCCACTATTATCTCGGACGTAGCGGCCAATTCACGTCGATGATGAATTCTGGCATTTGTTACGCATTTGGCCTCGCATTTTCCATTCGGCTCTTGCGCCTCTCGCGCGAGTGGCCACGAATTATAGGTGGAGTGTTTGCGGTTCTGTTCTTGCTTCTGCTTCTTTCTGGCGAGGGATGCAGACCAGCGATAATGTCCACATGATGCCTAATTCAAACGCCTACGACAGTAGGCCTCCCTCTTCTTTGCTCCCTTCGTTTGCTTCTGTAAAAATTTCAGGAGCCTAGCCTCTTGGCTCATTGATCGCTGAAATCATGCTTGTCCCAATTCGGATCAAGGCCGAGGTCTTTCAACATCTGGAGATCTTTTTCCACCGATTGATTCAGGGTCGTCAAATAATTTCCCACCATCAAGGCGCTCGCGCCCGCTGTGAAAACCATGCTCTGCATGTCGCGCAGATTCACGGTACGGCCACCCGCGATCATGATTTCCTGCTTCGGCAAAATGAAACGGAAACAGGCGATGGTTTTCAGAATTTCCATCGGGGGCAGGGGTTCATTATTTTCAAACGGCGTGCCTTTGATGGGATTCAAAATATTGATCGGCACGACATTCGCGCCGAGTTCTTTGAGGGAAAAAGCGAGATCACAGCGATCTTCGCGCGTCTCACCCATCCCGATGATGCCGCCGGAACAAATTTTCAGACCGGCTTTCTTCAAATAGCCGATGGTTTCCACACGGTCTTCGTAAGTGTGCGTGCTGCAATGTTTGGGGAAAAAGCGTTTCGAACTTTCGAGGTTGTGGCCGTAACATTCGAGGCCGGCTTCTTTCAGGCGGTTGGCCACGGCCTGGCTTTTGATGATGCCGAGAGAGGCATCGGCGCGGGTCTTGCCGCTATTGGATAATTCGCGGATGCGATCGCACACTTCGTCGAGCATCGGGCCTTCTTTCAGGCCTTTCCAGGCGGCGACGAGTCCAACGGCGGTGACGTTGTTGCGATTGGCTTCATCGGCGGCTTCGAGGACGGGTTCGGGATCTACGAAGCCGTATTTGGGTGAACCGGTCTGGTGAAAGGAGGATTGGGCGCAAAAGCTGCAATTTTCGGAACAGGCCCCGGCCTTGGCGTTGACGATGCTGCAAAGATGAATCTTGTTGCCCTTGAAATGTTCGCGGATGCGATTGGCCCCGGCCATGAGGTCGTGGATATCGGCGCTGCTTTCCAGGCTGAACAGCCATGCGGCATCTTCGCGGGAAATATTATCGCCGCCCAGGACCAGTGAGGTCAGGTCGGAAATCCGTTCATGATTGGTGACGTCAACCATTGGCGCGTTCATGGTTTACACGATAGTGAATAAAAAAAATTAGGCAAGCGCGGAGTGGAAAAAATTCAAATCTGTGTTCTCACGAACACAGCCACGGGAAAGTCATGGGAAAGTGACTTGCGGACTTTACTGAAAGGGGTAAAGGGTTATGCTGTTTTAGATTTTATGTCTGCCATAAAAAATACTGAAAGCCAAAGTGCCGCCGAGTTGATGCGCGATGCCGCCACGAAAGAGCTGTCCGACCTCTGGCAGCAGCTTGATTCCACACCGGCGGGACTGAGCGATGCCCAGGTGGCGGAGCGATTGGAAAAGTTCGGGCCGAACTCGGTGGCGCAGGAGACCAAACATTCCTGGCTGGGACGGCTCTGGACGGCGGCCCGCAATCCGCTGGTGATTTTATTGACAGTGCTGGCCATCTTGTCTTATGCGACGGACGATTTTGCCGGGGGAACATTGATGTTGTTGATGGTCATCCTGGGGTTGATGCTGCGTTTCATCCAGGAAACGCGCGCCGACAACGCCGCCGCCAAACTCAAGGCGATGATCAGTGTGACGGCCACGGTTTTGCGCAACGGGCAACCGAAGGAAATTCCGCTGAAAGACCTGGTCCCCGGCGATGTGGTGAAACTTTCCGCCGGCGACATGATTCCCGGCGATCTGCGGTTGATCGCGTGCAAAGATCTGTTCGTCATCCAAGCCACGTTGACCGGCGAATCCATGCCGGTGGAAAAAACGGACGCGAAAGATTCGCGCACCAATGTTTCGCCCATTGAACATACCAACCTCTGTTTCCTCGGCACCAGCGTGGAGAGCGGCGCGGCCACCGGCGTCATCGTGGCCACCGGGGCTCAAACATATTTTGGCAAAGTGGCCAGCAGCCTGACCGGCCAGCAGACGGATACGGCCTTCGAGCGTGGCGTCTCCAAATTCACCTGGTTGATGCTGCGGTTCATGCTGGTCATGGTGCCGCTGGTTTTCCTGATCAATGGGTTGACCAAGCACGATTGGAAGCAGGCGTTCTTTTTTGCGCTGGCGGTCGCGGTCGGTCTGACGCCGGAAATGTTGCCGATGATCATCTCCGTCTGTCTTTCCAAAGGCGCGTTGGCCATGTCGAAGAAGAAGGTCATCGTCAAACGCCTCAACTCCATCCAGAACTTTGGCGCGATGAACGTGCTTTGCACCGACAAAACCGGCACGCTGACCATGGACCACGTCATTCTCGAACTGCACGTGGACGTTTTCAAAAATGAAAGCACCGAGGTGTTGCGTGACGCTTATCTCATCAGTCATTTCCAAACAGGCCTGAAAAATGTGCTGGATCGCGCCGTCCTGAAATACAAGGAACTGCATCAGGAACTGAGCATTGAGAAATATAAAATGGTGGATGAAATTCCTTTTGATTTCTCCCGCCGCATGATGTCGGTGGCCATCGAAGCGCCCGACGGCACGCGCCAATTGCTGACCAAGGGCGCGCCGGAAGCGGTCTTCGCCAAATGCACCCATTTCATGAGCGACGGTGAGATCATCGAGATGGAACCGATTCTGGCGGGCGATCTGGTGCAACAGGTGAACGACTTGAGCGAAGACGGTTTCCGCGTCCTGGCCGTGGCCACCAAAAAACTTGGCGCGCAAAACACTTTTACCAAAGCGGATGAATGTGAACTGGTCCTCGCTGGTTATCTGGCCTTCCTTGATCCGCCGAAGGAATCCGCCATCAAAGCTATCGAAGCCCTGCGCCAAAGTGGCGTCACGGTCAAGGTCCTGACCGGCGACAACGATCTGGTCACACGAAAAGTTTGCAGCGAAGTCGGGATTCACGCGGAAAAAATCCTGCTCGGCAGCCAGGTGGAAACATTGACTGACGCGCAATTGGCCGAAGCGGTCGAGGCGATGGATGTTTTCGCGCGGCTTTCTCCGGCGCACAAGAAACGCATCGTCCAGGCCTTGCAGAAAAACGGCCACGTGGTCGGTTTCATGGGCGACGGCATCAATGACGCGCCAGCCTTGCGCGCGGCGGACGTCGGCATCTCCGTGGATAATGCGGTGGACATCGCCAAAGAATCCGCCGACATGATTCTGCTGGAAAAAAATCTGATGGTGCTGGAGGAAGGCGTCCTCGAAGGTCGCAAAGTTTTCGTCAATATCTTGAAATACATCCGCATGGGCGCGAGTTCCAATTTCGGCAACATGTTCAGCGTCATCGGCGCGAGCGCGTGGTTTCCGTTTGTGCCGATGCTGCCGATCCAGGTGTTGACCAACAATTTGCTGTACGATTTTTCCCAGGTGCCGATCCCGACCGACAATGTCGGCCCGCAAGCCATCGCCAAACCGCGTCCGTGGAACATCGGTGAAATCACCAAGTTTATTATTTTCGTCGGGCCGCTCAGTTCGATATTCGATTACACCACTTATTGTCTGATGTGGTTTTATTTCCATTGCAACAATGCGGCCCTGCAAGCGCCCGCCGCCCTGGCTGCTCATTTCGCCGGGGCCACTGATCCCGACAAGACTTACGCCGCCGCGTTGTTTCACACCGGCTGGTTTGTGGAATCGCTCATGACCCAGACGCTGATCATCCACGTCATTCGCACGAACCTGATACCGTTTGTCCAATCCCGCGCCAGTTGGCAACTGACGGTGACCACGATTGTCATCATGATCGTCGGGGCCATCCTGCCGTTTTCGCCCCTGGCGCATTACTTGGGCTTCGTCCCGCTGCCGTGGGAATTCTGGCCGTTCCTGATTGTCACCTTGGTCTGCTACGTGGCTGTCACGCAAATGGTCAAAGCGTGGCTGTTGAAGAAGAAGTGGGTATGAGCGCAATTCTTTGAATAAAACAGTTGCGTAATACGTGAATTACCTGTCATTTTCGCGTCCATTGTTGAGCCATGAAACATTATATAAATAAAAAGAATCTTTCAGTTTTGTTGTTTTCGGTCGTTTCCATTGCGGCCCGCGCGGCGGATGCGAACACCAATGCCGTCACCCGTTTGCCCGATGTCGTAGTGACCGCACAGAAAACGCCGCAATCAGAACAGGCGTTGCCGGTCGGCCTCACCACGGTGACACGGGCGACCATTGAGGACGCCAATATCACTTCGGTCAAGGAAGCGGCGATTTATGCGCCCAACACCTTTATCAATCAGTTCACCGCGCGCGCGGTGAGCAATCCGTTCTTTCGCGGCATCGGCGGCAGCCCGCTGAATCCCGGTGTGACGACCTTCATTGATGGCGTGCCGCAACTGAACAATTACTCCTCCAGCCAGGAATTGCTCGATGTGGACCAGGTGGAATTTGTGCGCGGCCCGCAAGGCGCTCTCTTCGGTCGCAACACTGCTGGCGGCCTAATCAACATCACCAGCCGCCGTCCGTCCGATGTGACCACCGGTTGGATTGATGGACAGTATGGCAATTACAATTTCCGCGATGTGCGCGGCGGACTTTCCGGTCCCATCGTGGACGGTCGCTCCGGCTTCAGCATGGCGGCCGGTTTCTCGGCGCGCGACGGCTACACCAAAAACGACGCCACCGGTCATAATGTTGACAACCGCTCGGCCGGTTTCGGCAAGGGCCAGCTTCTCTTCCAACCCAGCGACAAACTCCAGATCCGCCTGATCCTTTCCGGCGAAGCCGACAACGACGGCGATTACGCCCTGGGCGATCTCGGCTACATCCGCGCTCATCCGCACCATGTGAATCGCAATTTCGAAGGCTTCAATCATCGCGACCTCGTTTCGGCCACAATGATCGCGGCTTATAGCGGTGAAGCGGTTGATTTTACCTCCATCACCGGCGGCGGTTGGTGGCGGAACGAAGGCTTGACGGATCTGGATTATGGTCCATTCGCTCCTTTCACTCATCAGAACACCGAACAACAAAATCAATTCACCCAGGAATTTCGTATCGCCAACGCCAAGGACAAGCCCATCGGCCTGGGCAACAATCTCGACCTGAATTGGCAAACCGGCGTGTCGGTCTTTACCCAGGACTATCGCCAGAGCGTGTCCAATTTTTTTGGCATCACCCAGCTCACCAGCGCCAGATTGAATGATTGGGGCATGGGCTTGTATGGGCAGGGCAAACTGACCGCCTGGGAAAAACTCGATATCACCGCCGGCCTGCGCTTTGACTATGAAAACAAGAGCGCCAAGTTGACCGGCACCGGTGCTCCCTTCCAGAAGTTGGGCGATGATTTTGCCGTGGCTTCGCCCCAGATGAGCGTGGCTTACCGTTATAATTCCAACCAGGTTTCGTATGTGTCCGTGGCCCGGGGCTACAAGGCGGGCGGCTTTAACCAGTCCTCACCTCCGGGCGGAGCGGAATTCGGCACCGAACGCAGTTGGAATTACGAGTTGGGCCACAAGTCCCTGTGGCTGGACGGCAAAGTCGCCACCCGCGTCGCATTTTATTATATTGACTGGAAAAATCTCCAATTGAACCAACCCAACCCGCTCGCGCCGGGCAGCTTCTACATCGCCAATGCCGGCGCCGCGCACAGCGAAGGTCTGGAACTGGAAGCCAAATACCGTCCTTCTCGTCACTTGGAAATGTTCGGCAGCTTTGGCTATGACAACGCCCGTTTCAATTCAAGCGCTCGTTCCTCCGGCGCGGCCGTCGGCGGCAACCGCCTGCCTTATGCTCCGGAAATCACCGCCAATGTCGGCGCCGAACTCTCGTGGCAAGTCTGCAAAGAAGCCACCGTCTATTTTCGAGGCGCGGTCACCGTCACCGGCAACTTTGCCTATGATCCCTCCAATGCCCAAAGCCAATCCGCCTACTCGCTGGTTGATTTCCGCGCTGGCGTCCGGACCAAACATTGGTTCGTGGAAGGTTGGGCCGACAATGCTTTCGACACCCATTACGTTCCAATCGCCATTCCGTATCCGCCCTTCGCCGCTTCGGGATATATTGGCGAAAGCGGAGACCCGGTGACCTTTGGTTTGCGCGGCGGATTGAGTTTCTAATTATTTGAGATTCAGCTCGCCAGCGGTTTGCTTCATTGGGTGCGGCCAAAAATTATGGCCATTTCTGACGGAGCGCGCCTCTGTGAGGCGCAGCACGTGGCCAGCGAAAAAGTCTTAAAATTCTCCTGCCTCCTTCTTAGCGATGTGCTGCGCCTCACAGAGGCGCGCTCCGTTCACTGCTCGCTCGTCCAAACATGATGACCATCATTTTTATTCGCACCAGTTTTCATTCCATTACTTGAAAACTGGTCTAAACCGGGTTATTCAAGAGGGTAGAAATGAAGATTTTATCTGTCATGCTGTTTGGCGCTGTCCTGATGATGGCCAAATCTGCTTTTGCTGTTTCCACCAATACCGCTATGATCCCCGTTCGTCTCCTTGATGAAAAAGGCCAGCCCGGCCCCGTCACCAATGTCGCCAAAGTCGTCAAGACCGATGCCGAATGGAAAAAGCAATTGACCGCTGAGCAATATAAAATCGCCCGGGCCAAAGGAACCGAACCGGCCTTTTGCGGTGCATTTTACGATGCCAAAAAGCCGGGCGTTTACATCTGCATCTGTTGCGATCTGCCGTTGTTCACTTCCGAAGCAAAATTTAATTCCGGCACCGGCTGGCCCAGTTTTTTCAAGCCGGTCGCGGCGGAAAACGTCATCACCCATGAGGACAATAGTTACGGCATGCACCGCGTGGAAATCCTCTGCGCCCGTTGTGATGGCCATCTTGGCCATGTCTTCGAAGATGGTCCGAAACCGACCGGCCTGCGCTATTGTTTGAATTCCGCTTCGCTTGTTTTCAAAGAAAATAAAAATCTGAAAGAAGCGGCGCACTAAGAGCGCGGGGCCGTCATTTTTCCCAGCCATCGGCCGATACGGCCAAAGAAGCCAATGGGTTCCTCATAGCCCGGAGTGATCAAATCGCGGAATTGAGTCAGCAGATTGCGGCGGGCCAGCCGCGCAAAAATCCAATCCGTGCCCATGCTCAAGCCAAACCAGAGCAGAAAAAGTGTCCAAAATCCCACGTAATCCAGGACATGCAACCGTTCGGCGATCATCATGATCAGGCCAAATATCACCCAGGGCACCACCAGAATTTGGCGAATGGCTTTGGTGCTGGCTTGCCGGGGCCTTTTGCTGGAAAGTCCGGTCCAGAGTCCGACCCAACCCAGCGCCATTGCATCCGCCACCAGCATGATCATGGCCGCCAGAATCCCGGCCAATAGTTCTTTTTTATTGTGGTCATGCCAGTGTAAAAGAACGAGGAAAAACAAGGCCGCGTCGGCACCAAGAACAAACACCAGGGGCCACGAAAAAAGACGGCGGAGGCTTTGCCAGCAGCCGCGAAGAAGTTCCGGAGGCGTCAGCGGGGAGCAGCAGAGCAGCAATTCCAGGCCGCCGTTGCGCCGTTGTTCTTCCAAACACCAACAGGCTTCGCTCGCCAGCCATACTCTTAACAGGGCATGCAAGGTGATTTGCGCGCCAACAAAGACGGACAGATATTCCACCCAATCAATGCGCTGGTCATATCGGTATTCATGCAATTGAATTTCATACGTAATAAAGAGCGCTCCGGCGATGATGGTGGCCATCGCGCCCCAAATCAGCATCGGTTTGAAACGGGCGCGATTGAGCAGCCAATGGAAAGGATTGACCGTCAGCAGCCTTTGCCGGAAGGCGGTGCGGATCGGGAGGTCGCCATAGGTCCATTGGCGGAGGCGTTCGCGCCAGCGCAAACGGATGGAGCCGGCGTTGTCCTGCCAGCTACGCGGCACATGCCAACAGGCCACAGCCAGAAAAGCCCAACTACACAAATGCGACCCCAATAACGGGTACCAGAATTCCTTCGGACGAAAACCGGGATTGGGCAAATGTTGCACGGCGGTGATCGGACTCAAGGTGGTTAAAATCCGGGCCAGGCCGAAATGATGATAGTGTTCGAGCAGGCTGGCGAGCGCGGGAAAAATCATGACAAAGAGGAGAACCAGCAAAGTAGCGCCGGAAACGGCCCGTTGGGCTTTGACGCTGAAAGCGGAAACGATCATGGCGGCGGCATGAGAAAAAAACAGGGCGTTGAGCAGAACCAGGCAGGCGCGAAACACTTCGCCACCGGTCACGCCGCCGAGAATCAGCGAAAAAGCGGCAATTGGCATCATCGCCAGCAGCCCGTAGAAAGAAGTAAAACCAGAGGCGCACAGTTTCCCAAGAATGACATCATACCCTTTCAGATCAGTCAGGAAAAGAAGACCAAGCGTGCCGTCGCGTTTTTCCTGGCTGACGCTGTCCGCTGCCGCCAGGCCAGCAAAGAAGGCCATGTAAAGTATGGGAAATAAGAAGATGGACAGGACCGACGGCCCTATTCGCAGGCCAAGTCCAGTATGATTAAACCAATATAGAAGATAACCTCCGATGATTGAGGCTAGGACAGCGTTGATTAGCCGTACCCGGTAGGTGCGGCCGCGTCGCGCGGCCAAACGCATCTCACGGGCAACGATGGGGAGAAAAGTCATGCGTCATTTGCTGATGCCCCGTTCGCTGGCGCGGACGAATTTTAGGAGGTGCTGCAATTCAGGCAAGGACGGGAGTTCAGCCTCGATTTTAGCAAGGGCCTTCGGGATGGTCAGACCTTCGCGATACAAAATTTTATACGCATCTTTCAAGGCCTCGATGGTTGCGGCGGAAACTCCGTTGCGTTCAAGGCCGACTTTGTTGATAGTGCGCGTCTCAGCCGGATTACCGTCGGCCAGCATGAATGGGGCGACGTCTTGCACGACTTTGGAGCAACCGCCGATGATGGCCATTTTCCCGATGCGACAAAATTGATGCACCGCCGCCAACCCACCGATCACCGCATGATCTTCCACGGTGACATGGCCGGCCAGGGTGCCGACGTTGGACATGATGACGTGATTGCCCAGCGTGACGTTGTGGGCGATGTGCGAGTAGGCGAGGATGTGGTTATTGGAACCGACGGTTGTCACTTCGCCATCAGCGGTCGCGCTGTTGACTGTGACGTATTCTCGGAAAGTGTTGTTACTGCCAATCTGAGTGCGGGTGATGCCGCCTTTCCATTTCAGGTCTTGCGTCTTGAGGCCGATGCTGGCGAACGGGAAAATTTCGTTGTTGTCGCCAAGAGTCGTGTGACCGTCAACCACAACGTGAGAATGCAATGTGCAATTTTTCCCCAGCGTTACGTTTTCGCCGATAACGCAGAAAGGTCCAATATTGCACTCAGCTCCGATCGAAGCCTTGGGATGAATTACAGCTAACGGGGAAATCATATCTTATCGGTCTATGAGCATGAATGTGACTTCCGCTTCGCTCACGGCTTCGCCGTCCACGAGGCAGGTGCCTTTGGCTTTGCCTATTTTGCCGCGCGATTTGGTCAACTCCACTTCTATAATCAGCACATCACCCGGCCTCACCGGCTTTCTCCACTTCACACTTTCCGCCGCCATGAAATAGGCCAGTTTCCCGAAATTCTCCGCTTGTTTCAGCATGAGCACTCCCGCGACCTGGGCGATGGCTTCGAGTTGCAACACGCCGGGCATGATTGGGTGATTCGGGAAATGGCCCTGGAAATAGGGTTCGTTGACGGTGATGTTTTTTACTCCGGTAATTTTGTTGCCGTCAATTTTGGTGATTTTGTCCACCATGAGGAAGGGATAACGGTGCGGCAGAATTTTCATCAGCCGGATAGTGTCAAGCACATCCCCATCTTTGATGGCGGCACCGGCCTCTACTTCGGTTTTGGGCGTAGGCGGAGACGGAGGCGGCGCGAAGCTTTGGGCGGCTTCGGTGGGCTTGCGCATCTGCATATTAATCAGCCGGGCCACTTCGCAATTGGCCGCGTGGCCGGGACGGACGGCGATGATGTGGGCATTGATCGGCGCGCCTACGAGGGAAAAATCGCCGATGATGTCCAAAATTTTGTGACGCACGAATTCCTCGGCGTAACGCAGCGGTTCAGTGGTCAGGATGGCGTCGTCGCGGATCACGACTGCATTTTCCAAGGTGCCGCCTTTGATCAAACCGTTTTTGATGAGATATTCGATCTCCTCGAAGAAACAAAAAGTGCGGGCATGGGCCAGCTCGCGTTCCCAGGTTTCGGGCGTGACCTCAATGCTGAAGAACTGGGTGTAACGCCCTTTTTTATCGGCGCTGGTGCAACTGATTTTCAGGCCTTTATGCGGCAGGACGGAAATGGTCGTTTCATCATTCTCGTAAGAGATAGGGGTCTCAACCGTGAAGACTTCACGCAGTTCGTTCTGCGCCACGATGCCCGCCGCCTTGATCATCTTCACATACTCACGCGCGCTGCCGTCGGCGATGGGCGGTTCGTTGGAATCGAGTTCGATGATGGCGTTGTCAATCCGTGCTCCAGCGAAGGCCGCGAGGACGTGTTCAACCGTGTGAATTTTGGCGTGGCCTTTGGAGAGAGAGGTGGAGCGGTTGGTGGCGGAAACGAATTCCGCCCGGGCTTCGATTTCCGGTTTGCCTTCGAGATCCACGCGGCGAAAGCGGATGCCGGTATTGGGTTCCGCCGGCAGAAATGTCATGTTGACATGATTTCCGCTGTGCAGGCCAACGCCGGAAAAGCTCGCTGCTTGCCGCAGAGTTTGTTGATGTAACACGCCTGAATTAAGGCAAATTGCGCGACTGCTGGCAAGAACTTGCTCGCATGTTTTCAGCGGCAGTATCCAAATTTGAAAAAGTCAGCGTTACGCGACGAGCCTTTGTCCTCATCCCGGCCCTTGCGCTCAGGGTAGATGGCAAGGCTGGGGCTAACGACTTAGTCGCAAGCACAATCTCCCGAGATATCCAGTTGCCCAGCGGGGCGGAGGGTTGCATTGTCAGGCGTATTTCTCAATAGTAACAGAGTTGCTAAAATAAATATCGCGGGAAGCATGATATGCCATGACAACCTGACAAGTATCCACCAAAGCGGCCCGGTGAAATATGGGTGGTTGTCGGCGAAACCAGGATGCTTGTGGGGCATCCAGACGTAGTGTATCCAGAGCTCACGAATGACAAATAGCCATGAGCCAGAACCGGCGCCGATGAGAGCGAGCCATAATAGAAACCGCTGACGACTTCGAAGCAGGAAAAACCCGATCACCATCGCTGGCATGGCAAAACCAAAATTCTCGATGCTGGAACTGACAAGATAATCATGACGAAAATTCGGCAACATCGGCTGCTCCGGCATGGTGAACAGCGCGTAAATCTGGGAAATCGCCAGCAAACCCGCCACTGCAAGGAGCAAGTATCCGAGGATACGTCGAGCGCGTATAGAGTGCCTAACCATGCGTTAATATTAAATCTAATCGTCCGATGAGTCAAGCGTCATAGCCCTCTGAATATGTCCCTATGCGCATCGTCTTATTCTATAATAGCCCACAGAGCTACTGCGCTCAGGCAAGGGGTCCTATTATTGTGACATGTATTTGACTGGTGCCTTGTCGTTTTCACCAAGACGCTTGCAATCAGGGCCGTTTTGACGGACAAGTGATGGATGGAAACATCGAATGCTACATTGGCCGCAACTGCCAAATCGCTGGTCGCCCCCGGTAAAGGAATCCTGGCGGCGGACGAAAGCGGCCCCACCATTGAGAAACGTTTTAAAGCGCTGGGCATTCCCTGCACGGAAGAATCGCGCCGGGCTTATCGTGATATGCTCTTCACCACGCCGGAGGCCGCGCAATATATCAGCGGTGTGATTTTGTTTGATGAAACCTTGCGCCAAAAATCCATCTTCGGCGTTTTGTTCCCGCAGTTGTTGCAGCAGAGCGGGATCATTCCCGGCATCAAGGTGGATGAAGGAACACGGCCGCTCGCCCTTTTTCCGGGAGAAACGATCACCGAAGGTCTTGATCGGTTGCGCGAACGGTTGACCGAATACGTCAAACTCGGTGCCCGTTTCGCCAAATGGCGCGCGACATATACAATCGGGCCGGGCATTCCGACCGCGTTTGGCATCAAAGCCAATGCTCACGCACTGGCGCGGTATGCGGCGTTGTGTCAAGAAGTTGGACTGGTCCCGATTGTGGAGCCGGAAGTCTTGAGTGATGGCCAGCATACGATGGAGGAATGTTTTGACGTGACGGTTCGAGTGCAACGGGCAGTTTTTGCGGCGTTGTTTGCCCATCAGGTTCGGATGGAAGAGATGTTGCTCAAGCCGAGCATGGTCACGACTGGTCAGGAATCGCCGGCGGCTAAGGTATCTGACGTGGCGGAACAGACGTTGAAATGTTTGCGACAAACGGTTCCGCCGGCGGTCCCTGGAATTGTTTTTTTATCCGGCGGTCAACGCGAGGAAGTGGCCACGGCCCACTTGAATGCCATGCATCAGGCTGGCGAAAACCCGTGGCAACTGACTTTTTCCTATGGTCGCGCATTGCAGGCTTCGGCCATGAAAACATGGAATGGGCAATCGGCCAATGTTGCGGCGGCGCAGGCGGTTTTTTTGCATCGCGCCAAAATGAACAGTGCTGCTTCGTTGGGGAAATACTCAGCTGTCCTTGAAAACAACCGTTGACCAGTCATGCGCAGGACGAAAGCGGCAGAGGACTGGCC
>CAIYOY010000200.1 GCA_903927905.1 uncultured Verrucomicrobiales bacterium | reverse complement strand
GACGAGGTAACGAGACTCTGACCCGGTCCCTTCACCGGTTGCAATTCCTCCCTTCCCACCCCAAAATCCTGTTAATCCAGTTAATCCTGTCAAAAAAGCTCCATTCTTCGTCCCCTCCGTTCTGATATCATGACCGCATCCCCGCACCGCCGGCCCGCGCATCGGCAGGGGTCGGGGCTCGATTCGAGCGACTGCTCACGTCATCTCATCCAATCGGACTTGGTGTGGGAGACGAGGTGACGAGACTCTGACTTTGTCCCTTCTCCGATCGTACTTCGTATCTTCCCGTTCCGATCCCGACAATCGTCTAAAACCGAAACGCCATCTATACATTACTGCCTGCGGGTCAGCGAATTGCTTGAGTCCCCTCCAGCGAATGTTGGAAATCCTCCAGCAACCGATAAACGTAATCCGAATGCATTTTTATGGTCTTGCTCACCCTTAGTTGGCGCGGGAAGACGGTGAAAGCGATCCATTTTGAGTAAGTGATGGGCCGTCGCTCACGGTCCAGGAATGTCATGTCCTTCTCCGCCGCCCGGGTCGCCGCCTCAATCATCAAAAACGAATTGCCATTGAGAAACTCCGGGCCGTTGGCCTCGTCGAGTAGAATCAACGTCAGATATCGGCTGAAATAGTCCTGAAGTCTTGTGACATGGAAACCGATTCTCGCCTCGGGCGCACCGGGCGCCGCCCTCTGAATAGCGGAATAAAGGGCGCGGGCATGTCGCATGCGCCACCACGCCTTCGTCTTGATGATCAAGTTGCCAATTCGCATATTATATTCCCTTTCAGCATGGTTGCCGAAAATGGGTTCCGGCCGTGCCGTTGGATCAATAACCCCGCAACCCCGAGCATTGCCAGCGCCCACGGGCCCGGTTCAGGAACCGGGTTTGCGGAAAACACCACCGAATCCAGCAGCAAAACATTGTCCACGCCCGGGCCTTGCGGAACGGAGAATTCCATTGGTTCCACTTGTCCGGCGTGGCCCGCCGGGATGTTGCCGCCATACAAGGTATGGTTGGGTCCGCTGCCCAGCTACCGAAAGGCAATGCTCAGTCCCCCCAGCGTTAAAAAAATCGGCCCCATTGAAGTCGCCTTGAATTGGATGGATTCTGCCGTTAGCGGCACCAAACCGGTTTGACGGATTGAAGCATCGGGGGCCGTTGAGCCACCTTGCAGCAGGACGCCGAAACTCCCTTCGATGGCATTAGGGCCGTAATGATCATTGGTGCCGACCAAGGTCACGGCCGTGCCGCCGGTCGAGATGGCGTCGTACGTGATCCACGTTTGCTGGCTGGTCCCATAATACACACTCCAGCCGGGTACGGCTTTCGCCGTGTACACCGCGTAAGGATAATAGGGGCTGCCCGGAACGGGGTTGGTCATCGCGGATTCAAAATCGAGATTTGCAAAACTGGCCTGGCCCCGGGCCGAAAGTGCCGGGGACAGGGCAACAAACCCGGCCAATAAAAAACCGGCTGGTTTCACAAACTTTTTGCGGTTATCACAAAAAGCGTCATTCATCTCTGCTGCCCCCGGCCTTGCGCGGTGATGCTTGCAACGCTGTTCTGCCGGGCAACGCGACCACCAAGTCCCCTTTTAAAGCCCTCCAACGGAGTCCCGTCCAGCATTCCCTTGCACGTCAGCGGCGACGTTCCAACCGCCGCCCATCCCGGCATCCCAACATCCCAGAGGGATGGCAGCAAGTAGCCGGTGGTCGAGGAGCAACGCCACGATACCACCGGTATTCCGCAACGATT
>CAIYOY010000199.1 GCA_903927905.1 uncultured Verrucomicrobiales bacterium | reverse complement strand
CGCCAGCGGGACTCCGACGCTGGGCTATCAATGGTATAAGAACGGGACGTTGATTCCGGGCGCGACGGCGACGAATCTGGTGTTCGTCAACTTGCAAGTGACCAACAGCGGGACCTATACCTGCACCGTGACCAATGGTGCGAGTGTCTCGGCGACCTCCTCGTCCTTGCACGGCATCCTGAGCGTGACGAACACGCCGGTGGCGTTCCAAGTGAATCCGCCGAACCGGACGCTGGTGCAGGGGAACAACACGTATTTCACGGTGAAAGTGACGAACACGGCGACCTTGCCGTTGAGCTATCAATGGAACTTGAACGGCACGGCCATCCCTGGCCAGACGACGACCAGCTTGAGCGTGACGAATGCCCAGACGATTGGAGTCAGTTCCTATAGCTGCACGGTGACCAACCCGGCGGGTCCTGTCACCACCGGTGCCACTCATGGTCTCTTGACGGTGACGATGGACACGGTCAAGCCGGTGTTCCATGCGGTTTATCCGGCGAACAACGCGCGAGTGACCAACATGGTCGCTGTCACTTACCTTGGCAACACCGCCACTGGCCCGAATTTCACCGAGACGGCCTATGTCACGGACAACGGTTTGATCACGAACGTGAGCATCCAGCGGATCTTCCCGAGTATGGACGCCGCAGTCACGGCTGCCTTGATCTATCCGAATTCGTTCATGAGCAATGGCAACAAGGCGTCGTTCACCAACACGCTGACCTTGAAGGATGGGACGAACATTTACGTGCTGACGGCGACGGATTCGGCGGGTAATTCAGGAATGGCCACGCAGAGCATCTTCTTCGTGAACAACAGCACCCCGTTGACCATTCATACCAACGGCACTGGTGCCGGTAATACGACCGTGATTCCGACGCCGATTGACGGAATGTATCCGGCGTTCACCTACAAGTATGGCACTCCGACCAACGGAGCTTACCTGGAAATCAGCCATTACTACCAAGTCAAGGCGGTGCTCGGCGGGAACACCCTGTTCAGCAACTGGACCGATGGCAACAATACCGTGTTGAGCACGAATGTGACTTGCAAATTCCTGATGAGTTCCAACTTGGTGATCAATGCCAATGTGCGGACCAACCCGATCGTGTCGGGCAACCTGGTGGGCACCTACAACGGTTTGTTCTACCAGACCAACGGCGCGGGTGTGCCGAACGTGCAAACCAAGAGCGCAGGCTGGTTGCGGAGCATGAGCGTCAAGAGCAACGGGACGTTCACTTGCGTGGTGCAAGTCGGTGGGAAAGTCTATCCCGCGACCTTCGGCACCATGGGAACGACGTTGAGCGGTTCCTTGGATTACAGCGGGAACGGCGTGTTGACCATCACCCGGACGAGCCCGTTGAGCAATCTGGTGGCGAACCTCCACCTGGATGTGACCGGCACCACGAAACAGATCACCGGCACGGTGACCAATACCGACAACTCCGATCCTTGGGTGGCGGTCTTGACGGCGGACGAAGCGGTTTACAGTTTGACCAGTCAGTATGCCAATCCGCAACGGTTCACGGCGGCCTTGGTGCCGGGTGGCGAGAGCTCGGATGTGGAAACAGCGGACTCCGGTTATTTGCCGCTGCGCATCACCAACTCGGCCGCAGGAACGTCAACGATCTTGGGCACGTCGCCGGATGGAACGGCCTTCTCGCAGACGGTGCCGATCTCGAAAGACGGACACGTGCCGCTCTATGCGAACATCAATGGTGGCGCCGAAGTGGTGGCGGGCTGGTTGCAAGTGGGCGCGAGCCTGAGCGGCACCGTGTCACGCGTGCAGGACACCTCGGCCAATCCGGCCTTGGATGCGTCTGGCATCACCAACGCCAATGCCTCGGTGGTCGGCTCGGTTTATACCAACGCCTTGCCGTTGCTGGCCTTGACCAACTTTGATTTGTATATCCAGGATGGTCTGGCGCCGGATGCGGCGTTGATTTTCCACCTGCAATTGAACAGGACGAACTTCGTGAAGGTGGGCACTTTGCCGACCAACAGTTTCGCGGGCTACGTGTTGCCGAGCGACGGCAGCATCCATGCATCGTTCCGTCCGACGGGTTACCTGACGAACAAGACGCTGCCTGGCATCCTGTTCCAAGGCGGTGACACGAACCATCAGGGCTACGGGTTCTGGGATGGCAAGTCCAAGACTTACGTCTTTAAGAATTCGAGGTAAGCTGGTGTTTAACCTTTAGGTTGTCGGGAGCGTCCCGCTTAGGCGGGACGCTCTCTTCTGCAAATAAGAATCTTTGCGCTCGCCTAAGCCACCGGGTTAAAACCCGGTGTTAATGAAAGGTGCGCAAAAAACGGAGATGCACCCAGTTTGATGGGAAAAAAACGAAAAAGGAACTGGACGAAGACCGCAGAAAAGGATAGTCTTTTTCCCAATAAAAATTGAGATGTTGAAGCAAAATAAACCGCCAAGATGAGGGTTTATTTGTCACGAAAAATAATTACTGCAATGAAAAAATTCCTTCTGTTGATTCCCCTGTTGGCCGCCCTCCACACCCAAGCCGCCCTGGTCATGAGCGAGCCGTTCAATTACCCCGATGGCACGCAGATCTCCACCGCGCCAAACTGGCAGGCTCACTCCGGCGCCGGTTCCACGCCGATTTTAGTGACCAGCAATCTGCTCCAGGTCAATCTGGCTAACACCGAAGATGACAGCGTCTTGCTCCCGGGCAATCCCTGGGATGGCAGTAGCGGGCAGTATCTCTATGCCAGCATGACACTGAATTGCCAGACCTTACCGGGGGCGATTGAAACCTCCCTTTCCAGTGGCAACTACTTTGCCCATTTCAAAGACACTTCGACCGGCGCGGCCCAGACCAACGGTTTTCGCTGCCGTCTTTATGCCCACACCAACAACGCGGCGCCGGGAATGTTTCGATTGGGCATCACCAGCGTTAACGGCGGTTCGGCTGGATTGACCAATGGCGGTTTTATCCAGTATCCGGTGGATCTGTCAACGAATACGAATTATACAGTGGTGATGCGGCTGGACCTGAGCGGCTTGGCCGGTGAATCCGTTCTTTGGGTCAATCCCAACACCCAAGCTGATCTGCAAGTGACCAACATAGACCCATTGCCGCCGGCGGCGTTTGCGGTTGTGCCCATCACCTACTTTGCCTTTCGTCAGGCCACTTACACCGGGCCGGGACTTTTTGAGATTGGCAAATTAAGGATTGGGACGCTGTTCACGGACGTGGCGGGAACGAACACGCCTCCAGCGGTCAGTTCCATTGCCAGTCAGAACACGCCGGCCAATGTGACCACCGCCCCGATTCCGTTTACGATACAAGACGATCATTATGACGTCAGCACATTGACAGTTTCGGCAACGTCATCTAATACCGTAGGGTTGGTGGCCAATGGAAATCTTACTCTGGGTGGCAGCGGGGTCAATCGAACCATTACCGTAAAACCGAATACGGGAAAGCAAGGGTCAACGACCATCAACATCACGGTTTCCAATCCCGGCGGCAACAGCACAACCATCCATTTCAACCTGACGGTCGGCGCCCCGTCGCTTTCCTCCTTCTCGCCGGTCATCATCCCGCTGGGCGGGACGCCGCCCGCGATTCCGTTCATCATTTCCGATCATGAATCGCAACCCAATCAGTTGACGGTCACCGGCTTTTCTTCCAATCAAGGTTTGGTTCCGAATGGCAATATTGTTTTCAGCGGCAGCAGCAGCAATCGCACGGTCACGGTCACTCCGTTGGACGGGGTGGCCGGCATCACCACCATCAGCGTCCTGTGTTCGGACACCAGCACCAACGTGGTGACGAACAGTTTCACCTTTACGGTCGCGCCCCAATTGGGCGTTCTGTTGTCGGATAATTTTGATGAATTTGCGGATGGCACTCCGCCGTCGGAAGTGACGGATATTCCGTCGATTTTCCCGGGCGTGACCAGCGTCTGGAGCCATACGAGCGGATCACCCTCCTATACGCTGATCGTCACCAATGGCCAGGCGGTTATGGACCAGACCCTCGCTGAAGATATCAGCGCGCCGTTGACCAATGCGCCCCTTTCCGCCAGCAGCGGCACGGTCATTTATTATGGTTTTAAATTGAAACTGACGGCGTTGCCGGGGGTGACGGGCGATTATTTCATCCATCTCAAGGACACCAACTCGACTTTCCGGGCCAAGGTTTTTGCCTGCACGACCAATGCCGCCGCCGGGTCGTTTCGGCTGGGTATTTCCAGCGCGGCCAATGCTCCGCCGAATGCAATTTTTCCCCGCGACCTGAATCTCAACAGCACTTACAATGTGGTCGTTCGTTATAACGTCGGTTCGGCACTGACCACCTTGTGGATAAATGGGGCGTCGGAAAGCGACACCAGCGTCTCTGCGACCGATCCGCAGACGCCAAATGAAATTGATCAAATTCAATTGCGCCAGCAAACGTTTGAAGGCGTGGAGTGGATTGATAACTTGGTCGTGGCCACCTCCTTTGCCCAGGCGGCTCCGGTTGTTCTCCCGCCGACCATCGGCGTGATCAGCAATCAAACCGTGGCGGTCAGCGCGGCCGCCGGGCCGGTCACTTTCACCGTGACGGACCCGCAGACCAGTTCGGACAGTTTGTCGTATGGCAAATCCTCGGACAACACCGCCTTGGTGGCGACTAGCGGCATCGTGCTGGGCGGCAGCGGCACGAATCGCACTGTGACGGTCACGCCGGTGGCAGGGCAATCGGGTTTTGCCAACATCACGATTTATGCGACCAACGGGCTGGGCGGTTCGGCTTCGGCTCATTTCCTGGTCACGGTGGGCAACCCGCCGGTGGCCGGTTTTGTCATCAGCCAGATCTATCCGGGCGGCGGCAATGCCTCAGCCACCTACAACACGAAGTTTGTCGAAATTTTCAACAAGCGTTCCATTCCAGTGAGTTTGAACAATTGGTCGTTGCAATATGCGTCGTCCAACGGAACGACCTGGTCGGTGGGCGCGTTACCCAATGTGCTGGTGCCGGCTTACAGTTATTACTTGATCGCGGTCGGCCCGGTCGGTGCCACCGGTGGGGCGCTACCGTTGACTCCGGACACGACGTTGTCGGCGGTTAATCCATCTCAAGCGGCTGGCAAATTCGCGTTGTGCAACAGCACCGCCGGTTTGAGCGGGGCCAATCCGCCGTCGAGCGGGACGGTGGGTGATCTGGTGGGCTGGGGCGGAGCGAACGGTTACGAAGGAGCCGGATCGGTGGCATGGGCGGCGGACAACACCATGGCGATGTTCCGCGCGAATAGCGGCTGCACGGACACGGACAGCAATACGAATGATTTCACTTCGGCGGCGGTCAGTCCGCGCAACAGCACCTCCGGCCTGAATGTCTGCACGGGAACTCAACCGCCGTTGACGACGATCGGGAGCAAAACCCAGGTCAAGTTGTCGTGGCCGTCGAGTTACGGCGCGAATTTCACGCTGCAAAGCAACACGAATTTGTCCACGGCGACGTGGGTGACGGTGACGCCCTCGCCAACGCTGGTGGGGACGAATTACGTCGTCACAAATAACGTTTCCATCCCGCAGGTGTTTTACCGGTTGCGGGGGAATTGAGGAAGTGGCGTAGTTGTCGTGGCTGCGTTCGTGCGAACGCGGTGGTGCGAACGCGGTGGTTGCGAACGCGGTGGTTGCGAACGCGGTGGTTGCGAACGCGGTGGTTGCGAACGCGGTGGTTGCGAACGCGGTTGTGCGGTAAGAAAGCTGGACTGGAAGCAGAAAAAAGAGTATATTGTTTAATTATCTACATCTAAAAAGTTATCGCTTATGAAATATATGCCCGCCCGTGTTTCTCTCATTTCCAACCGTTTTTTCCGCGCGATCTGTTTGACGGCAGTGCTGTCGGTTGGTGCATTGATTGCGCCCAAAGTTTCCGCTGATACCATCGCGAATTGGACATTTGAAACATCCGTGCCAACGACCAGCGGGCCCTATGCTCCTGAAGTCGGAAGCGGAACAGCCTCGGGTAATCACGCCGGGAGCGCCACGTATTCCACTCCAGCAGGCAATGGTTCGGCTCATTCCTTTAGCGCTAATACGTGGGCGGTGGGGGATTATTGGCAATTGACCTTCAGCACTCTTGGAACCAATAACATTGTTTTTGCCTGGGACCAAGCCGGAAGCGGGACCGGGCCGTCGCAATTTTTTGCGGAATACAGCACCGATGGGGTCAATTTTACGGTGGTCGGCTCGACGAACACCATGCCGAATACCTCTTGGACCTCCGGGGCCCACCTCACCACCACCAGTTATAGTGTTGATTTGAGCACGATCACTTCGGTTAATAACGCGCCGGTTGTTTATGTGCGGATTGTTAATCAATCCACCCGGTCGCTAAATGGAGGAACCACGGCCACGGCCGGCACCGACCGTATTGATAATGTTCTGGTGACAGGCACCGCTAGCGGCGGCGGCGGCGGCTCGACCGGTTTTGTCAGCGTGGAAACGCAGGCCAATGGCGGCGGCACAGTCGTTGCCGCGCAAAGTCTCACGGCCGGCAGTTCGGTCACGGCCTATGCGATTCAGCGGGATGCGACAAGTAATTTTGTGGCGAATATTCCGGTCAACTGGTCAATTGTCAATCGAACCGGCTCCGTGGCCAACGGTGATCTGGTGCCTTCGGGCGACCTGATGAGCGCGGTCTTCACCGGGCACGGCGTGGGGGCGGCCAATATTGCAGCCTCCACCAACACCTTGAGCTCCGGCTCTTCCGGCACCTTGACGGTGACGGTGGGTACGCCGGCGATGGTGCGGGTGGAAACGGCCGCCAACGGCAGCGGAACACTGGTTCCTGCGGAAAATATTTATGTGACAAAATCAGCGACGTTCTATGCCATTCGTCGCGATGCTTACTCAAATTTTGTGGATAATGTGGCCGCCGACGCGTGGTCGTTGCCGACCAAAACGAGCGGAGTTGCTAATGGGGATTTGGTGGCCGCTGTTGACGGAAAAAGCGCAACTTTCACGGGAAATGGCACCGGGACGGCCATCGTGCGCGCCACCTCGGGTGGATTGACCACAGTGGATACGGGCCTTTTGAATGTGACAACCCCCGTTCCTGCGCCCGTGCTGATCAGCCAGCTTTATGGCGGCAGTGGTAATACAGGTGGGACCTACACCAGTGATTTCGTCGAGCTTTTCAACCGGACATCCACGAATGTGAACATTCAAGGCTGGTCCGTGCAATATGCTTCTTCCACGGGCGGTTTTACCCAGACCACTCCGCTGCCTAATGTCTCAATCGCTCCCCACAGTTATTTCCTGCTGCAACTGGCCTTTAACGTGACTAACGCCGGCACGGCCATCCCCACGCCGGATTATTCCAATACCAGCATCAATATGAGCGCCACCGTGGGCAAGGTCGCTTTGGCCAGTATCACCAATACGTTGGGCACGGTGACGAGCCTGCCGGATGGCCGTATTCTCGATGAAGTCGGCTACGGTGCGGCCGCCAGTGTCTTTGAAGGCACCGGCCCTGCGCCCGGCCCGGCCAACAGCACGGCCATTTTCCGCAATAGCGGCGGTTGCGCCGACACGGATAATAATGCGCTGGATTTTACCGTGGCTGCGGCGTCGCCCCGGAACAGCGCCACCACCCCAAATATTTGCCCGGCGAATTTCCCGCCCAACATTACCGTCATCCCCAATCAATCCACTGCGGTCAACGGTTCGGCCGGTCCGGTTTCTTTCAACATCAGCGATGCGGAATCCGACTCGAGCAACCTGGTGGTGACCGCGTCCTCGGACAATCCGAGTTTGATTGACACCAGCGGCCTGCAATTGGGCGGTGCCAATGGCGTGCGCAACATCACGCTCACGCCCAAGACCGGCCAGCAAGGCGTTGCCACCATCTCGGTCAGTGTTACGGACGAGGGCAGCTTGACTGCCACCGCGAACTTTTATCTGTTTGTCGGCGATGGTCCGTCGTTGGGCGTGTTGCTCAGCGATAATTTTGAAGCGTACAATGACGGCGATTTGATCGGCTTTTTGGGTGATACGTCGGCGGGCCTGTGGCATCACCACAGCGGCCACAGTTACGATTTGATCGCCAGCAACAAAGTCGCGCAAATCAGCCAGGTCCTGACCAACTCGGAGGATGTTAACGCGTCGCTCAGCAGCCCGGTCACCGTGGCCTCCGGCGCGACCCTTTACCTGGGCTTCACGACCAAACAAACGACCATGCCCAAGACCAACGGTGATTACTTCATCCATTTAAAAGACGCTTCCACGTCCAACTTCTTCTGCAAAATTTTTGCTTCGACCAACAATGCGGCGGTGGGCAAATATCGCCTCGGGCTTTCCAATCGCGCCAATAATCCGCCGAACGTCCAGTTCCCGATGGATCTCTCGTTGAACAACACCTATGCCGTGGTCGTTCGTTACAAAGTCGGCGTGGCTTCCGCGACGATGTGGGTCAACTCCACTGCGGCGACGGATCCCAGTGTGACCGCGACGGATGTCAGCACCGCCTTTGAAGTTGACGCGGTTGCTTTGCGGGAATCGGGCAACACCGGCAGCCCCAGCTCCGCCGGGTCGCAAGGCGTGGACAATATAACGGTCAGCACCGCGTTCGCCGATGTTCTGCCGCCGTTGCCGCCGAAATTGACGGCACAGGTGGCTGCGGGGAATATCATGCTCTCCTGGCCGACCAACAACAGCTATAATTTCGATTTGGTAACCAATGCCAATTTGCTCTTAAGTTCGTGGAGCCTGGCCACACCTGCCAAGACGATTGTGAATACGAATTTCGTGGTGACGAATTCGATCGCGCCGGGTCTCGGGTTTTATAAATTGCAATAGGGCTGCGGAATTGGCGGCAAAGATTTAGGATCAAAGCAGAGCGGCGCGTTTACTTCAAACGCGCCGTTTTTTTAGGTGTGAGAAGGACAGGAGCGCGGGATTTATCCCGCTTCAAGGTGACCAGCCAAGTGGCGGCTCGTTTAGAGTGATGCTCTTTCCGATTTCACGCTGAAGCGGCTTTAAAAGCCGAGCTATCATCGACCACCACTTTTGCTTGCAGCCCTCTTTCCATTTATTTGGCCGGACCGGGCCAGATGACTTTTAACAGGCCTGCCAAACGGTAGCCGCCGAGTTGGATGCGTTGCTCCAGAGCTTTGCTCGCCCATTCATCGTAACCCGGAACCGCCGGCACGACCGTCCATTGCGGGCGTTCTTTATGAGTGCGCTTGTCGGGGGCCATTTTCTCGTCTAGCACTTTCAAGGCGTGGGCTTTGGCCGCGACTTGCAGGTTGTCATCGGCCCATTCCCGTGACCAACTCATATAGTTGTTGGAGGTTTTCCATTTTGGCACCGGGCGAGCGAGGAGGACTTTGCTGAAATCAAGATAAGTGGCGGCGTGGTTGTTGGTCATGGCTTGGTTGACAGCGGCTCCATCCCAAAAAGAGTGCAGGTTGCCGTGCCCATACATCAGGAGATTTCCGCCCTGGTCGGGATTGTAATGGCCAGCGTAACCATTGGGATTGATAAAATTCGTGCCATCAAGAAAAGCGGCGCCGACGTGCAGCGGCTGATGTTCATCGCCGATGTAATGGACGAGGAGCCGGAGCGCGACTTTCGGCCCGACATCCTTGAAGACGGTTTGCTGTTCGGGTTTGCCCTGCAAAATAGCGATGCAAGCGTTGATGGCGTGGACAACGTCAATGTTGGTCGCGCCGATGGAATCTTCGCGGTAATGTTTTTCCTGGAAGGGAATGTCAGTGTAATGGAACTCGCGATGTTTGGGATTGTCGGTGCGGAATTTTTCCATCTCCTCGGTGACATCGCTGCCTTTGGCCTGATCGGCCCAGATCGAGGCGACGCCGAGGGTTTCGTCGCCAAGGAGATCGTGGACATGCTGGCCGGCGCGGGTGTTGGCGATGAGCTGGTCGGCGATGGCTCCGACGGTTTCATGGCCTTCTTCCCAAAAGCCGAAAGAGGAGGAAGCCAGGGCGCAGGCGGCAAATGCGGTGAGGAAAAACTTTAGAATATTCATAACGTGATTCCCTTATACGATAAAAAACTCCAAATTCCAAGCACCAACATCCAGCGTAACTTCAAATTCCAATAACAGAATTCCCCGACTCGCGGTTTTGGATATCGATGCTTGGAATTTCTCCGGAGCTTGGATGTTGGTGCTTGGAGTTTTATTTTACTGTTTCAACCGAAAAAACAAATTCGTGCCGATGGCGGGAGTGGCGAACAGATATTGACCGTTGGTCAGAATCGGCGTTCCGGCGGTTTGCCAGTTGGTCAGGTTGGTCGAGGATTGTAAAATAAAATTGCCGGCGGAAGCGGGCCAGAGGATTTGCAGGGTGCGACCGGAAAGGGGGATGAATTGAAGGGTGGGTCGGGTGGTGGTCACGTCGGTGAAGGAGGTCCCAAGTTTCAAGTCATCCACTTGCAATACGCCGATGCCGGACCCTTCGCGCAGCGCCACGGCGCTGATGGTCGCAGGCGTGGTGATATCGGCGGCGGTGACACTGGCGTCGGATTCGAGGACGGGATTTATCCACAAAGTCGTGGTTGCGGTGACGCAATCGTAGCGGAAGACTACCGTATAATTGACGTTGAGCGACAGGTCGCGGGCGATTTCCACGGCGGGCGAACTGTCCGCATTGGCCGCGCTGAGACGATACGAACCGGCGGCGGCATTGGTGGTTTGCACAAAAATTTTGCCGCGAAAAGTGGTGCCGGAATCTTTCAGGTGAACGAAATAATCGCCGGTCTTGGCCGGAAGGGAAGTGGCGCGCAACGTCAGGCTGGCATAGAGGACGGCGGCATTGCTCGGGGCGAACGGCGCGTGCGTGAGAGTGGCGTTCAGGTCTTCGCTGAGATTTTGGTTGAGCGCGGCTGTGCCGCCGGCGACGAGGAGTTCATTTAGATTATTGGTGCCGGTCGGGCTGTGATGCAGCCAGGGACTGTTGCTGGCGCTGAGGAGCGGGCCATCGGGATAGGAAAACGACTCGCTGAAAAGCAGGCCATACTGCGGGTGAACGGCCAGGGTGAAGGTGGAATCATTCGTATTGATGCCGTCAGTCACGGCGAGAGTGATGGTGGTCACGCCGGATTGGCCGGCCGATGGTGTCAAAGTAACAGTTCGATTGGTTCCGGTCCCGGCGAGAGTGATATTGTTGACTGTATTGGGGAGCAAGTTGGTGTTGGACGAGCTGGCGGTCAGAGTGAGTGGGTCGTTTTCGTGATCCAGGATGGTAAATGAAATCGGCGGCAAAACGGAACCTTGCGCAAGGTTTTGATTGGCCACGGCCGAGATCGAGGGCGCGCCGACGCGGAGCTGGAAGCTGTTGCTGACTGTATTGTTGTCAGTATCGGTGACGCGGAGCGTGATGGTGGTCGCGCCTTGCTGGCCGGGCAGGGGAGTGATGGTGAGATAACGGGTTCCACCGGTGCCGGTCAGGGCCAGGCCGCCGTTGGACACAAGGGACGGATTGGACGAGCTGGCGGTGACGATGAGATTAGCCGCCGGAGTTTCGGCATCGCTGACATCAATCGAGATCGGGCCGATGGCCGTTCCTGCGGGCGTGCTTTGGTCGCCGAGCGCGCCGATGACCGGGGCGGTGTTGGGACCGGCGACATCGGCGAAGACGGTGCCGATCTTGAGGTTATCCACCAGGACGGTTCCCGGGGTGCTGCCGGTTTGGCGGAAAGCAAACTCGGCAATGGCGGCGGTGGTCCCGGGATCGGCCGTGGACGAAACGCTGGCGCTGGCTTCGGTGGTCGGATTGATCCAGAGGGTGCTGTTGCCGGTATTCAGATTTAACCGAACGACGGCGGTGTAAGCGGTGTTCAGCGAAAGATCGAGAGGAAATTGATTGACACCGGCGGAAGTGAAGGCCGCGTTGGTGCTGCCGATGGCAAGGCGGTAGGAGCCGGAGGCGGCATTGGTTTGCGCCGCGAACAGGCGGCAGCGAAAACTGGTGCTGTCCCGGAAGCTGGCGAAAAAATTTCCCGAACTGCCGCCGCCGGTCGCGCTGGGCAGGGCGGTGAAATTGACGGTCATGCTGGCGTAAAGATTGGTCACGCCGTTGCCGGTGTTGTAGGGGCTGCCGCTTAGGGCCAGGCTCACGTCCTCATTGTTGCCGAGGACGACTTTTAGTTGATTGGAAACGACGGTGACCGGGCCATTGCCGCCGCTGCTGAGGACGGCCCAAGGCGAGCCCGTGGCGCCGACAATATTGCCATCGGCATAAGTGAAGGGTTCATTGACCAGAAGAGTGCCGAAGGCGAACTGCGGGACGAGGAGAACAGCGGCAAGAAGATAAGTTCTCACGGTTCGTTCCCCCCTTTGATTATTTACTGCACCGTACTGGGCGTCGGCCACCAGTAACAAGGCCATCCGGTGAGACCTTGAGAATCATCGGCGGCATTGACGTACCATTCGGCTTTGGCCCCGCCGGTTTGATGGCCGCCAGCCCCGCCAGGTTTGAATTGATTCGTTTTAAATTGGCCTGCCCGACCGTCGGCCATGGCAAAAACGCCGAGTGCGCTGGAGTCGTTGGTTCTGCAATGGCGGGCGACTGCATATTGGGGAGCCACACCTGAAAGAGCCGATCCGGACTGCATGTCGTCAATGACCTCCGCCACCATGATCGTGAGCGAAGGCTTGGGAAGAGTGGTCATTTTGGTTTGGGTCGCGCCACTGGCGACACTGCCTTTGTTGACACAAAGCCAGTTATTTTCGCCATACATAAAAAATGCCTGGCCGACCTTGATTTGTTGGGGTGGAGGAGCGGCGGAAGGGCATGAAAAAATGGAGTTTCCGGCCGGGGTCGGCGCGTTGGCGCAATTCGGGGCTGACAAATAAAGTTGGGAAAGGGTTTTCTGGCCGGCATAGGGCGCGACCGTGTTGTACCACGCATCAGAATTGGCAGCATTGAAAATGGCTGCGCCAATGTTGCCTTCTTCCGGGACAAAATCACGATTGTCACCCGAGTACATGATGAAAGCCAAAGCCCATTGCCTTTCATTACTAATGCACTTTGTAGTCAATGCTTTGCATTTGGCCTTGGCCAGCGCAGGCAGCAACATGGCGGCGAGAATGGCGATGATGGCGATGACGACCAGAAGCTCGATGAGGGTAAAGGCTGAAGGGCGGCGTCGGGAACGAGTCTCTTTCATAATGTTGCTGTCTTATTCGTCGTCGCTCGCGAAAGTTTTTTTACAGACCTTGAATCGGCAAATTTCATATCACATCTTTTCTTGCCAAGCAGCGCATAAGCACGCGCTTTCGCGTGGTCGTAGAATGGACAATCTCGTTGCGTTTGTCCAGCAGTAATCTATTGAAAACATTGGGTTTTTTGTGCGAGCGGGTGCATTACCGTTTTTGAGCGCCTCTCATTAACACCGGGTTTCAACCCGGTGTTTATGAGATTTCCACCGCCGTTTAAAAACCGGGATTGGTCTTAATGTTTCGCCAACCGAAAAATCAAGGCCAACAGAAAAAGAAACAGCAACACCAACCCTGACCACGTGAACGCTTCGCGCAGCGCCAGGCTGGCTTGATGCACCGGCCCGAGATCGAACCGCATGCTGGTCGCCCCGGCGGCAATGAGGTCGCCATTGTGCAGGACGGCCTGTTGGACGGGCTGGCCGTTGATCTGGAGCAGGGCGTTCTTTTCAGCACGGATTAGGATGCCTTGGTCGGGGTCGCTGGTCAGTTGAAAATGGTGATCCCAAACGCCATCGTCCACCAGACAGAGATCGGGGCTGGACCGTCCGGCGGTCATGGGCAAGTGATGGGGGATGAACAATGTTCCAGCCTTTTTTCCAGAAAGGATATGGAGCTGGATCATTAGATATTCCGACGATGAACGTAGATGGTGTCGCCGGGGTAGATCAACGGGTCTTTTTCCGGATGTTTGATCAGTTCATTCCAGTCGTATCGTTGCGGTTTGGAGCCGGGCCGGGTGAGAATGATTTTTTTCTTATTGGCGTATTCGTTGAAGT
>CAIYOY010000198.1 GCA_903927905.1 uncultured Verrucomicrobiales bacterium | reverse complement strand
CTCCTTTTCCAGGTGAGCTGTCCAGGCTCCTTCGAGTCGATGGTAAACCTCTTTAAAATTGGCAGGCTGTAATATGATCTATCGGCAAGGTCCGTTTTTAATAAAGTTCGAATGCGGGCCAGATTGCAATCGTTTAACAGTGAGGCAATCCATGTGCGAACGAGATCAGCCTTTGAAATTTGCAGTGAAGTTCCAATTGTTTTGCGATCGATTTTTAATATGTAAACCTTGGAGCCGATCGGATTGTTGGTCTCGAGGGCCGAGATATAGAGTGGGTGCGGCAGGGTTATAAAGGGCGATATTGCAGACCAGAGAAACATTATTGCGACGACCATCCACCATCGTAGAGAGAAAGCTTTTGATGTTTGGGATTTAATAAATTTCAATGAAAGCGCAATGGCTAACATTAGAGCGAAAATGTCAAATATTAACGATCGCCAACTGAAGGGTGATGCGACAAATATAACAATTAATCCATAAGGGATGAATATTGCAAATGTAAGTCCGGCAAAATGCCTCGCTGGACTTCGAAACATCTCAGAGTCGGCGAACGCCCTTTTAAATTGAGAAAAAAGGATTCGAGATTGATTGCGCCATTTCACGGCTTGTTTGTAATCACCGGCTGTCGGTATAGCCACAAGGTTTCAAGCTGTCAAATTTATGTTTTTTGCCACCTGTAGAAAATTGGAGAGTTTTTTACCCGTTCATGATGAAAATTCCCCTCATCGTTCTCTTGTTCAATCTGGGAAGCAATACACCGTGGTCACTGCTATGTAGTGCCGATTGATTGTCGGCAGATGCCCTTCTGGAACAAACATCTTAAAATTTTCCTTCCTCCGGCCTTTATGATTTTGCCGCTATGATTTTGCGATTCATTTTCGCGTGGCCCCCGTCTTTCGCTGACAACTCTGTTTTCTTCTGACCACGGGCCACTGCAACTTTCCTTTTTGTGTTCTTTGCGTCCTTTCGTGGCCAACTCCAATTCCCTTTCGTATATTTCGCGTGTTTCGCGGGCCATTTTGAACTTTTTTAAGCGAATGGTGAGAAATATGGGAATAGTGTCCACCATGTACACGACAACCTCCCTGTTTCCTGTCAAATTTCCACCATGAACGATATACCTGACATCCTAAAAACCGCCGAACCCAAACGCATCTTCCGCCGTCGCCACGGCAAAATTGGACGCTTGTCCCCAGAACTCCGCGACTTCGTCAACCGATCCCTCCTCGAAGGCTTTACCTATCCCAAAATCATCACCCTCCTCGAAGAGCGCGGCCAAAGCGGCATCAAATCCCAAAACATCGTCGCCTGGGCTAAAGGCGGCTACCAGGACTGGCTGCGCGAACGCGAACAAGCCACCCAATACCGTGCCCGCTGCGAAGCCATCGTCACCCTCTTCGCCAGCCTCCCGCCCGAAACCCGCGCCAAAATGGGCGACATCAACAACTTCGCCGTCGCCCTCCAATTCAACGAAATCCTCCAACAAAACCAAGCCGGCTCCGTCGGCCACCTCCTCAGCAAAAAACCCGAAAACTTCTTCAACCTCGCCTCCTTCATCACCACCCAAAGCGCTGAAGAAACCCGCCGCAAACGCCTTGATCTCGAATCCAAAAAATTCCAGATCAAACTCGCCAAACTCGGCCTCGGCTCCGATCTCCTCAACCAGCCAGAACAAGGCAAAACAAGCTGAAACAAGGTAGAACAAGGTAGAACAAGCCAAAACAAAGTGACCTCCCAAAAAAACATTTCAAAATCAATCCGCCTGTGCCAGAGTTTTCCCGTCAGCACAAACAACGGAGATCAGCCATGAATACGGAAGAACAGATTCAATCGTTTCGCAACGCTTACCAGGCGCTCGGCGCGGAGATCGGCAAGGTCATCGTCGGCCATGAAGCCATCGTCGAAGGGACACTCATTGCCATTTTTGGCGGCGGCCATGTCCTCCTCGAAGGCGTGCCCGGTCTCGGCAAAACTCTCCTCGTCCGCACCCTGAGCGAAGTGCTGGACATGAGTTTCAACCGCATCCAATTCACCCCTGACCTCATGCCCGCCGACATCCTTGGCACCAACCTCGTCATGGAAACGCCCGGTGGACGCCGCGAATTTCAATTTCAACGTGGGCCAATTTTTGCGCATCTGGTGTTGGCGGATGAAATCAATCGCGCCACGCCGAAGACGCAATCGGCCATGCTCGAGGCGATGCAGGAAAAAAGTGTGACCGCCGGCGGGGAAATCCGCAAGTTGGCGGAACCATTTTTCGTGTTGGCGACGCAAAATCCAATTGATCAGGAGGGGACGTATCCGTTGCCCGAGGCACAATTGGACCGGTTCTTTTTTAAACTGGTGGTGGGTTATCCGAGCGGCGCGGAGTTGACGGAGGTCATCACGCGCACGACGGAAGGGGCCAAGGCGGAGATCAACCGGGTGTTGACCAAGGATCAAATCATTGAATTGCAAAAGCTGGTGCGGCAGGTGCCGGTGGCGTCGCATGTGAAGGATTATGCGGTGCGGTTGGTGCTGGCGACGCATCCGAAATCGGAGACGGCCTCGCCGATCAGTAATCAATATCTGCGTTTCGGCAGCAGTCCACGCGGGGCGCAAACGTTGATTCTCGCTGGCAAAGTTCGCGCATTGACGCAGGGGCGTTTCAATGTGAGTTATGAAGATATTGAAGCGATGACGCCGGCAGCCTTGCGGCATCGGCTGATCCTGAATTTTGAAGCGGAAGCGGAAGGGATCACGACGGATCACGTGATCGCGCAAATTTTGAAGGACGTACCGAAGGATGGGGAGTTGGTGGCGGTTTAATTTTCATGAAAATAAAACATGCGATTTTTTTGGCCGCGCTCTTCGTGGCGTTTGGCCTCGAAGCAAAAGAAGGCCAACCGAATGTCCTCATCCTCATCGCCGATCAATGGCGCGAACAGGCGTTCGGTTACACCGGCAATCCCGATGTCAAAACGCCGAACATAGATCGTTTGGCCGGCGAGAGTGTGGATTTTAAAAATGCGGTGGCGGGCGTGCCGGTTTGTTGTCCGACGCGGGCGTCGCTTTTCACCGGGCAATATGCGACGACGCATGGGGTTTTTCTGAATGATGTTCCGCTTGCGCCCGATGCCAAAAGTTTGGCCAAGGCGATGAAGGGGGCGGGTTACGATACCGGTTACGTGGGCAAATGGCATCTGAATGGCGATGGACGTTCGGCGTTTATTCCGAAGGAGCGGCGGCAGGGTTTTGATTATTGGAAAGTTCTGGAATGCACCCATGACTATAACAATTCATTTTATTACGGTGACACGCCGGAGAAATTGAAGTGGGAAGGCTACGATGCCATCGCCCAGACCCGCGATGTGCAGAAATATCTGCAAGCTCGCTCGACGAACGATGCGCCTTTTCTTTTTGTCCTGGCCTGGGGGCCGCCGCATAATCCTTATGAATCTGCGCCGGCGAAATATAAGGCGATGTACGATCCGGCCAAATTAACGCTGCGCGGAAATGTTCCGGCTGAATCGGCTGTGGCTGCGCGGAAGGATCTTGCCGGTTACTACGCGCATTGCACGGCGCTGGATGACTGTGTCGGTGACTTGCTGAAAACTTTGCGCGATTCCGGTTTGGACAAGGATACCATCGTCATCTTCACGGCGGATCATGGCGACATGCTCGGCTCCCATGGGCAGATCCGCAAACAACGGCCCTGGGATGAATCCATTCGCATCCCGTTCCTGCTGCGCTGGCCCGCGAAACTGCCGGCCCGCAAGGTGGATGCGGTGATTGATTCGGAAGATGTCATGCCGACGTTGCTTGGTTTGTGTCAGGTGACCAAACCGGATTCGGTCGAGGGATTGGATTACAGCAGATTTTTATTTGGCAGCGGCAAAAATCCTTCCGATGGCGCGGCCTTGATTTCCTGCGTGGCACCGTTTGGGGAATGGACGCGCAAGGGCGGCGGTCGGGAGATGCGCGGCATCCGCACACCGCGTTTTACTTACGTGCGCGATTTGAACGGTCCGTGGCTGCTCTACGACGATGAATCCGACCCATTGCAAATGACCAACGTGGTCAATCACGCGAACATGGCTAACATCCAAAGAACATTGCAAGTGATGTTGGAACGCCACCTGCAAAAGGCGCATGATCAATTTCTGCCGGGTGAGGACTACGTTAAAAAATGGGGTTACAAAGTGGATGCCAACGGCACGGTGCCTTACACCCATTGATTTACCATGGCGCTCCTGACACCCGAACTTCTCCGCCGTCTTGAGCAATTCCAGTTGCTGGCGGCGCGTCGCGCGAAAAGCTCGGCCAAAGGGGAGCGCCGCAGCAAAGCTCGCGGGCAATCGGTCGAGTTCGCAGATTATCGCAATTACGTTCCGGGTGATGATTTTCGCTATTTGGATTGGAATCTCTATGGTCGCCTTGATCGTCTGTTCCTAAAACTTTACGAGGAAGAGCGTGAATTGCCGGTGCGGATTTTCCTGGATGCCAGCGAGTCCATGACTTTCGGCACACCGCCGAAGTTCGATTTTGCGCGGCAAGTTGCGGCCGCTGTCGGCTATGTCGCTCTCTGCGGATTTGATCGTGTCAGCATCACGGTTTTTCCCGAGGTGGATAAGAATTCGAAGAACTTTGAACCTGAAACTTTGAACTCCGAACTCGCCGCTCGCGGCGGGTTGCGCGCGGTGCGTGGACGCAAATCTTCGCTGCAATTTTTCCAAAACATTTCCGCGCTGACCGCGCGTGGTTCGGTTGATTTTAATGACGCGCTCCGGCGCGGCGCGTTGTCAGCGCGTTCCGCTGGAGTGGCGGTGGTGTTGAGTGATTTTCTTGATCCCAATGGATACGAGGCTGGTTTGACGGCTTTGGTCGGTCGCGGCTTCCATGTTAATTGCATCCAAATTCTTTCGCCCGAAGAATTGAACCCGATGACTTATGGCGATCTGCGTCTGGTGGATTCCGAAACCGGCGGATTGCAGGAAGTTTCCTTCGGCAAATATCGTCTCAAAGCCTACCAGCAAACGGTGCAAAACTTCTGCCAGCGTTTGCGGGAATATTGTTCCGGCCGAGGCATGAATTTTTTCAGCGTCAGTTCGGAGATGCCCCTCGAAGAACTCCTCCTAAAACAGCTTCGTCAGTCGGAAGTGTGGGGTTGAGCGTGGGTAGGGCGCGTCACTCCGT
>CAIYOY010000197.1 GCA_903927905.1 uncultured Verrucomicrobiales bacterium | reverse complement strand
GAATTAGATGGGCTTTTTGCATTGGAAACCACTGTTCGGAAAATGATTTTGCCTATTTGGAAGGATGTCACATTTGACGAGGTAAAATCATTTTCGCCAATATTGGCCGGCCACTTCGCTGGAAAAGCATCAGACGGAATTGAAAAAGTGGTTAACGACCTATGTAGGGCAATTGAAGTATCAAATCGCACCAAGGAAATCGTCACTGTAAACCCTGTTATTGAACGCGCAAAATCACTAAATCTAAGCCTTAAGGAACAGCAAAATGCGTTTCATCTCTCCCACTGCGAAGAAGGGGTTGAATTGGTAAAAAAAGAATTCGCAACGCTTTATAAGATAATTCACGGAGCAGTTGTGGAGATAAAAAAACATTCGGAATTGCTCGCGTGGACTGTAGAAGAGATTCAATTGAACTACGATCCACTTTTTATTATCAACACGCGTCAGCATGCACGCGTCGTTGCAAGCTTGATCGGTCTTGGAGGGAATTGGACCCACGAGACGGAATTCATTGTCGAGGTGCAGAAAATGGGTGCTTTTCGAGAGCAACCTATAACGGTAAAAGAAATTCGTGTTAAACCCACATTCCTTCTTCCTAAATCTGTGGTTTGGGTAACGAACCACAAAAAGCAATTTACATCAAAGGAACTGGCCGATTTTATTCTTGAAAATCTTATGAGCGAAATTGAACGCATGGTCCCAAACAGTCACGAATGAAGGTTGAGCCAGCCAACAATCTCATTCACCGGCCCACTCACCCATCAAAGGTCTTTACATCCTCCCCGCCCCGTCCAAACAATCTTCCCATGCAACGGATTGCCGCATGGCTCATGTGTGGCTGCCTCGCGTTCCTAACCTTGGTCGCGTCGGCGGCTCCGCCACATTTCCACGTGGACGTCTGGCGCACTGCTCCCGGCGGGCTTCCCCAAAATTCTGTCATCGCCCTGACGCAGACGCATGATGGCTATCTTTGGCTCGGCACTCTCAATGGCCTCGTTCGTTTTGATGGCCTTCGCTTCACTGTCTTCAACGAAGGGAATACGCCAAAACTTAACAGTGGACGCATCGTCAGCCTTTTCGAAGACAGCCGCCAAAATCTTTGGCTCGGCACGGAAACGGCGGGTGCGGCGGTTATTCACGGCGGGCAAGTGATCAGTCTGGATATCGGACGCGGTAATCGTGAGGGCCGCGTCGTGGCGATGTGCGAAGATTCCACCGGCGCTGTCTGGCTTTATACCGGCGATGGCCAACTGGCCCGCCATCAAAATGAAAAAGTGGATGTTTGGAACTCCGGGCCGGACCGGTTCAGCGAATGTCGCGCGTTGATCGCGGAAAAATCGGGCCAGATCTGGGTGGGCAACGATCACGCTGCATTCGCCATCAATCCCAGTCAGGTCAAGGCTGAATCCCCTTTACCCACCAGCAACAATCGCTCCTTCCGAAAACTCGATTTTCTTCTGGCCCGAAAACGCGGCGGCTATTGGCAACTGGCCGATGGCTCGGTTCAAATCTGGAACGGGAATCAATTGGAGAAAACTCTGGCCGCGTATCCCTGGATCGCCGGTGGAAAAGTTGCCGCCGCCTGTGAAGATCACGAGGGAAATTTAATCGTGGGAATTTCAGGCCAGGGCGTTTTTTGGTTCGATGCCCAGGGCCAGGCCATCCAGATTTCCAATAACGATGGCCTGTATAACAATTCCATTCTCTCCCTCCAGGTGGATTCGGAAGCCAATCTTTGGGTCGGCCTCGACGGCGGCGGCTTGAATCAAATCAAACGCCAGGACTTCACTCTTTTGCCGGAGACGGCCCACCTGACCATGCAATCCGTGGCGCAAGACGCCACCGGCGCGATTTGGTTCACCTCCAACGACGCGGGCGTGCAGTATCTGAAAGACGGAACCGTCCACAGCTTCAATTCACTCATCAATAAATTCAACGTCG
The DNA here is from genome assembly GCA_903927905.1 of uncultured Verrucomicrobiales bacterium. GTDB lineage: Bacteria > Verrucomicrobiota > Verrucomicrobiia > Limisphaerales > Palsa-1400 > CAIYOY01. The sequence goes on along the minus strand of CAIYOY010000197.1, from coordinate 16,922 downwards.
GGCCAATTCTCGTGGATCGTCAACAACAAGTCTGGGTGGGCACCAAACCCGCCTTTGGCGACGGGCTGTTTCAAATGTCTTATGGCGGCTTCCAAGTCGCTCCCGGCAATCCGGTCACTGGTCGGAAAGTGTATTCTTTACACCAAGACCGTTGGGGTGCGCTCTGGGTCGGCACCCCGGACGGCCTGGCCAAATGGGACGGAACCAACTGGACTAATTTTACCATGCAACAAGGTCTTTCCGCTAATATTGTCCGCGCCATCGCCGATGACGCTGATGGCAATATCTGGATCGGCACCGAGCGTGGCGGCTTGAATCGCCAGAAGGACGGTCACTTCACCGCCTATCAACAAACCAACGGCTTCCCCAGCGATAATATCTCTTCGCTCTATGCCGATGCGGACGGCGTGTTGTGGGTCGGCACTTTCGGCAATGGTCTCGTGCGTTTTCAGGGCGGCAAATGGACCCACTTCACCACCCGCAACGGGCTGATGAGCGATACCATCAATTATTTCATTGATGACGGCGACGGCTCCTTTTGGATCGGTTCCAATGTCGGTCTCATGCGCGTGCCGAAAAAGGCCCTGACCGAACGCGGCGGCTTTATTTCCTGCCGAGTCTATGGCGAAGCCGACGGCCTGCCCAACAATGAATGCACCGTGACCGCGCAACCGGCGGCTTGTCAAACACGCGATGGAAAACTTTGGTTCCCGACTATTTCCGGCCTGGTTTCCGTGGATCCAAAACGTATTCATGCCAATACCAATCCTCCGCCCGTGGTCATCGAAACCGTTTCTCTCGGTGGCCAGGAACAAAACGCCGTCGGGCCTCATGGCCAGCCGCCCGCCGCCATCACCGTCCCGCCCGGTCGTGAATTTTTGGAAATCCAATACACCAGCCTGAATCTCGCGGCCCCGGACAAGGCCCGGTTCAAATATCGCATGCAAGGTTATGAAACCGATTGGATCGAAGCCGGCAACCGCCGCGAAGCGCCCTACACCAAGTTGCCGCCCGGCGAATATGTTTTCCAGGTCACCGCCTGCAACGAAGACGGTTTGTGGAACGAAATCCCCAGCACCTTGAAAGTGACTGTGCAACCGCAGTTTTGGCAGACTAAAACATTTCTCGGAGCGGTCATTATTTTCCTGATTAGTTTGATTGTGGCTGTGGTCCATTACATCTCGACGCAAAAACTTCAGCGCCAAGTCGCTCTCCTTCGTCAGCAGGAAGCGTTGGAACGCGAACGCGCTCGCATCGCCCGCGACATCCACGATCAACTCGGCGCGAGTCTGACTCAGGTCTCGCTCCTCGGCGAAATGGTGGAGAGCGACAAAAATGTTCCCGAAGAAGTGGAAGCGCATGGACGGCAAATCACCCAAACCGCCCGCGAGACCGCGCATGTCCTTGACGAAATTGTTTGGACGGTGAATCCGTCCAACGACACGCTGGAAGGCTTGATCAATTATATTTGCAAACACGCGCAGGAATATCTCGCCGTGGCGGGCTTGCGTTACCGTTTGGAAGCACCGCCGCAATTGCCCGACGCCACCATCACGCCCGAGGCGCGGCACAATGTCTTTCTCGCCGCGAAAGAGGCCGTGACCAATATCGTCCGCCACGCCCAAGCCACCGAAGCGTGGATTCGCTTGCGCGTCGAGCCGGCCGGCTTCACTCTGGAGATCGAAGACAACGGACGCGGCCTGGGCGGCATGGACGAAAAGGCCGCGAAATTACGCAACGGATTATCCAATATGCGCAAACGAATGGAAGACATCGGCGGCAATTTCTCAATGGGCACTGGAACTCAAGGCGGCACCCTTGTTCGTCTGACCGCGCCCATCAAACGCCGGTAAAAATTTATGGCCATCACCGTTTCCATCGTCGAAGACAACGAACAACTGCGCGGCACCCTCGTCAAACTGATCAGCCGCGAAGAAGGCTTCCTGTGCGTCGGCCAATATCCGAGCGCCGAAGCCGCGCTGGAAGGGATCGTAAAAGAACCCTCCAATGTGGTGTTGATGGACATCAACCTCCCGGGCATGAACGGCGTCGAATGTGTCCGCAAATTAAAACAAACCAAGCCGGAAATTTTGGTCGTAATGTTGACAGCATACGAAGACACGGAAAATATTTTCAACGCCCTGGCTGCCGGTGCCGCCGGTTATCTGCTCAAACGCGCCCCTCGCGCCGAATTGCTGGAAGCCATCCGCGAAGTGACGCGCGGCGGCTCACCCATGACCACGCACATCGCGCGAAAAGTCGTGCAATCCTTTCAACGCGGCGGCGCAAGTCCGCAACCGACCGAAAATCTTTCCACCCGCGAGCAGGAAGTGCTTGACTGCCTGAGTCAGGGCTTTCTCTACAAGGAAATCGCCGAAAAATTGGGCATCAGCTACGAGACCGTGCATACCTATATTCGCCGGATTTACGAGAAGCTCCAGGTCCGAACGCGCACAGAAGCTGTTGCTAAGTTCTTGAAGCGCTGATATTTGTGTAAATTTTAGCCGCCGGGGACGCTTGTCACCAGTACTGGTGACTGGCAGGGGACAGGAAGTAGGATAATGTTTACAGCGTTGACGGTGCAGAAATGCAGGTTCGTGTGTGTGAGTGAGGCGTATAACTGCGGCGCCGCAGCGGTCAACGACAAGTTGAAAAACTTGGTTCTCATACAGACAGGCCGGACATATGTCCGGCCTTTTTGTTTGTCTGAAGGGCGTGAAATGGAAACCACCGTTACGGCGCGAGCAGCGCCCGGTAATATCCGGCAGCATTCGTGGGGATGGTCACGTTGTTGGTGATGATGAACGTGAATGGAGCCACATTCGTCTGCAAGGAATTCCAGGAGGCAAATAAATCCGGCGTCCATTGCACGATATAAGGCCAGCCCGGCACCCCGGTTATGTTGATGGTGATCTGGCCGTTGATCATGGCCAGGGGCGTGGCAAACTTCGGCGCGGCGGTGGCATAGACCCCGAGCAACGCATTACTGCTGGTCGCCGAGCCGGCCAAATTGGTCACGATGACTGAATAATTTCCACCTTGATCCAACGTGACATTGGCCAGCGCCAGGGTGTTGGTGGTTGCGCCCGAGATATTTGTTCCACCCCGGAACCACTGATAGGCGAGCGGAGCGGTGCCGCTGGCGGTTATGGAGAAAACCACATTGCTCCCGACCAACACATTTTGGCTGTTAGGCTGGGTGACGATGGAGGGTGGGCCATTGACGGTCAACGTCGCGTTGGAACTGGTGGTGGCCCCGGCGACATTCGTCACCACCACCGCGTAAGTGCCAGCGTTGGTCGCGATGTAACTGGTGTTGGTCGCCCCGGCAATAGTTCCACTGTTAAAACGCCATTGGTAAGACAACGGCGCAGTACCCCCAGCCACAACGCTAAAGGTGGCGTTTTGGCCGAGGATAATCGTTTGATTCGTCGGTGCCGTGGTGATGGATGGCGGAACATTGGCGGTCAAAGTGGCATTACTGCTCGTGGCGGTTCCGGCGATGTTGGTGACCACCACGGCGTAAGAACCAACATTACCGGGTTGCGCGTTGGTCACGGTGTAACTGCTGATCGTCGCACCGGAGAGATTACCGCCGTTGAAACTCCATTGATAACTGATGGGCGCGGTGCCTGCCGCCACCACGCTGAAAACAGCGTTCTGCCCTTGGATCACCGTTTTGTTGGTGGGCGAGGAAGTAATGGACACCGGGACGTTGACCGTCAAAGTCGCGTTCGTGCTGGTGATCGTTCCGGCAACATTTGTGACCACCACGGCGTAAGTCCCGGCATTGGTGGCGATGTAACTGCTGGTCGTCGCCCCGGAAATATTTCCGCCGTTGAAAGTCCACTGGTAACCCAACGGCGTGGTGCCAGTCGCTGCGACCGTGAAGGTGGCGCTCTGGCCCGCATTGACCGTTTTGCTGGAGGGCGGCGTGGTGAAACTTGGCGCGGTGGACACCGGCACCACTTCTCCGGTGCTTAGGATTTTTGCGGCGTAATTTCCCAGATCAAATCCAGGCGGATTGACGAATTGAATCTGTGCGATCTGCCCGGCGGATAATCCAGAACTGGTCGTGCCAAAAAACAACTGATCCGCGCCGCCACCATTGACCGATCCGTTCCAATTGCTGATGGTCAGCGTCGTCGCGGCTGTCCAGGTGACCGCGCTGCTGGCGGCGAATTTCACCACACTCGTTCCGCTGGCCAGATCAATGCGGGAGCTGGCCGTCAATTTCAATGTCCCAAGCGTTTCATTGAGACCGCCTGAATTGAATATCCCGCCGCCCAGCGTCATCGGCACCGTGTCGGCGATTTGGTTCGAAGCGCCGAGCAACAGGGTGGCGGCGTTGGTCACCACCAGACTTGAACCGGCCACGGCATTGACGCCGGCGGTTTTATTCAACTTGAGCACGCCGTTGCTGACTGTGGTGATGCCGCCATAAGTGTTCGCCCCGGCACCGCTGAAAATAAGCGTGCCCGTGCCGCCTTTGACGATTGAACCGGTATTGGTCAGCGTCCCGGAAAACGTGGTGTTCGTGTTATTGACTGTGATGGTGTGGGTGGTGGTCACCAGATCCACCGGGCCGGAGAATGTCAGGTCTCCATTCGTTTCCACAATGAAATTGAGCGCATAAAGCCGCAGCAGATTGGCCACGGTATGCGCTGCGCCATTGGCTGACTTGAGCGTCACCACATTTGCGCCGGTGGATTCGCCCACGAAAAATTTATTTGTCCCGAACGCGGCATCATTGCCGATGGCGATCGTCCCTTGATTGATGGTGAAGTCAGAGCTGCCCACCAACGCCGCTGCATTATAAACTGCGGTCCCGGTTCCCCATTTGTCCGGCGCGCCCAGGCCGTTGCCGGTAAAGGGCGTGTTAAATGTGGCGGTCAATCCTGCGCCGACATAATTGGTGTAATACGTGCCGGTGCCGATGAAATTTAATCCGCCGCCGTTAAACGTCGGATTTCCCGCCAGCACTTGGACACTATACACGGTCTGGGTTTCGGTCAGAGTCACCTGGAAGGCGTTGGTTGGATTGTCCGCGCTGAAATACGCATTGGCCGGCCCCACCCAGATGGCGGGGGTGCCGGTTCCGGTGGCGGTGCCGTTCCAATTGCTCGCCGACAATCCCCAAGTGCCGGTCGGCGCGGCCCCAAAGCCATTGGTCGTTTTATTGACATCCCAATAAGTGCCCGTGAGGTTCGTGTCGGCATTGATCAGGCTCATGAAATACGTCCAATTCCAGTACTGGCCCGGGTCCGTGTGGGTATTGCACACCGGATCAAAGGCCCAGCCGTTGGTCACGACCCAATTCGTCCAGGTTGGGTTCAGATGCTCGTCATGGCCGATGACATGATTGCGGTCTTTGGCGATGTTATATTTCTCGCACAGATGCCGCTGCAAACTGGCGGAAGACTGATACATCCCCTGCGTGTACCAGGCGGGATCGTTGACGAACCCTTCGTGTTCGGTGCCAAACATGTAGGTGTTCCAACAGAGCACGTGCCAGGCGTAGTTCGATTCCCGCACCATTTGGGTGATCTCACCGATGGCCGCATCCGAGAGATTGTTTTCTTTGTGTCCGTGTGTGTCGCTGCCGTTCTGAAGGCTGTTGACCGCATAATAAACGCTGACGGCCACATTGTAGTTTCCGTTCGTGTCCAGGTCGCAACGGTTGAGGTAGGAAACGGTGTCCTGATAATATCCTTCCATGTCATGAATGACCACGAAGCTGTGGCCATTGCCGGAAGTGTACCACTTGTTGCAAGCCGGGGGGATGTATAGCGCGTCGGCGTAATCAGGTTGGGCCTGACTCGTCACCAAGCCAGTGAGGAGCGTCAAAAGTACCGCCAAAAAAATCGGCAGCCTGAACCCTCCCGGTGACGGGCGGCCTTTTCGCAAAAAACGACGCATAAAATATGGAACAGCCTCCAAATCAGCCTGGTCGCTCAACTAATGAACAGTTGACTGGATTGAATCACATCATAGCAAAGGAAACGGCGGGTGACAAGGTGGAATGACCGGGTTGTCTTTCGTTTTTTTGGCAGTGGCACGGTTTAATGGAAAAGATGAGTTGCCCCATAAAGCACCCCCGGCTCGCGAGTACGACTCGCCCCACCTTTTCACCAAACTGTACCGCGACAAATTTTTTCACGGGCAAGGCTTGTTTTACCTTAATTTACCTTGATTTGGCTTAATTTGCCTTAATTTGGCTTTATTTTTTCCAGTTTTGGCTGGCGCTCCATTTTCAGGGCCGGGAGCAAAACCGCAAGTTGTCAAAGATCGGCCGTCCTTCGCCCGGAAGCGATGGCGGACAGGAGCCTTTTACAGGCGCATGGGGCAAGGATGGCAGGAAACGGGCGGGCTGTCGTGTACATGGTGGACACGATTCCCATATTTCTCACCGTTCTCTTAAAAAGTGAGGGTGAGAGTGGAGAGGGTGAAGCAGGCCGAGAGCTTTATCCGCGAATTTCACGAATCGGAGGAATTTTAACCGCTGATTATTCGGATGGCACGGACGGGGGGGTGAAAAATGCGAATAGGGCGCGAAAATGGAATTTTAACCACAGGGGACAATGCAAATTTTTAACCGCAAAGAACGCAGAGAATGCAACGGTTTTTAAACCACGGATTACGGATGACACCGAGGAGGATGGGGATCTAATGACAGGAACGGAGGGAGTTATGTCCATGTGGCGGGGCTGAATTTTGGCCTTGGCAAGAGGAGGGTGGTTGTTATAGTTGACGGGACTTCAATAACAACCGGAACCGGACAGCAAATCTATGGCTGAAACTAAAACCATCTGGGCGTTTGACCTTGGGAAAGGGGCGATCGGCGAAGCGGTGCGCCGGGATGTTGGAAAATGGCAAAATGATAAAGCGACATGGGGGACGGTGATGGCCACGAAAGAACACAGAGAGCACAGAATTTTTAACCGCGAACCACACGAACTAAACGTACGGGGAAATTAAATTTATGAATTCAGAAAAGACAGTCTGGGCGTTTGACCTTCGGAAAGGGTCCATCGGCGAAGCGGTGCGCCGGGGTGTTGGAAAATGGCAAAATGATAAAACGACATGGGGGAAGGTGATGGCCACGAAAGAACACAGAGAACACAGAATTTTTAACCGCGAAATACGCTGAATACGCGAAAAAACAAACACCATGATTCTTTCCAACCAAAACGCTTCCGCAAAAAATAAACCCGGCCGCAAAGGCCGGGTTTATTTAAGAAACGCTTTTGTTACAGGTGTATCCGCATGGCGGATAGGGAACCAGTTTGCGTTATCTAACTTTGTCTTGATTCCAATTTAGACCCCATCACTCAACCAAAACAAAAAATGAAAGCCAAGGAGAAAGATTCAAAAATAATTCGGGATTTAAACCTCAGTTTTGATGTGGGCCATAGTTCTCTTGGTTGGGCCGTTCTCCAAACTGGAGAAATAGAATCCTCTCGGTCTTTGGCTCCATCAATAAACATTCTGGGTTGCGGGGTGGTGACTTTTCGGGCGGATGATTGCCTGGCCAGTACCCGCCGGGGGTATCGTCGTCAACGCCGACATATTCGCAGTACGCGACAGCGGATTGCGCGAATGAAAATTTTATTGGCGCACTTGAGAGCGCTTACGAAAGAAGAATTGGACAAACCGGGTTGCGCGTGGCCGTGGCAACTGGCAGCCCGCGTGCTTTGCGGAGGCAAACCTCTTACTTGGCCGGAATTGTGGGATGTTCTCCGTTGGTATGCTCACAATCGTGGTTATGATGGCAACCGCCGCTGGAGCGCAGCAGAAGCTGAAGCGGCGGACGAAGATACGGAAAAAGAGGAAAATGCAAAAACGTTGATGGGTAAACATGGTGTGAACAGCATGGCAGAAACATTTTGCAAAGAGTTGGGCGTTGATCCGCTGGGCAAAAAGAAATCATCCATGATTCGATTTAAAGGACTGAACGCTGCATTTCCAAGACAGACTGTGGAAGGAGAGGTTCGGCGCATCCTTCAATTTCATTTTGGAAAATTAAAAAATGTAGATGCAAATCTGGAGCGGATTTTGCTCGGTAAGGATAACAACGATAAAACAGCATGGCAGGCAATTTCCTGCCCGGACCTGAAATTGCCAAAACGATACCAAGGCGCTTTGCTCTTCGGCCAGTTGGTGCCGCGCTTTGACAACCGGATTATTTCCAAATGCCCAGTCAGCGGCGATAAAGTTCCGTCGCGCAATTGTCCAGAATTTCTAAATTTCCGCTGGGCGATGCAATTGGCCAACGTTCGAGTGTCGCGACTTGGCGAAAAAGATTTGTCACCCTTGAAAGTGGAGGAGCGGAAAGGCATTGATGCCATCATGCGGGAGCGAGGCGGAATGGGAGTTGAAGAATTCAAGAAGCAAGTTCGACAGTCGGCAGGGGCTATTCGTGACAATCTGGATACCATGCTCATGCACCCTGATGCGAAAGACGCTTTGCTTCTTAACCCGGTGCAAAAATTAATTCAATCAAACGATCTGAAAATGATTTGGCCCCTTTTACCAGAACGCCTCCAGAAAAGAACTAGGGGACAATTGCAGTTGGGAAAACCGGTCACATTGAAAATTCTTCGCCAGGGAATTATGGAAATGGGTGGTGATATTGCAGCTTTTGATGCCGCCGTGCAGAAGCAAATAGATGCTGCTAATACCAAAAGTCGTAAAAAAGATAAGCAAATCAGTCTGGATGAGTTTTTGAACTGCCATTTTCATGTGGCCAAACTTGGCCAGCGAGCGGCGTATGCCCGTCATCTTTTGGAAAAAGCCTATGAAGAAGTCATGGCTGGAAAACATCCGAAAGAAGAAGGCGGATGCCTTTTTATCACGGACAAAATGCGGGAAGCGCAATTGTCTCGGGAGCTGGCTGATCAAACCAACAATCATCTTGTCCGTCATCGCTTGCTTATACTGGAACGATTACCACATCATCAGCATTGATTCCCCCAATTGCTCCCTGAGTTGTCGGGATGGGCAATTGACTTGTAAAACAGCGGACGGCGAAAGGAAGCTGCCGCTGGAGGATATTGCTTCGATCATTATCACGAGTTTCTCGGCGCAGATTCATAGCAATCTTTTTCTGGAAGCGGCCAAGCATGGAGTGGCGTTGATTATTTGCGAGGCGTTCAAGCCGGTCAGTCTGGTGCTGCCAGCGAATCGTTCGACGGATACGTTGTTGACACGGGCGATTCTCAAATTGAGCGAGGCGACGCGGCAGCAACTCTGGCAGAAAACGGTGGATGCCAAGTGTCAGAATCAATTTTTTCTGGCGGAGCATGTCGCGCCGGAAGATAAACGGCTGGTTGGTTTTCGCGGGACGGCGTTTGGGAAGAAGCTGCATAAGGAGGCAATCTGTGCGAAGGCGCATTGGCAAATCATTGGCCGGGCATTGGATGATGAGAGTTTTATTCGGGACCGGACGCGGCCAGGTCTAAATGGATTGTTGAATTATGGGTATGCAGTTTTGCTTTCGACGGTTTTGCAAAAGTTGTTTGGGGTGGGGCTTGATCCGACGTTCGGGCTTTCGCATGTGGCGCGGGAGCGGAGCACGCCGCTGGCTTATGATTTGATGGAGCCGTTTCGTCCGTTTGTGGATTGGCGCGTGGTGCAATGGGTGCGAAAGAATCCGAATGCTAATCTGGAAGTCACGAAGGAGTTTCGCGGGTGGGTCACCGGCTTTGCCATTGAGAAGGTGGAGTATATGGATTTTTCCCTGGAAATTCAGGGCTGCATCGAAGGGGTGGTTCGCGGTTTCCGCCGGGCCATCCTGGAAAATCAACCTCGGTTCTACAAACCATGGACACCGAAAAACTCAAAATGGGCTGGCTGATTGTCGCATTCGATTTGCCGGTTGGAACGAAGAAGCAACGGAAGATGGCGACCGACTTCCGGAACTATCTTTTGGACGACGGCTATCAGATGATTCAATTTAGCGTGTACGCGCGGGCGTGTGTTTCCTTCGCCCGACAGGAGACGCATCTCGATCGGTTGAAGAAAAGTCTGCCGCCCGAAGGCAGCGTTCGGGCCATCTTCGTTACTCGCGCCCAATGGGAACGCTCGCACGTGATACAGGGATCCCCCGCTTCCGTGGTGGAAGCGGAGGATCTACCGGAGCAGATTCAGCTTTGGTAACCCGCGCTTTGCGAGCGAGTTACCGCTACCAAGTTTGCCGCACCTGAATTTGGAATCAAGGCAAAGCATAGCGTCAACTTCATTAAATTACTGAAGAGTTTGCCGCACCTGAATTTGGAATCAAGGCAAAGCTCAACACCAATGTCATGCTAAAGAGCGGTTAGTTTGCCGCACCTGAATTTGGAATCAAGGCAAAGCCTAAAACGAGCACAGGGCTCGGACAAAGCGAGTTTGCCGCACCTGAATTTGGAATCAAGGCAAAGCAAAACGTGGCTAGACAATAGATCATAGAATTAACAGGCAGGGTCACAGAGGCAGGAGGCAAAACCCCTTCTCAATGTCTCCAAACCGTTCTATTGGGTTTTACCTCGCGGTAATTTTGTCTTCCTTGGCCGGGGCCACTCTCAAACTCTCGACTCGCGTTCGAAATAGCAGGCGGGTGATGAGTTTGAGAGTGGCCCCGGCCAAGGTCAGGAAATTTTATGGTTTTTTGTGATGAGTCGCTGGGTCGTCACGGTTTCTCTTGCAACACCACGCGCAGGCCGAAGATGTTCCGGCGCACGTCCGGCGGGTAAGTATTCCGGTAGGAAGTCACCAGGTATTCTGTGTCCACGTTGATCCACGCCGACCCGCGACAGACCCGGAACGGCAGTTCCAAATTGGATTGTTTCAGGCACCACTCCCAGACGTTGCCGCGCACATCGAACAATCCGAATTTGTTGGCATTTTTGGTGCCCACATTTTCTGTGCTGGTGCGTTTTTCCTTTTCGCTGGTGACTGCGTCCGCCAGTGAGGCGTTGCCGACAAAATATTCCCATTGTTCTTCTGTCGGCAGGGTATAGATCATGCCTTTGGGCAATTTCCCGGCCGCTTCTTCCAGCGCGGTGAGCTTGGCGCAAAACGCCATGGCGTCATTCCAGGAAATCATTTCGACCGGATGCCGGGGGGCTTTGAAAGCGGATGGATTGCTGCCCGTCACTTTTTCGTATTCTTCCTGGGTCACTTCGTATTTTCCGACCCAGTAACTGCCGAGGTTGGTGCCGCCTTTGCCGATAACTCTTTCGATCCAGACGAGTTCCATGTTGATCGAGTTGGTGGAAAGGAGCGGGGGCGGGCGGGAGTTGAGCGCGATGAAGCCCGGCGACCAGGAAGGCGCGGCGTCCCGGATTTTGGCGGCGCGGCGGTTGGCGGGCAAAGCGACCGGTTGCTGTTGCAGTGGTTGACTGGCGATGATTTCTTTGCCCTTGAGCAAATCTTTCGGTTCGCTGCCGGTCGGGCCGGGGTTGATGGCGACGGCATTGGTCCTGTCTTTGTGCAGGAGGACGGGCGGGCCGCCGAACCAAACGCTGGCATTGTCCAAATCTCCCGATATTTTTATTTCCGCGTAGTAATTGGCATTGGTGAAATCATGGTCGGTCCAAGCGACGATCAGGGGGACATCACCGAGGTTGGTCCAGCCGCCGATGACGCCGGAGGGGGCGGGTTGGCCGCTGCTCATGGCATAGCGGGTTTCGCCGGCCGGGATGGAGCCTTGATATTTGCCAGCAACCCAGACGTGGCCGGGGGAGGCGGTGTTATTTTTTTAAAAAATGGAAAAGACCTCGGCGCGGGCGCTGCCGCAGGCCAGCAGGGCAAGAAGGACGGCGGAGAAGAAGGGAGGCGACGACTTTATCTTCGGAATCATAAGCAATTCTTGAATGGGTTTTATAGACTGTTGCTTTTGGCGATTATATGGATGAAAGGCAGGGAAAGGCAACTTTTTCCGGGCGGTATTTTCGGTCAATTTTGGGAATGGTGTTCCCCTTAGGCGGATGTTCAGTCGTGCCAGCCGGAGAAGGAGAGGAGGGTGACTTTTTCGACGCCGTCCACGGGTTGATTGCCGGGAACGGGGATGGGAACGTTGTCGGCGCTGGTGACGTGGGCGGCGACGAGAGTGGTGAGTTGGAGCATCCAATTGGAGAAGTAAAGCGAATCGCCGCCGCTGGCCGGGCGCTGGCTGGGCAACGGCACGGGAGCCTGGCCGGGCTGGAGGAATTGGAAATTGCCGAGCACCCAAAGTTTGTGGCCGGAACGGAGCGTGTGTTCGATTCCGGTTTTGAGGGAGCCGACGGGGTCGGGGGAATCCATGGCGTCGCGCATGAGGTCGTAGCGATGGATGCGGAGTTCGGTCATGGGCGGGACGGTGACGAAGTTGTTGGTATCGTAATAGCGTTGGAAGGAAACGCCGTAATACCACGGGGAAACCAAAACCATGTCGCCGGGCTGGGTGGATTTTTTAAGTTGGGCGGCGATGAGATCGAGGTTGGTGTGGCGGAGTTGTACGCCGTCGTAGGCCGTGCGGCAAGCACAGGCGGCGATGATCAGAGCGAGCGGGACAAGGAAGTTTTTGAGTTTTTTGGCGGGCAAGCCCGCCAGGATAACATCCATCGCGAGAGCGGCGACGGCCAGGAGGATAAGATAGTACCAGGTGCGCAACGGCAATTGCAGCAGGCGCAGAAAAATGAGATGGAAGACAGTGGCAGCCAACAGGACCACCCCGCAGTAAATGGCGCTCCAGTTCTTTTTGCGCAGGACAAGGAGAAATTGAACGACGGCAATGAGAAATAACTGGAACCAAATATATTTCAGCCCCGGTCCGTCGGCCTCAAGGGATTCATTCAGGGTGCGCCAAACGCCGGCGAAATCCACCGGGACATGAGCGATCACCAGCCAGGCGCCGCCTTTATGGATGTTGCCGAGATGAGGCAAGAGGGAGAGGGCGGCAACGGCTCCGATGAAGCCGGTTTGGAAGGTGATTTTCTTTTGTTTGCGCGACAGGGTCACGACCCAGGCGCCGAAAGTGAAGGCCACCAGGAAGAAAGCGCATTGGTAAAGACATTGGACGCTCAAGACGGCGGCGAGCATGGCGAGGAAGAGGTGTTTCGGTTTGGGTTCCTGGATGAATTTCCAAATCAAACCCATGCTTAACAGCGTCAGGGCAATGCCCAGGCCGTAAGGGCGCAGGGCGGCGCCGACCCGGACCGCCACCGGGCTGCAGGCATAAAGCGCGAGAATCAGCAGCGGACAGCGCGCCCCGAGAAGTCTCACAGTCAACCATATGACTCCGACGGTGCCGAGGCCGACGACCAGGCCAAGGAGGCGCAAGCTCAAATCACTGGTCAAACCCAGGGCCATCCAAAAGCGGGCGAGGAAGACGAAGAGGGGTGGGAAGTTGTCGTATTGCAGATTATGCCAGATGTCGCCGACGGTGGGCATGGCGGCGAAATCCATGGTGCCGATTTCATCGCGCCACAAAGGGCCGGCGTGGAAGAGGTAGATGACATGGAGGACGACGATCCAGAGAGAGAGGAGGAGGGCGGCGGAAAGTTCCAACCGGGGCCAAAGGTTAGCGGCTGGCGGTTTCGCGGGCGGACTGGTTTTACGCGCAGACATTTAAAATCGTGTGCTTAATCGCCAACCAAAAGCGGCAGGGGATTGACCGCAGTCCGAGACGCTTCGCGAGGGATTGGACGTTTTTATGAGACATTGGCTTTGGGCCGGAGAGTCGCGCCGATGAAGAGGTTGCAGAACTCCAGCGGAATGGGGATGGGGAAATAGGTGGACTGGACGATGTCGAAGTAAGGTTTGAGTTCGCCCAAAATTTCCCAGGGAACGTTGATGTGTTCGCGGCCGATGAAGATGTGGTAGGGAATTTTGTAACGTTTTTGGAAAATGCGCTTGGCGGAAATCTCACGGGCGAGGGCGTAGGCCAGGCCGCCTTCGCACGGGATCACGATGGAAAAGGTGCCGGTGGCTTTGTTGCAAAGGCGGTGCATCTCGCGGACCGCGCCCGGGAGATTGGGGAGATGTTCGAGGACGTTGATGGCGACGACGCGGTCGAAATGGCCGTCGGGAAAATTGAGCCGGGCCTGGCAATCGCCCAGGTAGGTCTGGATCTTGGGCCAGGTTTCTTTCAGGCGATTGGCCATGTTTTCGCGGGTTTCGACGGCGACGTAATTGTGGAGTTGTTCGTCGGAAAGTTTTTCGTAATTGAGATGTTCGCCGAGGCCAGCGCCGATTTCGAGGGTGCGAAGGAATTGTTTGGGCGCGGTGCGGGCGACGTATTCGTGGCTGAATTTATCGGCGATGGAATATTTATTGGGGAAGACATCGTGCCAATGCTCCATGAAGTCATCGCAGATTTTCTGGTGTTCCGGCGTGATCGGCGGGAGTTGTTTGGGCCACTTACTCATGTTTCAGGGGAAACGATTTCAGAAATGGGGTGGGTGGGCAAGCGGATTCGCGACAGTGAAAACAGCCGGGGTGCTACGCAAGGGAAAAGAGGAGCTTAATGATTTACTCCCCAATAATCTTCACCAAAACCCGTTTCCGCCGATTGCCATCAAATTCTCCGTAGAAAATCTGTTCCCACGGTCCGAAATCCAACTTCACTTTCGTGATCGCCACCACCACCTCGCGGCCCATGATCTGGCGTTTCATGTGGGCATCGGCGTTGTCTTCGCCGGTGCGGTTGTGGTGGTATTGCGAAGTGGGCGTGTGCGGGGCGAGTTTTTCCAGCCAAACCTCGTAATCATGATGCAAGCCGCTTTCGTCGTCGTTGATGAAAACGGAGGCGGTGATGTGCATGGCGTTGACCAGACAGAGCCCCTCCTGAACACCGCTCTTTTTGACCAACTGCTCAACCGTCCCGGTGATGTTCACGAAACCGCGCCGACCCGGAACTTCGAACCAGAGTTGTTCCGTCAGAGATTTCATGGCCTGAGCCTGGATTATTTCGCTTCCGGCTTGGGCGCGGAATTGGTTGGAGCAACCGAATTAGTCGCTGACTCCAGCACGGTGATCTGATTGGAAGAGGTCAGGACAATCTGGGGTTTATCGTTGTGCTCGGCGATCTTGCCTTTGATTTCCACTTGTTTGCCCATGAGGTTTTTCACATCGGGAAATTGATTGGTGGAGCGGGGAAAGATGATGCAGGCGAAAGGTGAGTTCGGATATTTCTTGTCCAGATTGATAAACGTGATGGCGGGGCGGACGCTGACCTGGACCACTTTGCCGGTCACGATCATGGTTTGATCGTAATAGTTGGTCGCTTCCAGCGCGCTGATTTATTTCGGGGCTTCGGTTTTAGCCGCTGGCTTTGGTGTGGGCGTGGGTGGGGCGTCTTCGGCGAAAGCGGCGGTGATGGCAAGCGACAGGCCAAGAGCAAGGATGACAGGACTCAATTTCATGTGGCTATTGATAGAAGAAGGCCGGGCAATTGACAAGGGTTTGTTGGTGGAGCGCGACATTCATGTCGCTGCAATACGGCCACCAATTAAATCGCCGGATAAACCGAACTCCCTCTTCCGCCCACCATTGAAGCGACATGAATGTCGCGCTCCTGAATTCGCTGGTAAATTGGCTTAATCCCATCACAATTGGAAAAATCGTATGCCCATGATGAATTGCCAGGATATGAATCAATTGCTGGGAAAAGCCGCCCAGGCCAGGACCGATTTGGAAATTCGCCGGGCCATCGCGGAAATCACCGACGGCATCCGGCAAAACATTGAATCCCTCGCTCTGCTGTCCGACGCCCAGATTTTCTTTACCGAGCTGGAGAAATTCCTGCGAGACGTGGATCGCGAACACGCCAAAGCCAACAAGGCGGGCCAAGACTGCCTGGATGCCGAACTGAAAGAGTTGAAGGTGTTCATCCAGCGTGCGCCCAAACTATTTTCCGGGCTGATGGGCGTGAAACACGAAAACGCGCGCGCCCAGTTTGCCAGCGCGGGCCAATGGGCCATGCACTTCAGCATCGTCCGCTTGTTGCTCACCGCCTTTTTTATCGCTCTCAGTCTTGGGGTTATTTGCCTAAAGTGGGATGAGTTCAACTGGTCGCTTGGTTCCGCCGCAATTTGTGTCTGGCTTTTGGCCTGGTGGTTTTTGAGCTACTTGACCGGGGCCACTTGTAAAAAAGCCAAAGAACAAAAGGAGATCGCAAAACTGATTCCCGGCATCGGGCCGCCTGCGGAAGCCCCGGAGTGGAGCAGCGAAGATGAACGCGCGATCAAGCGGCCACTTTATCTTTTCTCCGGCCTGACCCTTCTTTTTACCGGGCTGTGTTATATGTGGGCCACTCATTTGCCGGAAAAGAAAATTGCCTTCACCACGCTGGTCGAGCCGACGCCGAGTGATTCGCTGGCCATCAAAAATATCGCCGCCGCGCCAGGGGTGACGTTTACCCCGGTTGATCTTTCGGACGTCGGTTCCAGCCTTTTGCTGTTGGAGGGGGACCTGGCCAAAATAGAAAGCACCGTTTCCAATCTATCCACGACGACTCCGCCCGCCGCACCCAAGCTGGATTTCCAGCCGTTACTAGGTGAAATCCATGGCGTCCAAAATGCCATCAGCAATCTGTCGGCCTCGGCGAAAACGCCCGAACCGCCGGACCTGAAACCGCTCATCGCCGGACTCGAGAAGATTCAAACGGCCATTGCCAATTCATCAGCTGCGGCAAATGGCTGGCAAAACACCCAGGCCGCCAATACCACGCTCTTGATCGGTGAAGTTCAAAAGATGGAGCTTTCCATCTCCAATTCCGTTTCGTTCCTCAACGCCATGATGTCGCAACTCCAGACCCGCTCGCCGTAGCAGGCTCTTAAAAAGCTGATTAATCGTAGCAGCCAACGTGAGTTGGCTCATCTTTCTCTCGAAAACGAGGCGAAAATTGGTAGTGGTACAGTTTAAAAACGAAAGGGTTATAGGTAGGGCGCGTCACTCCG
>CAIYOY010000196.1 GCA_903927905.1 uncultured Verrucomicrobiales bacterium | reverse complement strand
CCGATTTTAATTTTGATTTGCCGCCCGACCTGATCGCGCAACAACCCGCCCCGAAAAGGGATCAATCCCGGTTGCTGGTCTTAAAACGGGATACTGGAGAGATCAGCCATCGTCATTTTCCAGATTTATTGGAATATTTACGACCCGGAGACGTGCTGGTGCTGAATAATTCCCGGGTCATTCCGGCGCGGTTGAGAGGGAAGAATGCGAAAAGCGGCGGAAATTTTGAATTACTTCTATTGACAGAAAACTCTGTCAACAATTGGTGGGCCATGGTGCGGCCGGGGAAACGCGCCCCTGTCGGCGCGGAGATAAACATTCTCGACGCGCAAAAAAACATCACCGGTATCACCGCCGTCGTGGTGGAAATAAATCCCGAGGGCCATCGCCGACTGGAATTTCGCGGGACAAAAAACATTTTATCGGACCTTGATGCGCTGGGAGAAATTCCCCTGCCCCCTTACATCGAGCGCGCCGCGCCCAAGGACGAAGACCGCGAACGCTATCAAACCGTCTATGCCCAAACCGCCGGATCGGTCGCCGCCCCCACGGCGGGCCTGCATTTGACACCGGAGCTGCTGGAGAAAATAAAAACGCTCGGAGTGAAGATTTGTTTTGTCACCTTGCACGTTGGCTTGGGGACTTTCGCACCGGTCAAAGCCGAATCACTTTCCGACCACGTGATGCACGAAGAACGGTTTGAAGTCCCCTCCCCCACTGCGGAGGCAATCCAATTTGCCAAAGCAAACAAGCAAAGAGTGATCGCCGTGGGCACAACGACGTTACGTGTGCTCGAGAGCGTGGCAAAGGAAAATGGCGGAGCCATCGTGGCTGGCCGAGGGAAAACGAAGATTTTTATTTATCCACCATATAATTTCAAAACGGTGGATGCGCTGGTGACCAATTTCCATCTCCCATCTTCCACCTTGTTGATGTTGGTTAGTGCTTTCGCCGCACCGGGGAAAACTGATGGGCGAGAATTGATTTTAGGTGCTTATGCGGAGGCTATTCAGGAGAAATATCGTTTTTTCAGCTATGGCGATGCCATGTTAATCGAATAAGGATGTCAGGCCAAACGAATCGTTTCTGCAATCGCCTCGTCGCTAATCAATCCCGGCCAGGATTCACGAATGTAATCCCAAGATTCCCCACGCTCCAGCATCGCCAAAACCTGCCAAACCATTACACGGCTTCCTTTGTAGGTGGGTTTGCCATGGCAAATGGCCAGATCAGCTACGATATATTGCCCAATCTCGACCCGTTTTTCTGTTTGATTAAACTTCATTTGCTACGATTCGAATCATGCGATAAAAGGAACGGAATTGCAATACAGCCACTAGTCTGTCACATTACAAAATTATGTCCTTGCCCACGCGCGAAGAAATAAATGTCTATGATTCGCTGGACGAACGCTCGGCTTGCAAAAACTTTCTGGGCAAGACATTGGAGGAGGCGGAAGAAATGTTTCGACAAGGAATCTTCAATTACCGGGAGGATTTAATGTGGATGGGACCATCGGCATTCCAATATTATCTCCGAGCAGCCATTTGCTATCTTCAAAGCGAGGCTGCAAATGACGATGCAGACATGATAAGCCAATTAGCAACAACGTTTGAATTTCAGCTTGAATGTCATCCGAAAGATCTCGCCCCCATCGCCGCAGAATTGGCAAACGATTGCAAATACATCCTGGAAAATTACGACAGACTTGGAGATTTACCCAAAAGCGAAACCGAAATGCAGGAAAGGATTGAAATTATGCGCAAAGTTCTTTCGGGTCTTGGCCATAACCTAAATCGCAAACCAGAGGATTATGTGGATCTTCGTCCGCGCTTCGAGGAGCTTCTTAAAAAATTCTTATCGTTGGCAGAAGCCAAGTAAACATTCTCTATCTCCCCTTCCCTTCCCTCCGCCCACCGTGCCATCAACCAAAGCGCATCCGACAAACGGTTCAGAAAAATGATGATCTCGGAATTATTAAGCTGATTGCTTTCCTGCAACGCACAAACGTGCCGCTCCGCCCGCCGACAGGTCGTGCGGGCCACGTCCAAAGTGGCTGCGCTTATGTTCTCACCGGGAGTGGCCCAGCCTTTGAAGGAAACTTTTTGGGCTTCGATTTCGTGGACGATGCCGTCCAGCTTGACCGTCAATTCCGGTGTGACGACGGAAAAGCCGTCTTTAATATAGCGCGGCAAATCTTCCGCTCGGGTGGCCAGTTCGCCCATCAGAATGACAAGGTCTTTTTGGATCGCGAGCAAACGCTCCCGCAAAAACTGTTCCTGCGTCGAAGCCCGCGCCAAACCGAGGGCGGCGTTCAATTCATCCACCGTGCCATAGGCCGCCACGCGCGGGTCGCACTTGGAAACGCGCCGATTATACATCAGACCCGTTGTCCCGTTATCCCCGGTTTTGGTGGCAATACTCATCGCAGAACAGTCTAGCGACCCAACCTTGAACTTTAAACTTTAAACTTTGAACCCATCCGTCTATGGTCACGGAAACTGGAATATGAATTTTAAGATCATCCTGAAAACGTTGTTCATCCTGGCTTTGCTGGCGCTGCTGGTGGTCATGGGCATGAACAACAAGGGCAAAGTGGAGCTTGATCTGCCGCAAATCCTGCCCAAACCGCTGCGGCAACCGGCGGCGTTGATGTATTTCGGGTTCTTCGGAGTCGGGTTTTTGGCGGGGACGATCATGATGGCAGGTGGAGGCGGAGGGAAAAAGGGCGGTGGGAAGAGCAAGGAATAAAAGCTCCAAATTCCAACATCCAAGCTCCAGAGAATTTTCAAACTTCAAATCCCAAACAATCACGTCCGCAGGTATTGATGCTTGGTGCTTGATGTTTCATTGGTGCTTGATGTTTCATTGGTGCTTGATGTTTCATTGGTGCTTGGATGTTGGAATTTGGAGCTTTTCATCGCTTCCCTCAGTCAACTTGCGATACGATATAATTCCATCCACCACCGCCTGCGCCATCCGTTTCCGAAACGTCGCGTCGTAAACCAGTCTGCTATCCAACGGACTGGTCATGAAACCGCCTTCAATCAAAATCGCCGGCATCCGCGCCTCCCGCAAAACTTCAAAACGTGAACGTTTCAATCCACGGTCTTCAATCGGTAACGCACGGATGATGGTTTTGAGCATTTGATAACCCAACATGACATTGTGGTCGTTATTCACATTTCCGGCATACGCATGGCGATCCGATTTCCCGCCGCCGTCATTGCTGGAATTGAATCCCGGCGGCGTCAGGCAATAGACCTCCACCCCACGGACGTCCGGAGTTCCGGCGGCGTTGTAATGGAGGCTGACAAACAGATCGGCGCTGTTGCGGCGGGCGATGAAGGCGCGGTCTGATAATTCAAGGGTCTGATCAGAATTGCGGGTGAGGATGACTTTGAAGCCGTTCTTTTGCAAAAGGGCGGCGACTTCCTGGGCGAGGAGAAGGGTATATTTTTTTTCGAGATTTTTTTTGTCAATTTTCCCGGTGTCCTTGCCACCGTGGCCGGGATCGAGGCAGATGATTTTCAGGTGTTGCTTGGGATTTTTTTGGGGAAAGAGGATCGGTTGGATGGTGGATTCAACGTCGGTCAGAGAGATGAGCGGAGTGCCGTTGCGAACTACCATCGGCAAGGAAAGCATAATCGTGACCGCACCGATTTCGGATTTGCGGGAATCCACAGTGAAATCAAGGCGCAAAGAGGGACTGCGGACTTCGAGTTGTTCGTTTTTTTTGATCCACTTTATTTTGAAGCCAGTGCTGGCCGCCCAATCGGCCAATCGGACATACTCGCTCCCAGCAATCGAAAGATGTTCCAGCCCCTTCGCCGTTGGCAGTCCAAAGACCGTCAGGCTGAACAAGGCAAAAATGCCGGCAAGAAACGATTTCACAATGGCCGACTGTACAGAAGCAAACGAAGCCAACAAAGCGAAAATTGAAATCTACGAATCTATGACCCATTACCGTGCATTCTTAAAAAACAGAATAATAATAAATGCGAGTACAAGACCCCCTATTTGCCAACCGAAGTAAATCCATGCATTTTTTCGAGCTGTAGGATGCTTGCAGGCTAAAATGCCGATGAAACCCCAGAGCAACCTCGTATTAAACCCCCAAAAGAAGCTGTCGTACGAATTAGTAAACAACTTATCCAGCGAAGTCATCTCAACTGTGGACGGTAGTGCTGCGTTTGCGCCCTTGGCAGCAACCAGAGGATTGGCGTCAAGCTCACAAATTATTGCCTCGTCGGGGTATTCTTTACCGCAATATGTGCATTTTTTCATGTGCGATGTTAAGTCGCTTAACGTGCGCTCATAGAATTTAGTATAATCAATTATATTCGCTCAACCATCAAAATCATCGCATTTTAGCCCACTTTCTATCTGAGAGTTAAGCGGGCTGAAAAGAACCCTTGAAATCCGCAATCCAAAATCTCCCGGTGCCCCAGGGATCCTCACCCAACGGTGAAAAACAAACCGAAGCATCTTCCACAAAACCGTTGACGCTCCAAAATCAGCGGCCTAGATTAATTAAGCTTATTTTGACGAATGAATGTGTTTTTAAGTTAATTTGACTCATGGCTAATTCCTCTGAACCCCTCAGCAAAGGTCTGGAAGGCATCATCGCCGCTCAGACCCGTCTCAGCGATGTCCGCGGCGACATCGGTCAGCTTATTTATTGCGGCTACGATATCAACGAACTCGCCGGCAACATCTCTTACGAAGAATGTGTTCACCTACTCCATTGGAACCATCTGCCGAATAAGCGTGAATTGGCCGAACTCAAGACCGTCTTGGCCGCCGACCGCGAGCTGCCCAAGGGTGTGATTGATCTGCTCAAGTCGCTGCCCAAAGACACGCCGCCGATGGATGCCATCCGCACCGCGATTTCGGCTCTGGGCTGTTTTGACTCAGAACGGGATGATAATTCCCAGGATGGCCAGCGTCGGCGCGCGTTGCGTTTGATCGCGCAGATTCCAATCGTCACCGCTTATTTTCACCGTATTCGCCAAGGCAAAAAAATCCTCGCGCCCGACCCGACTCTGGGCGAAGCTGCAAACTTCCTCTACTTAATTGATGGCGAGAAACCGTCGGCCGAAAAGGAAAGTACACTCGACCTGTGCTACGTCCTGCACGCCGATCATGGGATGAATGCCTCGACTTTCAGCGCGCGCGTCACCATCGCGACATTGAGCGATATGTATTCGGCAATCACCAGCGCGATCGGAACCTTGAAAGGCCCGCTGCACGGCGGCGCGAACGAAGGCGTGATCAAGATGTTGATGGAGATCGGTTCGCTCGACAAAGTGGACGCTTACGTCGAAGAATGTCTGGCGCAAAAGAAAAAAATCATGGGCATCGGTCATCGCGTCTATAAGACCCTCGACCCGCGCGCGCCACATCTCAAACGGATGGCACAAAAACTCAGCGCCAAACTCGGCGAACCGAAATGGATTCAGATGAGTGATCGCATCGCGGAGTTGATGCTGACGAAGAAGAATCTCCATGCGAATGTGGATTTCTATTCGGCCACGGTCTATTACTCCCTCGGAATCCCGACCGATCTGTTCACACCAATTTTCGCTATCTCCCGCACCTCCGGCTGGACCGCGCATGTCCTCGATCAACTGGCTGATAACCGATTGATTCGCCCACAAAGTATTTACACCGGCCCCGTCGGTCTCAAAGTAGTTCCAATCGAAGAACGCAAATAATTTAATCAGATGAATATTCACGAATATCAAGGTAAGCAATTATTGTCTCAATATGGCGTCGCCGTGCCTCTCGGCAAGGACTGCGCCACGGCGGAAGATGCCAAAAAAATCGCCGAAGAGTTTTTTAAGGCGGGCGAATCGATGGTCGTTGTCAAATCGCAGATCCACGCGGGCGGTCGCGGCAAGGGCACTTTCAAAAGCGGTTTCAAAGGCGGCGTTAAACTTTGCAAAACGGCCGATGACGTTTACGAAAAAGCCAAGGCCATGCTCGGCCAGGTGCTGGTGACAAAACAAACCGGCGAAGAAGGCCGCTTGGTCTCCACCCTGCTCGTCGCGGGCGCGCCGGAAATCAAAAAGGAATTTTATTGCGCCGTCCTGCTGGATCGCGCTTCGTCCCGCCCCTTGATGATGGTCAGCGTGGAAGGCGGAGTGGACATCGAAGAAGTCGCCGAAAAACACCCGGGAAAAATCATCAAGGAAACGATTGATCCGGCGGTCGGCATGATGCCGTATCAGGCGCGCAAACTTGCCACCGCTCTTGGTTTGAAAGGTGATTTGATCGCCTCCGCTGCGAAATTATTTTTGGGCGTTTATAAGACCTGGTGGGAATGTGACGCCAGCATGGTGGAAATCAATCCGCTCTGCATCATTGTTGGCAAGGATGGCAAAGAGGAATTGGTCGCAGTGGATGCAAAGATCGGTTTGGACGACAATGCTCTCTATCGTCACAAGAACATCCAGGCGATGCGCGACCTCGCGGAAGAAGCGCCGCTGGAAATCGAGGCGAGCAAATTCAATCTCAATTATATCAAACTCGACGGCAGCATTGCCTGTCTGGTGAACGGCGCCGGTTTGGCCATGGCCACGATGGATATCATCGGACATTTCGGCGGTTCCCCGGCCAACTTCCTCGATGTCGGGGGTGGCGCGAGCAAAGAACAAGTCACAGCCGCGTTCAAAATCATCGTCAGCGATCCGAACGTGAAAGGCATCCTGGTCAATATTTTCGGTGGCATCATGGATTGCAACGTCATCGCCACCGGCATCGTCGCGGCGGTGAAGGAAACGCATCTGAGCATCCCCCTCGTGGTTCGACTGGAAGGCAACAATGTCGTCGCCGGTAAGAAAACATTGGCGGACTCCGGCGTGGCCATCATCACCGGTGATTCCATGGCGGACGCGGCGCAGAAAGTGGTCAAGGCCGTTGGCAAATAAGGAAGTCGCGATGAAAGTCACCGAAATCGCTTTTTGTTGTTATGCCGTGACGGATTTACCGCGCGCGCGGAAATTCTATGAAGGCGTGCTGGGATTAAACCCCGTCACCGTCATTGATAACAAGTGGGTCGAATACGAATTTGGCTCCCACGCGCTGGCTATCGGCTGCGAACCGAGCATGTTCAAGCCAAGCCCAGACGGTTGCATGGCGGCGTTGGAGGTGGAGGATTTCGACGGGGCCATCGCGGAATTGAAAAAGGCTGAAGTCAAATTCCGCATGGACACCTATCAATCCCCCGTCTGCCGCATGGCGATGGTTTTTGATCCGGATGGGAATTCAATCTGCATTCACAAGAGGAATGCGGGTTAAACTGGATTATTCGCATAATTTTTCTAAAATAAAAAGATGATTGATCAAGCGACATTGGCGCAGATGAATGGCCAATATGTTTGTCCTCCGGACGCCGGGCCAGCGTGGCGTGCGGCGATGGACTATGGCTTCGACATGTCATTGATTGAGGAGTCACTTAAATTGACTCCAGAGGAAAGACTGGCCGAGCATCAGCAGGTCATTAATTTTTTGATCGAACTTCAGGAATCCAACCCGTCGAATGCCACAAAATGACCATGCTTTGCTTATCCGGCTTAAAGACAGCGGACTTCCATTCGTTGTCATTGGAGGTTTATGCGTGATCTATCATGGGGTGCCCGTGGCTACCTTTGACCTTGATATCTGCTGTCCCTTTGGCGAAGAAAATGTGAAGTTGATCGAAAAAGCGGTCCAAGATTTGCATCCGGTTCATCGTTTAACCGCGAATAAGTTGCCGATGGAACTAACTCGCGATTCCTTCGCTGAACTGAAGAATGTTTATTTGCAAACTGATTTGGGAAAGTTGGATTGCCTGGGCGAAGTCGCCGGGATTGGAGATTTTACGCAAGTGCTGAAAAATTCCATTTCTCACAGTATGTCTTTTGGCGAATTCAGAATGCTGAGTCTGGATGCGCTGATCGCGGCAAAGGCCGCTGCCGGACGCGGAAAAGATATGGAAGCAGTCCGGTTGCTTCAGGCTGTTAAAGAAAGAAAAGAACAAGAACTGAATTTATTTTAAAACGTTGATCATAGATCTAAAACCGTAAATACACATGTCCATTCTCATCACCCCATCCACTAAAGTCCTTGTTCAAGGCATCACCGGCAGTTTTGGTGCGCGTCATGCCCAACTTTCCATTGAATACGGTTCGCAAATCGTCGCTGGCGTCACACCGGGCAAAGGCGGGCAGGTTTTCGAACATGCGGGCAAGAAGGTGCCGATTTTCGACACCGTCGAGGAAGCCGCTAAGCAAACCGGCGCCACCGTCTCGGCTATTTTCGTGCCGCCACCGTTCGCCGCCGACGCCATTCTCGAAGCTGTGGACGCGGGGCTCGACCTCGCCGTCTGCATCACCGAAGGCATTCCAGTCAATGACATGGTAAAGGTGAAGCGCGCCATGATCGGGAAGAAAACCCGTTTGATCGGGCCGAATTGCCCTGGCGTGGTTACGCCCGGCGAAGGCAAAGATTCTCATGGCGGCTGCCGCATCGGTATTGCGCCGGGTTACATCCATAAAAAGGGCAACATCGGCGTGGTGTCGCGTAGCGGCACTTTGACCTATGAAGCCGTCTGGCAACTCACCTGTCGCGGCGTCGGCCAGTCAACCTGCGTCGGCATCGGTGGCGACCCGGTCAATGGCACCTCGCACTTGGATGTTATTAAAATGTTCAACGACGATCCAGAAACGCATGGCATCATCATGATCGGCGAGATTGGCGGTTCGGGCGAAGAAGAAGCCGCTGAATGGATCAAACAGAATTGCAAAAAACCGGTGGCCGGATTTATCGCCGGGGCCACCGCTCCTCCCGGACGTCGCATGGGTCATGCCGGGGCCATCGTCAGCGGAGGCAAAGGCACCGCCGCCGCGAAAATCGCCGCATTCAAAGATGCGGGCATCGGCATATCCGTCACGCCCAGCGAAATGGCCGACACGCTGTTGCAGATGATGAAGCGTTAAAACTTCCTCGCAACTTATCAGGCAGTTTGGATATACATGGCGGACTGACAGCGCATGTTAAGTCTGATTGATTTCATTTTAAATATCGCCAGCCTGCTTTTGTTCCTCAACTGGCGGTCGGTGCGGGTTGGTGCGATGCCTCGCGCCGGCGTTTCCATCGTCTCCACTCTGAAACGCGCCGGTCCGCCGGCCAGTCGGTGGTTCAGTTTGGCGGGGCTGGCTGCTTTGCTTTTTGTGCGCGCCTGGTTCTACTACATGATCGCGCCCGCCTTTCATTGGGACCCAAAAATTCCATTAGGCCCCACGACGCTTGTTTTTCGCAGTGATTTTCTGGGACGCATGATGATTTTTTCACTGTTTGGTTTTATCGTCACCTTACTGGTGTTCTACTTCTGGCTGCTAGTGATTTCATGCATCAACCGCCAAATTCCTGACACCGATCCGCAACAAAAACTGGTGCGGCTGCATCTTAGTCAATTGGAACATTTGCCCTGGTTCCTGAAATTATTCCTGCCCTGGGTCGTCGTGGCGGCGCTGTGGTTACTCTCCAATCCGTTATTATTTCAGCTCGGCATGACTCCAAAAATTGCCACCTCACACCTGTTCGCACAAAGCCTGCTTGTCGGGCTGGCCATTTTTCTGTCCCTAAAATATCTGTTCATCGGATTTCTCTTGCTCTATCTGCTGAACAGTTATGTCTATCTGGGGGAATTTCCGTTTTGGAATTTTGTCAATCTGACCGGAAGAAGCCTCCTCCGTCCGTTTAAGGCGCTGCCGTTGCGCGTGGCTAAAATAGACCTGACACCCATCGTGTCAATCGCGGTGATCATTTTGCTGGCCGAACTTGGCCGTCGCGGGCTGGCCCTGCTCTTCCAAAGACTTTTCTAAGTCTCAACCAAATTTCCGCGTCAGACGGCTTTGGTCATAAGCCCGGCGATGGTCGGAATTCATCTTCTCGAAATCAGGCGCGCCATTGGCAAAGACCGGCCAGGAGGTGGCCCCGGCAGTTGCTGTTTTCGGGGCGGGTGTTCCAGCGGCAGGTTTGGCCAGCGGATTATTTTGAATCGTCACGGTTTTACGAGCACCGGCAGTGCCGTCATAACTCATCGCTTGATCGGTCAATTCCAAATCCTTTTCCAAGGACAATTTCGGTTTGATATTTTTTGCCTGAAGAACACCGTGATAAGCGCGGACCGCTTCTTCGGGTGAAATTTTCCCGTCCGTGATCAGGCGAAGCATTTCGATGAACGCGAGTTGATGTTCTGCATTATTGATCTTGCGGCCATACAGGGCCACGCGAGCGCCGTATTTTTGCGCGTCGTGAATCAGCTTGAAGGCGTCGTAAGTAGTCCCAGCGCTTCCTCCGAGAATACCGACCACCAAGTTCGGATCGTATTGGGCCAACTCTTCCATCGCGCGCGGTCCGTGATAAACGATTTTCAGAAAAACCGGACGTCCGGCTTCCGGCACCCCGGCCAGCGTGCGAAGAATATTGTCATTGATGAATTCACCAAGCTTTTCCGGGGCAATGCCCGAGGCCACATTAGGATCAAAAACTTCGAGGAAATGATTAAATTTCTTCCGCTCCGCCTCCTCGCGAAATTCTTTGTACCACAGCAACGCTTCACGGTCTTGTTCCAGTTCATTGACGAACGTGATGGAATAAAGGCCAAGATTTGCGCCGGGAAAGTCTGCACCATCGCGTTCACATTCCACTTCGCCGCATTGAATATGATCAATGCTCGCGCTGCGAAACGGCTGCGACGCCTCGCGTGTGTAGCAGCCATGACGGACCGCCCAGACGTCCGTGGTGTCATTGGCCCGCGCCGCCGGCGTGATGTGAGAATTTTTAAAAAGCCCTTCCTTGATGGTCAACTGCTCATTGACGTAGGCCGACATGAGCATGATATCAATCAATCCCTGATGCGTGACTTCGCGAATGATGTCCAAAAATTCGGGCAGATTGCGATAGCCGTATTCCTCGCGACTCCAGACTTCAGGAGAAAAATGACCAGGACGAAGACCTTTTGATGAAAGATAACTGCGCGGTCCGGGCGCACGAACACCAAAGGCCATATCCGCGTCCTTGGCATCAGCGATGACAAACGAACGCGAGTTGCGATTCGCTTTTACTTCCGCGAGTTTTTTATCGAGAGATTTCATTTCACCTTGGCCAAAGTTTCTTTAAGTGCGCGGGCAGAATTTTGCAGGCCGGTCAATTCTTTCGGCCAGAGTTTGATTTCGACCTGGTCAATGACGCCACGACGACCAACCACGGTTGGCACGCTCAAGCAAATCTGGCGAATATCATAGACGCCTTGCACCAGCGAAGAAACCGGCAACAGAGATCGCTTGTCCAGGGCAATGGCGTGAACCACTTCCCGGATGGACAGTGCGACCGCCCACCCTGCCCCGCCCTTTTTCTTGATACATTCCGCCCCACTGTTCCGGGTGCGTTCCACCACGGCATTTTGAAATCCGGGCGTGCATTGCGCCAAACCAGTCAGCGGCAAACCATTGACCGAAGCTGACGACCAGGCCGGAATCATGGAATCGCCATGTTCACCCAGCATCAGGGCTTTCACCTGCGTCGCAGCCAATTTCAATTCTTCCGCGATCAGCGAACTGAAACGCGAACTGTCAAGCATCGTTCCCAGACCGATGACCTGCTGCCAGGGCAGCCCGAGCTTTTCCATGGCGAGGTGGGTCAAAATATCCACCGGATTGGAGACCACAAAAACAATCGCATCCTTTTTCATTCCGGCAGTGCGGATGCTTTCCAGAATACCGAGGAATAGGGCGACGTTGCGGTTGATCAGATCGAGTCGTGATTCATCCGGCTTGCGACGCAGACCAGCGGTGATGAGAAAAATATCGCTGTCGGCCGCGCGCGCATAATCGCCCGCATAAATCCGCTGGTCAGCGACCATCGCGGCACCGTGCATCAAATCAAGCGCCTCGCCTTCGGCTAATTCTTTGTTGGCATCAAGCAATTGAATCTCCGAAACCACTCCACCGCACTGCAAGGCAAAAGCCGCACAGACCCCCACTCTGCCGCCACCGCCGATAATTGTAACTTTCATGATTTTAAAAATGTTGGATTGCTCAGCCCTTCATCTTGGCGAGAATCTGGTCTGTGATCGCCTGCACCGCCGCTTCCGCTTCTGGATCAGTGCTACCGGCATCTTCTGCGCTGGGAACAACGGCACAAGCCACGCCCGGACGCCATTCGTCGTTGTTGCACAGTTCACATTCCTTCAAACCGTGACGCGGATCGGGGATGCCGAGGCTCTGTTTGATCTTCAGCAAATCCTGCAATTGGGGCGGCGTCATCGTCTTGGGCGGCACGCCTAATTGAGCGGCCACCAAAATCGTGCGGCAATACGCTTCCAGAATCTCCATCTTGAAATAGGCGTCTTCCAGATTGTTGTGGCTCCACGAAACCACGCCGTGATTAGCCATCAAAATGGTGTTATGCTTATCAACTAAATCAGCGACCAGCTTGCCCATCTCCGGCGTGCCGGGCGTGCGATAAGGCGCGATGGCCACCGAAGAAAACACTTCAAACTCCGGGATCATGCACGTCGGCGGCTCAACGCCTGCCACGGCAAAACCGGTGCTGTTAGGCGGATGACAATGCGCCGTTGCCACCGCGCGCGGTTGGCGTTTCATGATCTGCAAGTGCATCAAGATTTCGCTGGTGCGTTTCTTCGTGCCCGCGAGTTGTTTGCCTTCCAGATCCACCAGGCACATGTCTTCGGGCTTCATGAAACCTTTGGAGACGAGCGTCGGGGTGCAAAGCGCAATGTCCTCACCCACGCGAATGGCCAGGTTGCCGCCATTGCCGTCCACGTATTCCCGTTCCCACATGCGACGGCCGATGTCGCACAGTTGCAGCTTGAGCTTGTGGATTTCCGGCGAATTGAAGAAGACTTCTATCTCCGCCGGTGAACTGGTGGACTTCATCGTTTTGGCTGGTTTAGAGGATTGCTCCGGCGCGCTCGAAGATTTCGGCGAATTTGCGTTCTGCAAATCGCGCAGGAAATCGCGGGCCGACGGAGTCAAAATGGCATCAGACGGAAGGGATTTCAGATCGCTCCCGGAGCGTTGCATCTCTTCCAGATCTCGAAGGCTGATAATTTGTTTCATTTAGTAAATGGGGAATAAAAAATATTGTCCACCAGCGCGGTGTTGATCGCGTCAATGGGAGTGGGTTTGTCAAATGGCATCGCGGCTTCACGGCCTTCCACAAAACCGATGGTATCGCCCACGCCGCCGCCGAGATCATCATAGACCACGAGGCTCGGGTCTTTGCTCATGCCCGGAGGCGTTTTTGCGCCTTGCTGAAAATGTTCACGCGTAAATGGGCTGACGATCAACCAGCGCGCCCCGCGAAGTTCGTCGGCAGATTTGCTCAAGGTCACGCGACCGATGACGGTACCGAGCCTCATACTGGCACCCCCGGTTCGATTTCATCCACGATGCCGATGATCATCCAGCGCACCGGACTCTTCGGATCTTTGACCGCAGCGCGCGAAGCGGAACCGTCGGAAGAAATGATCACCCGTTGATGCATCCCCGCGCCATGCGCGTCGATCGCCACTTGGGGAACGCCTTCGGGTGTGCCCGCGTTGTCGATCGGTTGACAGATAACGAGCCGCCACCCCTCGAAGCTCGGATGCTTCCGGGTCGCAGTCAGATTACCTTCAACACGAGCGAGTAACATAACTCAATAGATCCGCAAATTATCCACCATCACACAACGACGAACACGGGTGAACGTGCGCGGGGTGGTCACGCCTTCACCAGTCGGTGTCGCAATGGAGAAACTCAAATAACCTTCCCCGCCGCCACCAAGGCCGGCCATGCAAGGTCCGTTCTTGATGAACAACGTCGTGTCCAGCGCTTTGCCCATCGCCGTGATATTTTCAATGTCATGCGAATGGATGATGGAGGTGTGTTTGTAATTGTGCTCCGCTTCCACCGAGGCCGCGATTCCTTCCTCGACGCTTTTCACGCGGACAATGGGAATGAACGGCATCATCTGTTCTTCGACCACGAAAGGATGGTTCGCATCAGTTTCAGCGAAGAGAAGTTGCGTTCCGGCAGGGATATTAACACCCGCAGCTTTCGCCAGGACGATGGGATCTTTGCCGATGAAATCTTTATTCACGGAAGCGTGAGCGCAACCCCCGCCCTGCCCTTCCTTGAAGGTGAAGGCCGCTTTCGTCAGCGCATCCAGTTGCGCGTTGTTCAAACGAACCGCGCCATTGGCCGACATTTCGGACATCAATTTTTCCGCGATCTTATCCAGCGCAAAAACTTCTTTTTCGCCGATGCACAAAAGATTGTTGTCATAGGCCGCGCCTTTGATGATCGAAGTCGCGGCGCGCTTCATACAAGCCGTGTCATCCACCAGGACCGGCGGATTACCGGGACCGGCGCAAACTGCGCGCTTGCCCGCCTTCATCGCGGCTTTCACCACGGCCGGACCACCAGTCACGCAAAGCAAACGGATATTTTCATTCGCGCAAAGAGCGGCGAAAGATTCCAGCGTCGGCTGCTCAATGATGCAGCAAAGATTCTCGATGCCCGTCTCCCGTTCAATCGCCTGATTGTAAGCGCGGATCGCCATCGCCGCACACCTGGCCGCGCCGGGGTGAGCGTTGAACACAACAGAATTTCCCGCCGCCACCATGTTGACAATATTGCAACTGGCGGTGGGAATCGAATGAGTCGAAGGCGTGATTGCGCCGACCACACCGAACGGAGTAAATTCTTCCAACATAATCCCGTGATCGCCGCTCATCGCATCGGGCCGGAGCCATTCCACGCCCGGAACATTTTTGATGCCCTGAAGTTTTTCGATCTTGTGATCAAGTCGGCCGATCTTCGTTTCTTCCAATTCGATCCGGCCCCATTCCACGGCATTGGCTTCCGCCATCGTCTTGATGATGTTGATCACCTTGCGACGCGCCGCCACGCCGCCAGCGCGCAATTTTTCAT
The DNA here is from genome assembly GCA_903927905.1 of uncultured Verrucomicrobiales bacterium. Classification (GTDB taxonomy): domain Bacteria; phylum Verrucomicrobiota; class Verrucomicrobiia; order Limisphaerales; family Palsa-1400; genus CAIYOY01. Next base: position 9,243 of record CAIYOY010000196.1, on the reverse strand, counting down.
ACGCTTCCGCCGCAGCGGCACAGGCTTCATCAGCGGTTTGAAAAACGCCGTGCTTCCCTTTGCCCACGCCGGTCTTGTGACAACCACAATCCGCCTTGGGCGCAGGCGCGGGCGCGCTGCTGGGTTTCTGTGGGGCGGACGCAATGGTCGTCCCTCCGATCCTTCCCAGCACTTCCGAAACCACGTCACGAATCAAAGCTTCATTGATGGCACTCATACTTTATCAGGCTTTACCGCTATAAATTTGTTTTCCAAGAACGTCCACCGTATCCACGATGCCGATGATCACGGCATCCACCGGGGCGTCTTTCAAGTTTTGCGCGAGGCGAGCGGAACTGCCCTGGCAAAACAACACCATCTCGCCAATGCCAGCGCCCACCGTGTCCACCGAGACAATGGTGTTGCTGCCGGGCCGGAATTTGGTCGGATCCTTTTCGTCCACCAGTTGCGGGCGCAACAACAAAAGCTTCCGACCGCTCATGGCCGGGTCTTTTTTGGTCGCGACGACCGATCCTTCTACTTTGGCGAGGAACATAAAATAAGTGGGTTAGTGTTCAGTTTTCAGCCGGAGCGTCAGCGCGTTAAACCGCTGACCGCTCACCACTGACCACTGACACATTTTACTTCTTCTTCGGCAAAACCGCTTCCACATCCGCGTGCGGACGGGCGATGACGTGGACGCTGACCAATTCGCCTTTGTTGGCTTTGATGGCCTGGGCGCCCGCTTCGGTGGCGGCTTTGACGGCGGCGACATCGCCGACGACCACTGCGGTGACGAGGGCGTTGCCGACTTGCTGCATCGGGCCGGCGAGTTCAACATTTGCCGCTTTGAGCATCGCGTCGGTTCCCTCAACGAGGGCGATTAATCCGCGCGTTTCGATCATTCCAATTGCTTGATGTGCCATAGTTTTACTTTTGTTTTGTTTGTTAATTGTTACTGCTTTTCCAGAAATCGTTTCACTTCCCGGGCCACGACCAATTCTTCATTGGTCGGGATCACCATCACTTTGACCTTTGATTCAGGTGCGCTGATGACCGCTTCCACCGCCTTGGTTTGGGCATTTAATTTTGGATCGAGCATGATGCCAAGCTGATCCAATTCCGCACAGATCGCTTCGCGCAATTCCGGGCGGTTTTCACCGATGCCCGCCGTGAAGACCAGCGCATCCGCGCCGTTCAATTGCAGAAAATACGAACCGATCCAGTGCCGCACATTTTGGATATAGACATCAATCGCGAGTTTTGATTTCGCGCAGCCATCAGCGCCCTTGGCCTGCACGTCACGGATGTCATTGGAATGGTTGGACAAACCTTTCAGGCCTGATTCCTTGCACAATTGCTTTTCCACTTCATCAATCGTCAGATTCATCGTGCGCATGACGAACGGAATGGCGAACGAATCCAATTCGCCCACGCGATTATTATGCGGCACGCCCGATTGCGGACTGAGTCCCATGCTGTTGCCAATGGCCGCGCCGTTCAGAATTCCGGTGATGGACGAACTTCCGCCCAGGTGACAGGAGATCACACGGAGGTTCGGTTTCTGCACCGGAGTGGCGCCATTGTTGACATAAAGCTGGCGGGACCGTTCCGCGACATCGTTGCGGCCAAGCATTTCCGCCGAGCGTTCGGCGATGAATTTGTGGCTCGCGCCGTGAAAACCCCAGCGACGCACGCCGTGTTCATACCACGCTTCCGGCACGGCGTAACGCATCGCGGCTTCGGGCGCGAATTGATAAAAGGCCGTTTCGAACAATCCAACCAGTGGAGTGTTCGGCATCTTCTGCGCGAACAACCGGACACCAGTGATATAGGGCGGGTTGTGCGCCGGGGCGATGGGATTATAAAACTCCATCGCCTTGAGGACTTTTTCATCGAGCCGGACACAGCCATTGACGTTGCGCGCCATGATCGTCTTGAAGCCGACTGCCGCCAGATCGCTGTCGCTTTGGATGAAGCCGCCCTTTTTCATGTCAGCCAGGCACGATTCGATGGTCGCAGGATAATCCGTCACGCGCTCATAACCGCCGCGCGTGAGCAATTTCTCCTGGCCGCTGGAAAAATCGAAAAGCCGATATTTCAGCGAGGTCGAACCTAGATTGGCGACAAGAATTTTCATGACAGAACAGGTGGGCGCATCACTTCGTGCGCGCCGCTCTTACTGTTGCAACCATTTGCCGAGACCGGCCAATCCTTCGTGCGGACGCGGAATCACCTGGACGCTGACCACGCTGCCGACTTGCGCCGCAGCCGCCGCGCCGGCGTCGGTCGCAGCTTTCACTGCCGCGACATCACCACGGAAAAACGCCGTGACATAGCCGCTGCCGACTTTTTCCCAGCCAGTGAACTGGACGTTCGCGGCCTTGAGGGCGCAGTCCGTCGCTTCGAGCAGCGCGCAGAGGCCCTTGGTTTCGATCATGCCGATTGCTTGTTGAGTAGCCATAATTTGTTCTTAGTTAAAAATTGAAGGTTGAGAGTTATTTCTTGGCGGCACCATCGTTGATGAACGTCTTGATCAGATCTTCATGCGGACGGGCAAGGATGTGCGAACTGACCAGTTCGCCGACTTTGCCGGCAGCTTTGGAACCTGCGTCCACGGCGGCTTTTACGCTGCCAACATCGCCGCTGCAGAACACCGTAATCAAACCGCCGCCGATGGGCACGGTTTTCACGAGGGTGACGTTGGCGGCTTTGACCATGGCATCGCTCGCTTCCACGCTGCCGATGTAGCCCTTGGTCTCTATCATTCCTAATGCTTCTTGACTCATTTCTTTGTTCTCCTGTTTTTGGGGTTGATGATTAATTAAATGTTTTGCGCTGAAATTTATTTGATCAATTCGCACGGCGTGTTCGCCAGCAAGTTGCAGGCGTTGCCTTCGTCCGTGTCAATATGCACTTCCAATTTGAAACTCGGATCCACGCGTGCCAGCATCTGATCGAGGACCAAACCGCACGGGCCGCCGATCTTCAGCTTCATGAATTCACCAGGCTTCACGCCATAATACTCCGCGTCCTTCGGGTGCATGTGAACATGGCGCATCGCGCGGATGACGCCTTCCGGCATTTCAAAAAATCCGGCCGGCCCCATCAACATCGCGCCCGTGCTCCCCTTGATGTCGCCCGAACTGCGCAATGGAATTTCAAATCCGAGCGCGATCGCATCCGTATAAGCCAACTCCACTTGATTCAAATTCCGGCACGGCCCAAGAATGCGAAGATTGGAAATCACCCGGCTGCGCGGCCCGATCAACGTGACCGTTTCCTTTGCCGCAAATTGTCCATCCTGATAAAGCCATTTGTATGGCGTGAGCGTGCGCCCTTTCCCAAACAAAGCCTCCACCGCTTCCGGTGTCAAATGACAATGCCGCGCACTGACATTGACCAAAAGTGGATTGGGCGCTCCCGCAGAGCGCGGCAAAGGTTTCCCCAACCGCTGATAAACGGCTTGGCGAACCTGATGTTCGATGACTGAACGATGCACTGTTGTACTGGGTGCCATACTTAACTTTGACGCTGATTTTCCATTATTTAGCAGAAAGGTCAAGATATATCTTGCAATATCTACCAAAATCTACCAAAGTCGCGCCTGAATGCAGGCAGAAGCGCGTCAAAAGCACATCGAAAACTACCTTCACAAGGTGGAATTCGCGTCGCTGGAAGAGCTTGCCACACAGGTCGGAGCCTCCACTTCCACTGTCCGACGCGATGTCAGCATGTTGGAGGCGAACGGTCTGGTTCGTCGCACCCACGGCGGCGCGCGCCTGATCAATCCCCCATCGGACGAATTTACTTTCTCTTCGCGCGACACCCATCAACTCTCGGAAAAAGAAGCCATCGGCAAAGCCTGCGCTGAACTTATTCGTCCAAACGAAACCGTCATCATGGACGCCGGCACCACGGTCTATCATGCGGCGCGTTATCTGGAACCGAAATCGCCCCAGATCATCACCAACTCCCTGCCTATCGCCAACCTCTTCGCCGCCGCCAATAAAGTGGAACTCATCGTTTCCGGCGGCGTGATCTATCCGCGCCTCGGCGTCCTGGTCGGACCGCTTGCCGTCGAAGCTTTTTCCAAAATCCACGCTGATGTCGCCATCATGAGCGCCGGCGGAATCACGTTGGAAGGCATCACCAACTCCCACGGTCTGCTCATCGAAATTCAACACGCCATGATGCGCGCCGCCCAACGCGTCATCTTCTGCTTCGACAGCTCCAAACTCGGCCGCAAATCCGTTTCATTTTTGTGCGATCTGGAAGGGATTGATACGATTGTGACGGATTCCGGAGCGCCGTCAGATTTGGTGGATGCGTTGCGGAATAAAGGTTTGGAAGTCATTGTGGCTGCACCGTAGCGCCGACTGGCAGTCGGCTGTATCGCCGATTGTTAATCGGCAGAGGACATTTTGGAGTACCTCGAATAATCTGCAACCGCCCTCCCCTTAAAACTCATCATCAACGCTGGTTTCTTATGAGACGTTGGGACTGCCCAATAAAATCTCATTAACACCTGAAAGCGTCGAGATGCTGAACTGTTGTCCATGATTGCCGCCGTCTCCAGATCTGTCAATCAAAACAGCGACAACTCCGGCACAGCAAGCCCCGATCACATCCTTCGGCTCGTTGCCAACATAAAGCATCTCGTTCGGCGCAACGGCCAGACGAGCAGCCAAGGCAAGATAACCGGCGGTCTCGGGCTTGCGAACACCCACCTCCACGGAAGTGAGCAGCACATTGAAAAGCCCGGAAATACCCGCCCGATCCACATCCCGCTGCACAAAGGCCCGTGGCATCCCATAAGGAACATCCGTGAGAATGCCGGTCGGAATGCCGCGCTCGCGGAGGCCCGCCAGCGCAGGAACAGTATCTGGATAAGCGCACATGTGCTGTTGGAAAAAACCAAAGAATGCCTCTGTGGCAACTGTCAAATGAGCACTGTCAAAGCTCCATGAGCAAAGAACCTGGGAGAAAATCTCCTCGGCGGACACTTCCTGAGTGCGCGGCACCAGCCGGGTGTTGTACCGGGCCAGAATCTGTTCCGCCGTGGCGAACTGCGCCGGTGACGGCCTTCCGCCACACGCTTCCGCAACCTTGCCGAGGGCAGCGCGATAAAGCGGCGCCCAACTCAAAGGTGTGTCGCGGTAAAAAATCAGCGTCTCACCCAAATCAAAACCAATACCCTTGATTTTCATTTTAGTGTAAATCAGGCTTCAACAGGTGTTCCAATCCATTTGACAACACGCAAATTGCTTTGGGGATATTTCTCGCGAAGTTCTTTTAGGATATTTCGAGCCCGCTCCTCACCTAGTCTCATAATCGAGTGAAACATGACCCAGCCAGCCGACGACTCAATTTCTATTGTGAATTTTTCCATAATATTTGATGCAGCCCAACTCAGGGCCGGGTCACTCGATAAAACCGGTCCTTGTAAACACCCGAATCTGAATCGATAAAATTCGTATTCGGCGCGGAGTCGGAGTGGATGATCTGCCAGTTGGTTTGATTAGTACAGGCCCACACCGAAAAATTTCCCGAAGTGATACCGCTGATGTCAAAGGCGAATTGACCCGATTGCCAGCGCGAGTTGAGCAGTTGGAGAGGAACCGGCGGCAGGTAAGAAACGGTTTCATTCCAATGCGCGACGCCCAACGAATCCTTCCCGCCCGCACGACTGAAAGTTCCGGCCAGATAAACATCGTTTTCGGACACTCCAATTCCCGCCACGCTGCTGCCGGTCACATTGGTGACTCCGCTGCCCAATGAACTCCACAGGCTCCCATCCCATCGGGCCACGTGATAGATCAGGCCGCCGTTATAATTCGTGAAGCTTCCGCCGACGTAGAGATAACCGGCCGATGCGGTCACGGCTGAAATCGTTCCATTGGTAAAACCAGCGCTGACATTGCTCCATACGCTGCCGTTCCAAACCGCGACGCGATTAATTTTTGTCGCGCCGGAATTGGTGAAGCTGCCACCGGCATAAAGCTGGCCATTGTAAAACGCCAAACCATTGACTGTATTGGTCAATCCAGCGCCCATCGAATGCCAGGTGGTGCCGTCCCAATACCCGATGTTCAAAAGATCATCGCCCGTGAATGGCGGCGTTGAAATCTGCCAGCCGATGTAAAAATTTCCGCCGATATAAAGGTTCACGCCATCGCTCGCCATGGCGTTAATGGAATTGGCCCCGCTCCAAGCGGAAATGGTGGGAACATCCTGCCAATCACTGCCATCCCATTGCGTGATTCCGTGGACCGAAGCAGAACTGTCTCCCCGGGCCGTGAAAGTTCCGCCGGCAAAGAGCGTTCCATTGTGCACCAGCATCACATTGACCGTATTGTTCAATCCGCTGGCCAAGGAATGCCAGTTCGCTCCGTCCCAATAGGCCGCGTTCTTCGCCACAACCCCGCCGATGTTCGTGAAAGATCCGCCCACGCAAATCGTTCCATTATATTTGACAATAGTATTCACACTGCCGCCGCCGATGACCCCACCGCCCATGTTATCCCAATTCGTCCCGTCAAAGCGCGCAATGCGGCTGGCCAGCACACCGCCCGCCAGCGACATCCCGCCGCTGCCGAGATAGACATTGCCATCAATCACCTTGATCTCACGTCCGCTGAGAAACACGCCTTTTGTCCTCGGCCCGACCAAGCCCGACCATTGCGTTCCGTCCCAACGCGCGACCCCTATCACTCCGGCATTCCCCGCCCGGATAAAATTTCCCCCGACGTAGAGGTGACCGTTGATCCCAGCCGCGCTGGACACATCCGAACTGATTTCCCCGGCGGTGCCAGCGATCACCGGGTCCCAAGATGAACCATTCCAATGCGCCGCATAAAGCATCCGCACACCGGCGATATTCGTGAAGATGCCGGTGGTGTAAAAATTCGTTCCCAAGGTGACGATCGCCGTATTCGTTCCATTGGGGCCGCCGCCCATGGCGAACCAATTGGTGCCATCCCAACGGGCCAGGTTCGTCGCATTCACCCCGCTGGCCGAAGAAAAAGCGCCCGCGACATAAAGGGCGCCGTTGTAATATTTGACATCGTTCAAGCCAGGAGAAGTCCCGTTATAGACCCCGCTGCCCAGGGCCGACCAATTGGTCCCGTCCCACCTGGCCACATTGCTGACCGGCACCGCGCCCGCGTTGCGAAACAATCCCCCGGCGTAAAGATTGCCGTTCATATCTGCGGCCAGCGCGTGAACATAGGCGAAAATACCGTTGGTATTCCCGCTGACACCGTTGCCCAAGGGCCACCAATTCGTCCCGTCCCAGCGCGCGATATTCGTCGCGGCCACATTCCCGGCTTTGGTAAAATTCCCGCCTACATAAAGATTGTTTCCGATAAATTTCGCCACGAAAATCAACCCATTCACCCCGCCGCCGACATCGTTCCATTGCTTTCCGTCCCAACGCGCCAGACTCTTGGCCGCAGTGGCGCCGGCATTGGTGTAATAGCCACCCGCATAAATATCCGAACCATGCGCCGCAATGGAATAAACCACCGCCGAAGCGCCCGAAACGCCGCCGGCCAATCCCATCCAGTTCGCCCCGTCCCATTTTGCGATTCCGGGCGACACCGCTTCTCCCGCCGCCGTCAAAGTTCCGCCCACGTAAACATCGCTGCCGTTTCCTTCGATGGCATAGACCGTGCCGGTATCCACCCCCGGAGCGCCGAACATATCGTCCCAATGATCATCCACCGCCGCAGACAACCGCAAAGTCATCCCCGAAATGATAAAGGTGAAAATCAATACCGTTCGCAAAATCCGTGAGCTAGCTTTCATCGGGCAAAACATTTGCCCTGCCACCGGATTTCGTCAAACGAAAAACGGTCTCGACCGGAATTTTCCAGATGCCATTTTTATCCCGCAACAGCTTAATCCTCCCACCCAACGTCTGCCAAATCTCCGGTACGGTTTCGCCCCATAAGGCCAAACCGGAAAGTCCGAGGGCGGCGGCTAAATGAGTGATGCCGGAATCGTGGCCGAGAAAAAAGGCGCAGCTTTTCATGCGTTCCGCCAGTTCGACCAACGGCAGATTCTGGGTCGCCTGAACCCGAGCCGTCGGCAAGGTTGCAGCCAAACGCTCAATCCGGTCTCCCTCCGCTTCACCGCCAATCAACAAAAAATCCCATTTCGTTTCGGTCGCCAGACGGCCCAGCAACTCCGCCCATTTATTTTCCGGCCAATTTTTACGCTCACTACCACTGCCAGGGTGAAGGGCGAGAACGTGATGAGTGGAAAGTGGAGAGTGAAGAGTGATCCGAGGCGTCGAGTCTGGGTTGGTGATGCCGAGCGGCTCAAGCGGTTGTAGAAAAACTTTGGTAGCATGAAGTTTGACCGTTTCATCAGGCCGATGCGGGCCGGCGATCAAACGCGCCTTGGAACATCGGGCCACATTAGTTTGGAAAATTTTCTCAGGATCGGAGAGATAGGATATGATCAGATCAAATTGGGCGAAATAGCGCGAAACTTCCTCCGCCCATTCTCCGTCCCGGGCAAACAAACCCGCCAACGATCTCGCTTCCAACGACGACGCCCCATCAGCCAGTTTCCCAGCCACAGCCAAAGGAGTGAATCGGGGCGAACCAAGAACCTTAATCGGGCTCGTGGGAAACCGCGCCCGCAAAGCCGCCAGCACCGGCAGAGTTAGAATGAAATCCCCCAAGGCACCACCGCGAATGACCAGAATCGAGTTCAAAACAGATACGATTAAAACTGCCAGGCAACTTTGCTGGTGTTCAACCTTTAGGTTGTCCTGCGTCCCCGAACGCTCGGGTGTGATTATAAGTGAGTGCAACCGAAAAGCGGCAGAGGACTGACCGCAGTCCAAAAGCTTCGCCCTTATTTACGCCCTCGCCAACGCTTGCGTCTTGGACTGCGGCCAGTCCTCTGCCGCTTTTTTCCTGCGCAAACGACTAAATGGAAACTTCCCTCACCCATCTTTAGTCACACCCCCGCACGCTAAAGCGTGAACACCAACCCAATCAAGGATTCGGCTGGGCCAGGACGTTGGTCAAATGATCGAGTTCACGCTGAGACGGGGCGGCGGGAACCGTGGCCGGAGACGAGAACGAGGCTGAGGGTTTAGCCTCCGTCTTTTCCAACTTCTTCATTTCCTTCTTCGCCTTCTTTTCGTCCTGCGCCTTTTTCTTCGCATCGTCTATTTGCAATTGTTTTTCAATCGTCTCGTTCCGTTTCCGTTCATCCTCGCGCAAATCGCGCTCCGCCTGTTTGATG
>CAIYOY010000195.1 GCA_903927905.1 uncultured Verrucomicrobiales bacterium | reverse complement strand
TCCGTTTCAACCTGCTGCGCCTCACAGAGGCGCGCTCCGCCGGAAACCAGCTCGGCCCACCCTCGACCATTTTTTCGAGGAGAGAAAAACCACGCCAACAGCCAGCCAAGTCATTGAAATAAGGCAATTTAGGAGGATTTCAGCAAAAACGACGGTTTTGGGTGCCCCTCCATAAACACTTTACAGGCCGGAAGCTCCCCGTTAGCCTCGCCCTATGCCTGACCGATCCCAATATATAACGCTAATACACGAACAGGTGTCGTGTGTTACGAACTAAGTCACTTCGTATGCCAGACCATCTTCTCACTTTCGAGTTGTCCAAAGACGGAGACGAGCTTTTCATCCACGCCGACGCTGTAGGCCTGCGCTACTTGGCATCTGAACTTACGCAGTTGGCGCAGGAAGCTGAGGCTGGCCGGAAGGATCATACACACCTGATGAGCGACGAGTGGGCGGGTTCTGAGTTATCAGGTGTTCCGCAAAACGCTGAATGTCGCTTGCTGAATCAGGTCACTATTCACGCTTGGCCAACAAAGGGAGGAGTTAGAGATCTTTTGAGAAATATAGTTGGCTAACCATGCGCAAGAAATTGGAACAACAGAAGTGATGATTCGCTCCGTGAAAGCGTGGACCCAGCCGGAGGGTCGCGGTTAGCGTGGCTCAGCTTTGGGTCATTAGCCATATCCTAACAAAAGGCGAGTGGCCAAGGGCTGGGAAATCAATTGGTTGGCGGAAAGGGCGAGGTCATTCCCAAAAAACTACGTGACAACGGGCGGAGAAAAGTTCTTACTGGCCGGGAACCAAACAAAAAGCATCCGCCAACGCCCCAGCGCCGCGGCGGAATACAAAAAAGAAAGGGAAAAATATGTCCGCACCTGCCTTGAATCCAAACCTGCCGCTCGATCATTCACCCGTCAGCTCCGCCGAATTGCGCGATCAATTCCAAGGCATCGCCGATACCTTCACGCTCGTCCGCAATAACTTCATGGCCGTCGGTCCCCTCGGCCTGACCGTCTCCGATCCGCCGACCCAAGCGGAAGTCCAGTCCATCGCCGATAAAATAGACGAGCTGATCGGCGCGTTGCAGAACTGGCCGGTGTGATCTTTCCCAAACTTTGTAGGAGACGACGTGAGGAGACTCTAATTCGATTTCCGGCGCGAAGAAGAAGTTAGAGTCTCCTCACGTCGTCTCCTACAAGATAAAGAGAAACGCCACGTTTGACGCCGCATTGATCCGGCATCATTCGTGAAATGCCTGTTGCGATTGAAAAAGTTTTCGATGGGATTCGAATTCTGCGGCCATTTTGGTCTGGCCCGCAGCGTTGGCTTTTAGGATGGCGGTTTCTTCTGTCTGGACGGCATTGGTAAATTGGCCTGCTTCGGCGTAAGCTGCGGCCAAGGTATCAAGCAGGCCGGGATCGTTGCCTTTGGTCAGGGCGACGGCGCGTAATGCCAGACGGGTGGCCTCGGCTCCATCGCGGTATTTGGCATCCGAGTGGGTGGCGAGAGTCCAGGCAAGGGCGTTGAGGGCGAGCGGCCAGTCGGGGGCGAGATGGACGGCGTTTTCCAGGTAATTTATGGCGGTGGCGGTGTCTTGTTTGCCGCTTAACAGGGCGGAACCGAGTTGCAGATGAGCTTCCGGGATGTTGGGGTTGGATTTGAGCGCTTCCACATAATGATTGACTGCCAGATCCGGGCGGCCAAGTTTCGCGAAAATCTCAGCCAGAGCCACATGCGCCTTCGCGAAGCCGGGTTCAATGCGCAGCGCCGTTTCGTATTCCTGCCTGGCCTCTTCCAATCGGCCTTGATCGGCGTAGATATAACCGAGCGCACTATGGGCTTTTACATTCATCGGATTATATTGGATGGCTTGACTGAAATGTTGTTGCGCCTGGGTGTTGTCGCCGGATTCCAGCAGGAGAACGCCGAGATAATGATGGGCGGTGGAATTTTCCGGTGTGACCTGGATGGCATGGGTGAACAGAGTTTTGGAATCGCGCCAGTTTTTGGCCTGGATGGAACTGAGGGTCAGGAGCAGGAGCAATAAAATAAATCCGATCATCGGGATTAAGCCGGGTTTTTTCCTGATCAAAGGAAGTTCGGTCAACCCCCAGATCAAGGCGATAAAAATTCCGATCAAAGGCAGGTAGCAAAACCGGTCGGCCATCGCTTGTTCCCCGGCTTGGAACAGTCCGCTCACCGGCAATAACATGCCCGCAAATAAAAACCAGCCGACGAAGACATATGGTTTGCGCCGGGCCAGCCAAAGCGCGAGCACAGACAAGCCTACGAACAAAGCCAGTGCGCTGGCCACTTGCAGTTGCGACCAATTATGTTGCGGATAAAGGACGGTAAGCGAGTCCGGCCAAAACGTTTTACCGAGATAACGGGCGTAAGAGATCAAGGCATTGGCGATCCGATATTTCAGGGGGAATTCTTCCAACGTCACGACGGCACCCGCGCGTTTTTGCATGGAGACGGTGATGACGCTGAATATTGCGGCGAGTGCGAAGAAGGGGATTTTTTCCAAGAATAAGCGGGGAAGTGATTTTCCCGGTCCTGGTCTTTGCAGCGGCCAATAATCCAGCAGCAGCAAGACGCAGGGGAGGGTCACGAGCATCGGTTTGGACATCAGGCCGAGGGCAAAAAACAGCAGGGCCGATGCGTAAAAAACTTTGAACCTTGAACTTTGAACCTTGAACTCTTCCGTGTAACGGACGTAGGCCCAGAGGGTGAGCAGGAAGAAGAAGCCGCTGAGCACATCCTTGCGTTCTGAAATCCAGGCGACGGATTCGACGCGCAACGGATGCAGCGCGAAAAGCGCCGCGATCAGGGCGCAGGGCCAGAGGGTTGAGGTCAGGTAGGAAACGTTCGGTTTTTTATCGGTCATCCGCAGCAAAAGCCAAAAGAGCAGGAGGGTGTTGCTGATGTGCAAAAGGATGTTGGTCAGATGATGTCCTCCGGCGCGCAAGCCGTAGAGTTGACAATCAAGCATGTGGGACAGCATGGTCAACGGATGCCAGTTGCCGGCGACGGGATGAGTGAAGGCCCATTTGATATTTTCCCAGGAAAAACCACTATTCACGTTCGGGTTATCGCGAACGTATTCAAAGTCGTCAATGCTGACGAAGCCGTAACCAGTAACCGACCAATAAGCGGCGACAATCGCCGCGATCAGGACGGCGGAAACGAGCAAACGTTGATTCAGTTTCGGCCCGCTCTGGTGGTCACGGGTTTCGCCGGAAGGTGACGTAGGGCAGGGAGAGGTCATTCTCGCACGGGTTGTCGCAACTGATACATCTTCAGGTGCGTTTCGATCTCCTGGGCCAGACGCATTTGGTTCACGGCAATGGCCTTTTGCCTGGCGCTCTCCGCAGTTTCGATGGCGTTGGCAAATTGGCCGGTCTCGGCGTAGGCGGCGGCCAAAGTGTCAAGCACGCCAGGTTCATTTCTGCGGGTCAGGCTTTCCGCGCGAAGGGCCAGGTTCATGGCTTCCTTGCCGTTGCGAAGTTTATCGTCGGGTTGGGTGGCTAGATTCCAAGCGAGGCTGTTAATGGCCGGAATCCAGTCTGGTTTTAGTTGAACGGCTTGCTGAAGATGGGCGATGGAGGCCGCCGGATCATGCTGGCGAGCCAGAAGGATGGCCAAATAAAAATGGGCTTGGGCAAAATCGGGTTTCAATTTCAGGACGGCATTTAAATGGGAAATCGGCTCTTCGATCTGACCCTTTTTCATCAACAGATTAGCCAGGCCGAAATGGGCCAGGGGCAGCGCCGGTTTAAGTTGCAGGGCTTTTTCGTAAGCGTGTTGGGCATCATCGAGTTTTCCCTGCCGGGCATAAACTCCGCCCAGATCACCGTAAGCTTCTGCGAAATCAGGTTTTTCCTCGATGGCTTTTCCGAGGTGGCGCTCGGCTTCGGCCCACTGATTTTTGTTGGCGAAGGTGGTGCCAAGGGTGGCGTTGGCGCGCGGATTTTTGCCAGTCAAAGCAACAGTATGTTGCAGCAGCGTTTCGGTATCCTGCCAATAATGCACTTGATTGGCGGTGACGGCCACGCAACCGACGGCTAGAATGGCTCCGGTCACCGGAATCAGAACGCGCTTGTTCCAAGCCGCGAAAATATCGGACAAGCCCCAAACCACCGCCATGAAAAGTCCGATCGAAGGCAAATAAGTGAAACGATCAGCCATGGCTTGAGTGCCGACTTGAACCAGTCCGATGACCGGCACCAACATGCCCACGAACCAAAACCAACCCATGAATAAATACGGTTTGCGCCGGACATTGAAAATGGCAAAGAGAGACAAGGTGACAAACAGAGCGACTGCTCCTGCGATCTTCCACGCCGCCCAACCTTCGGGCATGGGATATAAAACGGCCAGTGAATCGGGCCAGACCGTTTTGCCCAAATATCGCGCGTAAGAAACCATGGCGTTGGCCAGTCGAGCCGAGATGGGCAGTTTTTCCAGGGAGCCCATGGCACCCGCGCCTTTTTGGGTGAGGAAAGTGACCACGCTGAATACGACTGTTAGCAGGAAAAATGGGATTTTTTCGAGAAACAATTTGCCAAAAGAGAACGCCTCACTTTCACTTTCCACTCTCACTCTCTTCAACGGCCAATAATCCAACAACAACAAAGCGCAGGGCAGGGTGACCAACATCGGCTTGGACATCAGGCCCAAGGCGAAAAACAGCAGCGCCAGAAAATACCAGGTCCCCCCCTTTGACTTGGCCTCTTTCTTTTTCACGTAATGCAGGTAAGACCAAAGCGTCAGCATGAAGAAAAAAACGCTCAACACGTCCTTGCGCTCAGAAATCCAAACAACCGATTCCACGCGCAAAGGGTGCAGGGCGAAGAGCGCAGTCACTACCGCGCAGGGCCAGAAGTTGGCGGCCAAATCTTCCGGTGTTTTTGTGGTCATTTTCAGCAGGATGGAAAAGAGCAACAGCACGCTTGCCAAATGCAGTAGCACGCTGGTGAAGTGGTGTCCGCCAGCATTCAGGCCATAAATCTGACAATCCAGCATGTGCGAGAAAACAGTAACGGGATGCCAATTGGCCGCGACCTGACTGGTCAAGGCCCAACGGACGCCCGGCCAGGAGAAGTCGGCGTTGATGTGATCGTTTTTGCTGACGTATTCGAAGTCGTTGACATTGACGAAGTCGTAGTTTTTCACCGGCCAGTACACGGCGAGAACCAAAAGCACCAGGAGCGTTGAAATGATCCAGCGCTGCAATCTCATAAAGACTCGAAAAAGGGCGGCATGAATCTCAGGATAACGGGAAGGCTTAGAATTTGGCAAGACGCGGGGCTTCCGCAAATGCGGGATTGAAGAAAAACCTGAAGCCGGTAACAATAAGCCCTATTTCAACGGCTATGAAACATAGATTTTCAATTTTAGGAATGGCGATGTTGGTTGCCGCTCTCGCTTTTGTTTCCGGCATCCAAGCGGCTGAACCAGCGGTCACTGGAACTCCCAAAATCGAGTTTGAGACGAACCTGATTGATTTTGGTAAAATTGTTTCCGATGCCCCGATGGCTGGGCATTTCAAATTCAAGAACACGGGCGATGCGCCGCTGGTGATCGAGGGCGTTGCCCCCAGTTGTGAATGCACCGAAGCCAAAGCCATACCCGAAAAGCTGGCTCCCGGTGAAAGCGGAATCATCAAATTCACCATCAAAATGGAACATGCCCTCAGCGCCCAGCGGCACATCATCGTGCGTTCCAATGATCCGAAAACCCCGAGCATTGAATTGAATGCGCAATTTGATTACACGCCTCGTTACGAAGCTGACCCGCTTGCGGTGCATATCGTGTTGCCTGCGGGAAAAGACAGTGTGCCGGGAAGTTTTACCATTACGCGCACCGATGGCCGGGATTTGGAAATTGATCGCCTGACCACCTCGGCCGATTGGATCACGGCCGCGTTTGATCCCACTTATGAACCAAAGGGAACGACCGGGCTTAATGTCTCGTTGGAACCGGCGAAAAACTCAGCCCGAGTCAACGTAACGGTTCATCGCGCGGTCAATCCGGCCGGGCTGATCAACGGCACGGTTTCCATGTGGAGCAGCAATTTTCCAGATCACCCGGTCCGCGTGGTGACGATTAAAGGTGAAATTCAGGCGGAATTGGTCGCCAATCCGGCCCAATTTTATTGGGTACTGGTGGATCATGGCAAAGAGATAAAAGATTATCCGGCGGAGAGCATCTGTCGTCATATCGAATTAAGATCCACCCTTGATAAGCCGGTGGAGATCACCAAAGCGACCTGCAACATTCTTGGAACGAGCGTGAAAGTGGTGCCGAAAGACGCCGGAAAAACCTTTGATCTGATCGTTAAATTTGATGAATTGCCGAAAAATTTGGTCGAAGGAAAAATCCTGGTCGAAACCTCCTTGCCTTCGGTGCCAAAATTGGAAGTGCCCATCACCGTGGCGTCACCATTTTGAACCTCATCCCAGCAATGAAACGAACGTTTTGGATTGTTGCACTTTCGTATGTGATTGTTGCGCTCTGTTTGGGTTTGCTGACGACTACCCTTGCCGCCGCCGACCCCGAAAACACCCCCAAAGGAATTCCCAAAATCCAATTTGAAAGCACCTTTTTTGATTTTGGGCATCTCGTGGCTATTGAAACCACTTCCGGGGTGTTTAAATTCAAAAATGTGGGCGATGGTATTTTACAGGTTGCTCCGCCGGAACCGAGTTGCGGCTGCACCGATGCCAGAGTAAAGCCTGCCCGGGTCGGCCCCGGCGAAAGCGGTGAGATCTCCTACAAAATCAAACTGGATCACGCCATGGATACGACGCAGAAACATATCGCTGTTCATTCCAACGATCCGAAAACACCCGACGTGCAACTCACCATGCAGTTGAGTTATATGCCGCTTTATGAATTCAGTTCCTCGGAATTGCAAGTCACGCTGTCGGCGGGAAAAGACGCGACCGAAGGAAATTTTATCGTCACCCGGGTGGATGACAAGCCACTGGGGATTGACCGTTTGACAGCGTCCCAGGATTGGATCAGCACCGCGTTTGATTCTTCCTTTGCGCCCAAAGATCCTGCGGCCCGAGTCAATGTGACCGTCCACCGTCCT
The DNA here is from genome assembly GCA_903927905.1 of uncultured Verrucomicrobiales bacterium. Classification (GTDB taxonomy): domain Bacteria; phylum Verrucomicrobiota; class Verrucomicrobiia; order Limisphaerales; family Palsa-1400; genus CAIYOY01. The sequence continues at coordinate 6,721 of CAIYOY010000195.1, read as the reverse complement.
CCAGGACCACCGGCACCGATCGACGCGGTGGTGCAATTGTGGACCAGCAATCAACCGGCCTATCCAGTGCGGACCATTCATGTGACCGGGGATGTTCAGGGAGAAGTGACCGCGACGCCACCTAAGATCTATTGGCCGATTCCCAGCCTGGGCAGCGCCATAAAAGATTATCCGCCGCAGATCCTGACCAAAACGGTGGAGCTGAAATCCATGCTCGGAAATGCCGTCGAGATCAAAAGCGCCACCAGCAGCATCAAAGGCATGAGCATAAAAATTGTGCCAAAAGAGGCGGGTAAGACATTTGACATGGTCATGAAATTTGACGAATTGCCCCGCGTTTTTACCAATGGAATCGTCACGGTCGAAACTTCGCTGGCCTCCATCCCTCAATTGGAAGTACCTTTGACCATTGCCGTTTTCAAGTGAAGATGATTTCTTAATTACTGGCCGGTGGCGCGTTGGTGCCCATGAGTTGGCTCCGGTCGCGAATGATCAGTTCAATCCACGGATCCACTTCGAAAATCCAGGGTGCCAGTGTTTGACCTTTGGTCAGTTTTTCGCGGCGCTCTTTGTTGTTCTTCTCAAATTCTTCGTCCAATCTTTCTTTATCAGCGGGCGATTCATTTTGACCCGGGGTTCGCTGGGCTGGAATGTCCGCAGTAACAGCCACCGTCATGTGATAATTTCCGTTGGGTTGCTTGGCACCGACCTTGAGGGTGTAGGCCAATTGCTCGGTCATAATGCTGACCACGGTAGGATGATCCAGACCCCAGTTCATGGAATAAGGGGGGATGTTGGTAACGACATCGTTAAACCTGGGAAATTCCATCATCTCGGAGGTAAGTGCGGCGCGGGCTGGATTAAAGGCTTCGCCCGGCTGGCATCGGCCAGAATCCAGGGGGAATTTTTGGACTCACGCAAAACCGACCATGAATTGCTGGGATTAGGAGAATTCAAGGACATGAATTTGATGTCAGTGACTTTAAAAAAGTCCGGGCTCAACCATGGGCCGGGTTCGGGAATAACACTGCCCAACTCATCCGAGGTCAACAGAACATTATTGGGATCGTCGGGCAGGAGCAGATAACGCCCGTCCCAAAAGCCGTGGATGCCGAGCGGCTCGTTATCTTTTTGCGGGCGATCATGTTTTTTCCCCAGGATGAGTGCCGTGATCAATTTTCCTTGAGCATCCTTAAATTCGATGAGCGTACGGCTGCGTTCATCCAGTTGTACGCTGCTTAACAGGGAAGGGCCGATAATTTCCGATTGCACCACTTTCAGTCCCTTGATCTTGATCAGGAGATCGCTGATGGCCCGAAAATTAGCCGGAAAATCACTGCGTTCAGGTATGCGCCAAATGCCATCCTTCCGAATCACATTGAATTCGTTGCCGCCGCCTTTGACATGAATGGCGGCAACGTCATTGTAGGGGAAATTAGGCAGGACTCTATCGCCCACTTTGGCTTCGCGCACGGTCCAGGACTGTTGATTGCGCTTGAGCAAAACCAGTCCCGCACCGCCCAGAATGGCCAGGACCAATAAAAGAAAGATGAATTGTTTGCGGTTCATTTGGCCCCCCGGCGCTTCGATTTGAGGATGGCCAGAAACAAACCCGAAAGGGCCACCAGGGCGGGCATGGTGCCGATGTTGATCACTTTGGTCTGGAACTCCAGCGCGTCGGTATCCTTGCGCAGGTTCTTGCGCACCTGTTTTAAATCTTTGCCAACGTCAATCATGCCTTGTTGATAGCCTTCCAGCTCTTTTTCCTGCGCGGGTGAAAGGATGAGGTCTTTGCCGCTTTCGTTTTGCGCCTGGAGTTCGCGGATTTTCTTTTCCATTTCGCGTTTCTTGGCTTCCAGCACCGCCACTTTCTCCTCCCACTGCCGGCCGGCTTTGGCCTCCATGTCTTTGACCCGGGTGAAGGGACGGTTGATGCTGGCCCGGCTGCGGGCGCTGATCAAATCGTCGTCGCCGCCGAGCTGTTCGACCAGGCTTTGCACAAAATTAAGATTGCCGTTGACCGGATGAACGACCCGATGGCCCATGACGTTCTGGACATTGACGGAAACCTTGTCGTTTAACATGTCGGTGTCGCCGACCAGGACGACTTCGGGGTTCCCTTGGGATTCTTTCACCTGGGCGGCCGGGTCATTTTGAATGGGGGAGAGGGGATCTTTGGGCGGGCCGCTGGGGAAAGCGGTCTTAAAATTTCCAGTCAAGTGAATAGCCAGCGGGTATTCGATATTGGAGGCTTTGAAGCTCTTTAAGATTTCACTGCCGGCGGTGGCCATCAGGGTGTCCACCAGTTCCGAATTGACCGAGCATTTGACCAGCACGGTTTCTTTCAGGCCATCCACCGGTTTGCCGGTGAAAACGCCGGCAAACGGCATGAACAGATTATCAATCTGGCTGGTGGCGACTTCGTTTTCATTGATGCCGGCCCGCGTGACCAGCAGCAGGGTGGGCATGGGTTCGCCGGATTGGTTGTTGCGACCGGCGAAGGAGCGGTCGGCGACCACTTTGTCCTGAGCCATGTCCAGGCCCCAGGCGCGCAATAATTTGTCGAGGGAAGATTTGGCCGAATTGTCCCCGGCCAGCATGAACGCTGAACTGCGATCGTGGCTTTGGTCGAAAAAGGCATGGGGATCAAGGAAGGCCACGACTTTGCCGCCGCGCAGGATGAATTGGTCAACGGCGTACTGCGCGATGGCGGTGATATTCACCGGGTGCACCACCATCAGGACCTTGATTTGGTCGTCTATTTTTTCTCCGCTCATCGGGACTTCCTTGACGGTGAAATCCTTTTTCAATTCAGAAAGAAAAGCCCAATCCTCCGCTCGCACATCGCCGGGATGCTGCATCGGATTGTACGGCTGGCCCCAGATGGGCAGGCCGGTCATGATGCCGACAAGGGGAGGCGAACCGCTCGTTACCCGGGCGATGGCGCGGGAGAGATCGTATTCGAGCAACCGTTCACGATCGGGGGACAGGAACGGCAAGGTGAATTTCTTATCCAGCAGACTGACGACCACGCCCAAATAAATTTTATCGCTGCCAAACGGCCCGGTGGCGTGTCCTTCGATGCCGTTGAGCCGGGCGGAATCTTCCGCATCGGAATCGGGTTTGGGATCGTATTTTTCGATCAGCAAGGTGCCGTGCCCATGGGCCGTTTCCTGAACGTATTCATGCAACAAGTCTTCGACGTGGTGCGCGTAGGTCTTGAGCGCGGGCGGCATGGCGTTGTCCGACTGCGTGCAATAGAAACGAACGGTGACCCGGGAATCGAGGTGATCGAGAATTTTTTTCGTGCCGGCGGAGAGAGTGTGAGCTTGGTCTGCCGTGATATCAAACCGCACTTTGGCTGCGCTGCTGACGATGTAGAAAGCCAGCATGACGACAAACATGGCGATGACGCCGCCGGTGGAATAAAGGATTCGCTCAAAGCTTTTTCGCTTCATCACCTTGTCGCTCGAATACTGGTGGCTGCGAATGATGACGCCATTGGTGAACAGCGCGAAACCGATGATCAACAGGAAGAAGATGACATCCCTCGAATCCACCATGCCGGTGGTGAACGGTTGAAAATGGGTCATGACACTGAGGGACGAAACCAGATCCACGATCCACGGGCGGTCGAAGCGGGTCAGAAAACCAGTGACCCAGTCGAAACCGCAGAGGACGAGGAACAGGCATATTACACCGGACAGAATAAAACTGACTACTTGATTGCGGGTCATGGCCGAAGTCATGCAACTGATGGCCAAATACGTTCCGGCCATTAAGAGGCTGCCCAGGTAGGAGGCGATAATGACCCCGTTATCGGGCGAACCGAGATAGTTGACTGTGATGATCAGCGGGAAGGTCAGAATCAGCGCCAAGCCGAGGAAAATCCACGAGGCGAGAAATTTCCCGACGATTGCCTGCCAAACAGTCACCGGTTTGGTCAGGAGCAGTTCCAGCGTGCCAACCCGGCGTTCTTCCGCCCACAGCCTCATGCCGACGCAGGGAACGAGAAAGAGGTAGAGCAGATCATGCCATCGGAAAAAGGAACTGAGATTGGCCTGACCTCCTTCAAAAAAATGACCCATGGTGAAGGTGAAAAAGCCGGCGGCCAAAAGGAAGATGACGATGAAGACATAAGCGACGGGCGAGGAAAAATAGCCGCCCAATTCCCGTTTGGCGATGGCCCAGATATTGGCGAGAGAGTTCATTTCGTGTTTCCTTTCACCGTGTCGGGCAGGGTGATGCTGCGGAACACTTCATCCAGGCGACCTTCTTCGGTCTTGATTTCATCAATCTGCCAGGCGCTGGTGGCCGCTAAAATTTCCCGGACGAACGGGCCGTTGCCCGCTTCCGACTTCGGATAGACCCGCACGGTGGCTTGTCCATTTTCTTCTTTAATCAGAGTTGTTTTGCGGGCCAGACTTACCGCTCCCAGCTTGGAGGTCAATTGCGCCCCACTGACGCCGCGAACCACGAGCAGCACAGCTCCACATAATTCGGATTTCCGCTTCAATTGTTCCGGGGTGCCGCTGGCCACGATTTGACCGCGATCAATAATGATGGCCCGGGAACAAACGGCTTCGACTTCTTCCAAAATATGCGTGGAAAAAACGATCGCTTTGCGCTCGCCCATGCGGCGGATCAGGCTGCGGATCTCAAATTTCTGATTGGGATCCAACCCATCAGTCGGCTCGTCCAGCACGAGCACTTCCGGGTCGTGAATGATGGACTGGGCCAGGCAGGTGCGGTGACGGTAGCCTTTGGATAGCGTGTCCACACTTTGATTAAGCACTGATTCCAAAAAACACATCTCGACCACCCGGAAGACCGCTTTTTTGCGAGCGTCCCCGCGCAAGCCGCTGAGTTCGGCGCAGAAGGAGAGAAAGCTGCGGACAGTCATGTCAACATAAACCGGGGCGCTTTCCGGCAGATAGCCGAGGAGACGTTTGGCCGGAATGGGGTTGGTCACCAGATCGTAACCGCCGACGCTGACTTTGCCGTCGGACGGGGCGATAAACCCGGTGATCATCCTCATGCTGGTGGATTTGCCCGCGCCGTTAGGCCCGAGGAAACCGAGGACCTCGCCGCGTTCCACGCTGAAAGAAACATTGTTGACCGCCAATTTGGTGCCAAAGGCTTTGGTCAGGTTTTCAACTTTTATCATTGGGTGGAAGAAGAAACTATTTCATTGCTGCCGGAGGGCAGGGGGTCATAAGAACATCGGATCATGCTGATTCTTGCGTAAACTGATTTTGTGCTTTCATCTACGGGTCATCCCGTCCATCCACTCCATGGCCCAATCGGCCCTGGCCAAGTCGCGGATCATCAGCTTTGACCAGTTCCCGCACTTCGAGTTCAAAAATCACGGTGGAATCCGGAGGAACATTGTAATGGGGCTCGCCTTCGTGACCGAATGCCAGGGCTGGCGGTGAAAAAATTTGCCACTTGGCGCCAACTTTCATCCGTTGCAAGGCGTCCTGCCAGCATTGGAAACCGCCGCCCGGCGTGGTGGGAAAATGATTATGATGTTCAAATTCCTTGCCGTTGAGAAAAGAACCTTTCCATTTAAGGAAGATGTGGTCGTTGGTGGTGAGGATGCTTCCGGTGCCTTCGTTGAGGATGCGGTATTGCAAGCCGTCGGGGAGAATCTTGATGTCCGGTTCTTTGGCGTTCTTGGCCAGAAAGGCTTCGCCCTCAATCTTGTGAGTGGCCCCCATCTTGGTGGCGGCGGCTTCCTGGCCTTTCATCAATAGACCGATGATTTCTGATTCCTGGACTTTCGTCGGTTTGCCTTCCGCCACATCGTTGATGGCTTGTTTAATAGTGTCAGCGCTCAAGTCAGCGCCGGATTTTTTGAGTTGCAGGCCGATGCCCAGGCCTGAGGCATAAGCGAGTTTAAGTTTTTCCTGAGCCGTGATATTGGTGCCGCGGGCTTGGGCCTCTTTCATCACCGATCTTATTTCCGTTTCTTTGATTTGGGTGGGCTTATCTTCCAGTGCGTCTTTGAGTCCCTGACAGAAATTATTGATGTCCAAGTCGGACTTGGATTGCTTGCGTTGAAGGCCGAGCCTCATGCCCAGGGCGTAGCTGATTTTTTCCTTGTCGGGCGGACCTGACGGTACGACCGGAGTTCCATGTTCTTCGGCCAGCACGGGCAGGGCAATCAAAACCGCCAGCATCAGGGCTTTTTGTAACTTCAATTTCATATTTAAAAACTGTTACCACGTATTCCCATCAATCATTACTTTGACAGGCAAGAAATCTTTGCCTCGGAATGCGGTTTCATCGCAAGACTTTGTCAGGTTCGACGCGTTTTATAGCAACCTGCTCAAAGACAATCTATCTTTATTTTCGCGCCTCCCGATAAAGAACCCGCGCAAGCTCCAGAGGAACTTGCGCGGGTCTTGCAGAGACAAGGGGCTTATCAGAACCCTTGATAATCTTTCAACTCAGCGAGGCTGAGGGGATAGGCATCGAGGTCAACGTTGCCGGAGATGCCGGAGATGGCGCCAGTGGAACTGACTTGCCAATAGGTCCAGCCATTCTTGGTGCCGGGCGAGACGTAGTTGCAGCTCGTGCAGCAGCTCCAAGGATTGCCAGTGTAGAGGTTTTCACCGTTGTAATTGGCCACCCAATCAGAGAGGGTGCAGGCGGTGGTCAGATCGCACATGCCGCTGCCAGCAGAACCGTAGATGACGGGGTGCATGAACAGGGAGGT